>JAICXF010000038.1 GCA_025981625.1 Sphingomonas sp. | reverse complement strand
GCTGATCGATGAGGTCGAGCAGCCGTCCCGGGGTCGCGACCAGCACATCCAGGCCGCGAGCGACGGTGCGCACGCTCTTGGAATTGGGCACGCCGCCGAAGATCACGCCAACCGACAGGTGCATGAACTTGCCATAGGCTTGCGCACTGGCGGCGATCTGCGAGGCGAGCTCGCGCGTCGGGGCAAGCACGAGCATGCGGATCTGGCCCGGCTTCGGAATGCGCTGGGCAGCCGCCAGACGGTCGAGCGACGGCAGCATGAAGGCCGCCGTCTTGCCCGTGCCGGTCTGGGCGATGCCGAGGAGATCGCGGCCGGTGAGCACCGTCGGGATGGCCTGGAGCTGGATCGGCGTCGCCTTGGAATAATCCTTCGCGGCGAGCGCATCCAGCAGGGGCTTTGAAAGCCCAAGAGATTGAAATGACATTGAAAATACTTCCACAAACATGGCGCGCCGGAGCGCCCTTGAGCGCCCGGCGAGCGGGAGAACAAGAACCCCGCGTGATGTGGAGAACTTCAAAATCGAGGCGCGGGCCGGTTACCGCTTAAAGCGTTGAGCCGATCACGCCGCTTGAAAAAGCGCCTCGTGTTGCGGTGCAATATAGAGGCAAAGCTTAAAAAGTCCACCTCCTACTCGTCGTTGCCAGCACAGCGAGGCAATCCAGCCCTGGGCCCCTGGATTGCCGCGTCGCCTTCGGCTCCTCGCAATGACGGTCAGAGCATCGTGACCTTCCCCGGCTCGACATGGAAGCGCGACGCCTCGCCGATGCCCTCGAACAGCGCCGCTTCCGTCGCGGTCATCCACACCTGCCCGCGCGCCTGAAGGCGGTTGAACAGCGCGCAGCGCCGTTTCGGATCCAGATGCGCGGCGACTTCGTCGAGCAGCAGGATCGGCGGCGCGCCGCGGCGTTCCGCAACCAGCTCGGCATGGGCGAGCACGAGCCCGAGCAGGAGCGCCTTTTGCTCACCAGTGGACGATTGGGCGGCAGGCATCTGCTTGGCCCGGTGAAGAACCGCAAGGTCCTGCCGGTGAGGCCCTTCCGTGGCCCGGCCCGCGGCAGCGTCGCGCGCGCGGTTCGACCGGAGGGAAGCCGCAAGGTCGCCGCCAACCCATCCCTCCAACGCCAATGAAGCGCGCGCAAATTCGTCGTCCGGAGCTTGCATGAGTTGCACGTCCAGAGCGTCGCCGGCGCGCGCGCGCGCCTCGGCGATCGCCGTACCATGCTCCGACATCGCCAGCTCGAGTGAAGCGAGCCAGCTCTCGTCCCAGGGCTCGTCCGCGAGCAACTTGTTCCGGGCGCGCATCGCCGCGTCGTAGCGCGTTGCGTGGTGCGCATGCCCGGGCTCAAGCGCGAGCACCAGCCGGTCGAGGAACCGACGGCGATCGCCCGCGCTCCCCGTGAAGAGCCGATCCATTGCGGGTGTGAGCCACAGGATCGAGAGCCATTCGCCGAGCGAATTCACCGACGCCGGTGCGCCGTTGATGCGCACCTGCCGCTTTTCGGGCGCCGAGGCTTGAGTGCCGGTGCCGATGTCCACATCGCCGAGCTTGGCAGCCACCGCCCAGCTGCCGCCACCACCCTGGCGGGCCATTTCCGACAGCGTAGCGCCGCGCAACCCCCGGCCCGGCGTCAGCATCGAGACGGCCTCGAGCAGGTTGGTCTTCCCGGCACCATTCTCGCCGAACAGCAGCACGAAGCCAGGGCCCGGCTCCATGCTCGCTGTGGCGTAAGATCGGAAATCAGTCAGGGTGAGGCGGCTGACGGGCACGGCGCGTGCCTAACCCAAGCCGCTGATGCTGAGTAGCCGTTGAGCGTGCCCAAAGCCCAGCTGGAGCGAAGGTCCTTCGATACGGGCCTTCGACACGCTTCGCGTGCTCAGTCCCTACTCAGGATGAGCGGTGACTGGCGTCCAGTCACTGCCGCCGCTGGTCGACGACTTCGTAATGGGAAGCGCGCTCGTCGAAGCGCTTCAGCACCGCTCGCGCCGCCGCGGGCACATGGCTGACGCCGTAATCATCGCCAATGAAAGCTTCGATCGCCTCAAGGCTGTCGAACCACATCAGCGTCTGGAATTCGACCTCGTCGCCAAGCTCGCGCCGCATCAGGTCGATGTGGCGGAAGCCGGGAATCCGCCGGGCCTCGATAGCCGGGATTACCTCTTCATGGACAAGGCGCTGGTAGGCGTCGGCATTCGCCGACGTCGTCCAGCCGCGCCACAGGCGGCAGATCATTGCTATGACCTAGTCGCGCGGGCTGCGAAAGCGCCAGTCGAAGGGTCAAACTTGGTCAGCGTCCAGGTGACACCTTCGTGCGGGTAGCACGACGCTATTTTTCGAGGAGACGCGTTCTTATCTTCGGCGCGTGCGATGACAGCATTGAACCTGCCGCCAAGAATGTCTTGCACGTGGCACAAATGCCTGACGCGCGCCGTGTGACCCGGCCCACGTCGCCAGTCCGCGTCTAGGTCGTCGTCGTCGGCGTAGATGAAGTTGCCGTCAGCATCGCGACGCACCCCATCAGCCCAAAAAACCAAGACTGCCGCTGTCCCGTCGTCGCTTACGCCGCTCCAGCTCCAGCGAGTGTTCTCCATTTCCACGTTGTAGTGGGCAAATGCATCAGTCTTGCTCCATTGACGTGACACTGGTCACACCCGCATCGGCATCAACACATAGAGCGCGTTCGACTTGTCGTTCTCGCGCAGCAGCGTGGGGGCGGCGGCGTCGGCGAGGTGGACTTCGACGGTGTCGCCGTCGATTTCGCCCAGGATATCGAGCAGGTAGCGGGCGTTGAACCCGATCTCGATCACGTCCGAGCCATAATCGGCGGGCACTTCCTCCGTCGCCACGCCATTCTCGGGCGAGGTGACCGACAGCGTGACCTTGTCGCGGTCGACGGCCATCTTCACCGCGCGCGTCTTCTCCGACGCGATCGTTGAGACGCGGTCGACGCCGGCCGAGAAGCTCTTCGGATCGAGTTTCAGGAGCTTGTCGTTCGCGGTCGGGATCACGCGATTATAGTCGGGGAAGGTGCCGTCGATCAGCTTGCTGGTCAGGATCGCGCTGCCGACGCCGAAGCGAACCTTGGTCGGCGAGAGGGAGATCTCGACCGTGCCCTCGACCTCCTCGAGCAGGCGATACAGTTCCGTGACGGCTTTGCGCGGCACGATCACGTCGGGCATCCCCTCGGCGCCGTCGGGCCGGGGGATCGTGACCCGCGCCAGCCGGTGCCCGTCCGTGGCGGCGGCACGCATCTGATCGTCGACCACGTGGAAGAAGATGCCCATCAGATAATAGCGCGTCTCTTCGCTGGAGATTGCGAAGCGAGTCTTCTCGATGATCTGCCGGAGCGTCGCGGCAGGCAGCTCGAACCGCGTCGGCAGATCGCCCTCGGCAATCACCGGGAAGTCGTCACGCGGCAGGGTCGAAAGGTTGAACCGCGCGCGGCCGGCGACGACCTGCATCTTGCCCTCGGCGGCGGTGAGCTCGACCTGGCTGCCCTCCGGCAGCTTGCGGACGATGTCGAAGAAGGTGTGAGCCGACACGGTCGTCGCGCCCGGCTGGCTGACATTCGCGGGCACCGTTTCGTCGACCTGAAGGTCGAGATCGGTGGCCATCAGCCGGAGCGAGCCATCCTCGCGCCCTTCCATCAGCACGTTGCTGAGGATCGGAATGGTGTTGCGGCGCTCCACGACCGATTGGACGTGGCCCAGGCTCTTGAGGAGAGTCGCCCGCTCAATCGTCACTTTCATGTCGCTTCAGCCCCATCGTCCGCCACGGTTTCACGGCACTATAGCGAGCCGTTTGCCGCGCGGAAGCAGAATGATGAGCGAAGCTTATCTGGCGTGCCACGAACCCCGGACACGCAAGATGTAGCGGCTACTTGCGGACCTTCTGCCCGACAGCGGGGGCTGACGCGGGCTTGCTCGGCATCAGCACCGCGTCGACCTCGTGAACGACGCCGTTGGTGTACTGCTCGTCACCCTTAATGATCGTCGCCTTGTGACCGCTGGAATCCGCCAGCACCGTCTTGCCGCCGTCCTTCGTGACCGTCAGCGTGCCGCCGCCCATGGTCGCCAGCACCGCCTTGCCCTTGCCGTTGTCGATCGCCTTGTCGATGTCGGCGACCATCACGGTTCCGGGCAGGATCAGATTGGTGAGGACGCTCGTCAGCTTCGCCCGATTTTGCGGACTGGTGTCGAATGTGCCGGCGGGCGCGGCGCTGAACGCGGCGTCGCTCGGCACGAAAACGGTGTACGGGCCAGGGCCGGCGAGCGTCTGATCGAGCCCGGCAGCCTTTGCCGCGCTCATGAATGGCCCGCCGGCCGGAAGCGCGGCGGCAATCGTCTTGGTCCCGGCGGCCTTTTGCGCTTTGGGAGTTTGCGCCTTCTGCGGTTCGTTGGCGCTGCCGTTGCCGTTCTTGTTGCACGCGCTGACCGCGACAAGCGCCAGCGCGGTCATGCCCAGCACGATTGGACGGGATGTCATGCTCCGCCTCCTTTTTTTGCTTTCGTTGTGAGAGCGAAATGGCCCGGCGCGGTTTGAGTTCCGCGCCGAGCCATCGTCACGCTCAGGTCAACAGTGAGGCCACGATCGCGGTGACCAGCTGAGTCGCCGGATCGACCTGATAGATGTAGCCGTTGCTGTACCGGTACCAGGCCGTCGGGGTGTCGTAATAGGTCGCCCGATAGGCGTACGGCACGTTGTACACCTCGTACCCGACCGGAAGCGCCTGCCCGACGCTGAAGCCCGGCGAGAGCAACGCCGCGACCGACGTGATCATGCTGGTGCGCGGGTCGTACTGATAGATCGCACCCGGCGCGTACCAGTAAGCGTAGTCAGCCGTGTCATAGTAATAATCGCGGTACTGATACGGCACGTTGTAGTAGGTGTAGGCCGAGGGCAGGATCTGCCCGACACCATAGCCGCCGGCATAGGTCGGGATCACGTCCTCGACATAACCGCTTGCGCAATCCACCTGATAGACGACGCCGTAATAATAGCGGTTACAGACGCCGCCATAGTCCGGATAGAAGGCATCGTAGCCATACGCCGCCGGAACGTAGCTATCCATATAAGCGACCGGCAGATACTGCCCCGGCAGATAGCCTCCGCCTATCAGCGGCAGCAACGCGGCGATCAGATTGCTGGTCCGGTCGACCTGGTACAGATAGCCGTCGCCGTACCGCCAGTAATAATCCGACGTATCCGGGTAGAGATAGCTGACGCTGGCAGGCAGCGCCGCCAGACCCGCGATCGTCGCCACCGTTGAAATCGGACTGCCAACGAGCTTTGCCGCCTGGCCCGGAGGCATGCAGCCGTTGTTCTTCATCCACAGGCCCGGAGGGCACCCGTCGATGAGGCCGTGGCGCGCGGCGGCGCCCGAATAGGCCACCCGGTCATTCGCGAACGCAGCCTGGCGTCCGCCGGTCAGCCGATTCTGGGTCGCGACCTGCTGTTGCTGAAGCTGCTGGGCGCGATTGCCGTTGCCATGAGCTTGCTGAGCGCCCGCCATCTGCGCCTGTTGGTGAGCGTTGCCATGCGCCTGCAGTCGGGCCTGCTGGCGAGCGGAGCCGCGCCCATTCTGGTGCGCCATGCCGCGCGCTTGTTGATGAGCGAAGCCGCGCGCCTGCTGGTGCGCCATTCCGCGAGCCTGCTGGTGTGCCATTCCGCGCGCCTGCTGGTGCGCGAATCCGCGTGCCTGCTGATGGGCCATGCCTCGCGCCTGCTGGTGGGCGAAGCCGCGCGATTGGTGGTGCTGAGCCTGCATTCGAGGGCCTGCGAAGCCGCCGCCGTGGCCGCGACCGCCCATGAACATTGGCGCGCCACCGCCATGACCGCGACCGCCGCCGCCCATGACCATCGGCGCGCCGCCACCGCCGCCGTGCCCGCGACCTCCGCCGCCGCCTGCGAATGCCGGAGGGCCACCGCCGCCGTGAGGGGCACCACCGCCATGAGGGCCGCCGCCTCCGCCGCCGCCATGTGCCTGAGCCGGCGCTCCTCCGCCATGCGGTCCACCGCCTCCGCCGCCGTGCGGCCCCGCATATGCCGGGGCTGTGATCGCCAGCGCGGCAACGCCGGCTGCGAGAAACACCCTGGTCAACATGGAAAATCTCCTCTCGAACGGGGAAAACGGTCCGTTCGCTGCACCGTTCCAACGCCTAAACGACGGGAACTTTCACACTAGCGCACTAGAGTGAACCTGAAATTGCCAAGCTATTCAGGTAGTTGGCGCTGCCGCCTCGTCAATCCACGATGTCCTCAGCGGCTTTATGGCCAGCAGCATCAACAGCGCCGCGACGAAGTAGAATCCGCAGCAGGCAACCGCAGCGTCGCGCAGCGCATCGGCGCCGTACGTCGACTTGAGCACGTCCGAGAGGTGGCCGATGAGCAGCGGTCCGACGCCCAATCCACTGAGGTTGTTGATCAACAGGAAGCTTGCCGACGCCGTCGCCCGCATGGACTGAGGGACAAGGTGCTGAACCGCGGTGGTGACCGGCCCGAGCCACAGGATGTTGAGCGCGTTGGGGATCAGCAGCAGCGGCCAGGCGATCCACAGGTTGGGGGCGAAGAAGCCGGCGACGAAGGTCGGTGCGGTAATCAGCCACGCGATCGCCGGCAGCCTGACGTACCAGCCGCGATCCATTCTCCCCAGGCGATCGGCAAGCCATCCGCCCCCGAAAACGCCCAGGCAGCCGCCGATGAACACGAGCGACGACAGATATTTGCCCGTGGACAGCAGGTCGAGGCCGAAGCTGCGCATCAGCACCGATGGGGTCCACAGCGCGAGGCCGTAGCCGCACAGCGAACTGGCGGAGGCCCCGAACGCCATCAACCAGAATGCCGGCTTTTTGGCGAGCATCGGAAACACGCTGCCAAGCGGTTCCTGGGATTGGGTTCGTGAGGTGCGGGGCACGTCGCGGACGACGAAGCGCAGAACGGGTGCGAGAATCACGCCCGCAATGCCCATCGCCATGAACGCCGCGCGCCAGCTGATCGCGTGCGCGATGTAGGCGCCGATCAATGTGCCCAGCGAAAGGCCGATCGGAACTCCGAGGGAAAAGATTCCAAGTGCCCGGGCCCGGCGCTCCGGCGGGAAATAATCGGCGATCAAGGCATAGGACGGAGCCACTCCGCCCGCCTCGCCGATGCCGACTCCGAGCCGGTAAAGGAACAGCTGGTTATAGCCGTGAGCGCTCCCGCACAGCGCCGTAAATCCGCTCCACAAGGCGAGGGCGCCAGCGATCACACCGCTTCGGCTGGTCTTGTCGGCGAGGTAGGCGAGCGGAATCCCGAGCACCGAATAAAGCAAGGCGAATGCGAGGCCCCCGATCGCGCCGAACTGCGTATCGCTGAGGTGAAGATCGGCCTTGATCGGAGCCGCGAGGATGCCGAGGATCTGCCGGTCGAGGAAGTTGAAGATATAGGCGATCAGAAGGATCGCGAGCACGAGTGGCGCTCGCCGGCGATGGTCCGTCAATTCAGTCCCCCCAACAGATCGGCGAGGCGGTCGACGTCCGCCTCATCCTGATAAAGCCCGAAGCCGATCCGGAGCACGTCCCCGCGCACGTCGGTAATGCAGTTGTGCCGCATCAGCTGAGCGTGCCAGCGCTGCGCATCGGGGCTGCGAAATGCAAGAAACCGAGCGTGCGCTCCGCCGGTGAGCGGGTTGAGGAGCCGCGCTTGCCCGAGCGGTGTTTCGCTCAGTCTGTCGAGCAGCTTTCGCTGAAGACTGTCGCAATATCCGGAGATGCTCGCCGTCGTGAGGTCGTTGTCGGCCAGCATCCGCCGCACCGCGACGAAGCGGTAGAGCGGCGACGGATCGAATGTCGCCCCCAGGAACCGGCGTGCGTCCGGTGCATAGCCGACGCTCCCCGGCGGCAGGCTCAGGTCGTCGAACTCGGCGAACCAGCCGGTGACTGGCGGCCGCTCGGCGAAACCGGCTGGCGCATGCATGAAGGCGCAGCCCTCGCCGGCCATGGCATATTTGTACCCGCCACCGAGGTAGAAGGCCGAACTCCCCCTACCGCTTGCGGGAGGGGGTCGGGGGCTGGGCGTATTTTCCGGGACTTCGCACGACGCGCCCACCCCTTCGGCGCTGCGCGCCTCTTCCCCTCGCGCAAGCGGTAGGGGGAGGGCCATGAAGGCGTGATAACCGTCAATCACCACCCACGGCCCTTGCGGCCGTCCCAGACTTGCAAGCTCATCGACGCGGTCGAACACTCGACCGCTGCCGAACAGCACCTGACTGACAAAGATGAAGTCGTGATCGCCTGTGCGGCCCGCTGCAAGGAAGCGGTCGCTAAACGAATTGAACGGCTCGACCGAGACGCGAGCGACGGTCAGCCAGCCTTCTTCTTCCCAGCGGGCGAGCTGACGCCGGGCGCTGTGGAATTCGCCGTCGCTGGTCAGCACCCTCGTGGGCCGGGGCCCGCGCCTCGGCATCGCGGTCACCAGGCGAACGAGGAAGTCATGCGTATTCGAGGCGAAAACCACCGCATCGGGCATGTCCGTGCCGAGCTCGGCCGCGACCTCGGCCTGGGCTGCCGGCCAGACCTCGCCCATCACCTTGTCCCACTTGCGGTCGGCGAGCCGGGCAGCGTCGTTCCACGCCTCGACCTGGCCATCGAAGCTGGCGTCGGGCCACAAATGATGGCTGTGCGCCGCGAAGTGCAGCCGGTCGGGTGCGGCAGCGAGGCTGCGGCTGAACAGCCGCTTGAAGCTCAAAGATCGGTCCTCAGCGCCCACAGCTCCGGGAAGACGCGCTTGTCGAGGGTCGAACGGAGATAGGATGCGCCCTCGGATCCGCCCGTCCCGCGCCTGCTGCCGATGATCCGTTCGACCGTCAGCACATGCTTGTGCCGCCACATCGCCAGCGCATCGTCGAGGTCGACCAATTTCTCGGCGAGCTGATAGAGCTCAAACCAGCGCTCGGCGTCGCGGTAAACCTCGAGCCACGCAGCGGCGAGCGTCTCGACGGAGCGATCGCCGGGGTCGAACCCAGCTCGCTCGAGGGCTGCGATGGCTACGTCACGCAGGCTGGGCGTGACCAGCGCCGCTTCGAGCCGCCCGCGCTCGGCGGTGCCTGCCGGGTAATGGTCGAGGTAGCGGGGGTCCTTGAGTCCGAGCCGATATTCGAGCGCCCGGAACTGCGCCGACTGGAAACCCGACGACGTCCCAAGCACATCGCGAAAGGCGAGATAGTCAACCGGCGTCAGGGTCGACAGCACGTCCCACGACAGCGTCATCACCGATTGTATGCGGCTGACCCTCGCCAGCGCCTTGTAGGCCGGCGCGAAGCTGTCTTCGCCGATCAGCCGGATCGCCAGCTCCAGCTCATGAAGCATCTGCTTCATCCACAGCTCTTTGGTCTGGTGGATGACGATGAACAGCATTTCGTCATGGAGGTCCGACAGCGGACGCTGGGCGCCGAGCAGGTCCTTCAAATCGAGATAGTCGGCATAGGTCATGCCGGCTGGCGTCGCGGTCATGCGCGAGGGCTTAAGCCAAACAGCCGCAACTCGGAAGCGCGGTGACGGCCGCTACTGAGGGCCGCCTCCGCCGCCGCCGCGACCGCCGCCGCCAGTCGGGAGGCCCGATCCGACGCTGCCGATGTTGCCGAACAGCTCCTCGAAGAAGCTGCGCTGGCGGCCCAGGGTCGGCGTGCTGCGGTGCGTCGGGTTCACATTCATCACCAGCTCCTTGCCGGTGCGCTGAACCGAGGCGACATTGCCCTTCTGGTCGAAGCGCACGAGCAGGACGGTCTGCTTGATGACATGCGGGTTGCGGAAGGCGACCTGGTTCACGTCGCGCGAGACGTAATACCAGTCATTCGGCGTGAACTCCCCGATGAAGGTCGGCTGGCCAAGCGACTTCTGGACGCTGTCCTTGTTGTCGACGCCGGGCTGAATCGCGCTGACCATCTGGGGCTCCAGGAGCACGCCCTTATGCTGGTGCAATTGGGCGCAACCGCCCAGCAGCACCGCCGCGCCGAGCGCCGCAAACGTGAACCGCGCAAACTTCATTCGCTAAAACCTTTTGCTTGACCGCTCACCGGCCCTGGAATGCGCCGCCTTGCCTGCAGCCTCGAGCGCCTCAATATGCGGTAGGCGAGGAGCGACGCAAGCGCTCGCTTCCGCTCGTTGAAGGCAGCAAGGACGCTATGCTCAAGTTCCTGTTCGGGGGATTAACGGCCAAACCAGGCGGCGCAGCGCTGTTCGGGGCACTGTCGGCCGAGGCCCGCCAGCCGCACTGGTATGTGGAAGGGCAGGTACCCGATACGCTCGATGGCCGGTTTGCGATGCTCGCCACCGTGATTGCGCTGACTCTCGTTCGCCTCGAGCGCGACGGCGATGCTGCCAATACGGTGTCCGTCGCGCTGACCGAGCGGTTCATCGAGGTGATGGAGAGCGAGCATCGCGAGCTCGGGCTTGGTGACCCGGGCCTTGGCCGGACCGTGCGCAAGCTGGTCGGAATGCTCGCGAATCGAACCGGGCTCTGGCGGGCTGCATCGGCGCGCGAGCGCGACTGGAGCGACATCACGCGCGAGTGCCTCTACAAAGGTGAGGTCTCACAAACGGCACTCGATCACAGCGGGGCGGCGCTGAAGAAGCTTGCCGACCGGCTCGCCTCAATCCCGCTCGCCGCGATCGAGCAGGGAAACATTTCATGAGCGACCGATTCGCCCATCAACTCCGTCTCGACCAGATTCGCGATGGCGAGCGGCTCGACCTCGTCGCCGACGACACCGAACGATCAGCGGTGGCGCGACGGCTCGGTCTCCCGTCGCTCCATCGGCTGGAGGCGCACGTCACGCTCACGCGCACGGGCGACGTGATCCGCGCCGAGGGCCGCCTGGTTGCCGCACTCGACCAGAGCTGCGTCGTGACCGGCGATCCTGTCGCGGGCCACGTCGACGAGCCGTTCGCATTGCTCTTCACCCCCGAGCCGCCGAGCGGCGGCCCGGACGAGGAACTCGAGCTTGGCGAGTCGGACTGCGATGTCGTTTTCCATGACGGAGCCATGATCGATCTCGGCGGCGCCATCGCCGATACGCTCGCGCTGAGCCTCGACCCTTACCCGCGAAGCCCCGGCGCCGACGCCGCGCTCAAGGAAGCGGGCGTCCTGAGCGAGGAGCAGGCGAGCCCGTTCGCGGTGCTCGCCGGACTGAAGCGGGGCGACAGCGAAGCCTAGAAGGGGTGCACCATTTGAACGGGTGCCCCACACCCGTCAAAATGGCACATCGTCGTCAAGGTCGGTGTCGAATGCCGCCGGCTGCGGCCGCGATTGCGGGCGCGACGAGCCGCCTCCGCCACCACCACCGCCGAACTCGTCATAGGATTCGTTGAAGGCCCCGCGGCCGCCGCCCGAGCCTTCGCGACTGTCGAGGAGCACCATCGCACTGTTGAAGTTCCGCAGGACCACGTCGGTAGTGTAACGATCGTTGCCCGATTGATCCTGCCATTTGCGGGTCTCGAGTTGCCCTTCGAGATAAACCTTGGAGCCCTTGCGCAAGTAGCTCTTGGCGACCCGAGCGAGGCCTTCAGAGAAGATCGAGACATTGTGCCACTCGGTCTTTTCCTTGCGCTCGCCGGAGTTGCGGTCCTTCCAGTTTTCAGAAGTCGCGACGCTGAAGCTGACCACTTCACCACCGTTCTGGAAGCTGCGCGACTCGGGGTCCTTGCCCAGATTCCCGACGAGGATCACCTTGTTCACGCTGCCGGCCATGTCACGCTCCTTCAAAGTCCCGCGGCGACCGCAATCCAGTAGGTCGCTCCAGCAGCGAGATAGGCCAGCGCGAACAGATAAGTCACCATGAAAAGCGGCCACTTCCAGCCGTTTGTTTCACGCCGCGTGACGGCGATCGTCGAGATGCACTGGGGCGCGAACACGAACCATGCCAGGAACGCCAGCGCCGTCGCCAGCGACCAGCGGTGCTGGAGCTGGTCATGAAGCCTCGTTGCGCCGGCCTTCTCGTCGGGCGAATCGATCGAATAGACGGTGGCGATCGAGCTCACCGCCACCTCGCGGGCGGCCATCGCCGGCAGCAGCGCCATGCTGATGTCGTGATTGAACCCGATCGGTTTCACCACCACCTCGATTCCGCTGGCGATGTGCCCGGCGATCGAGACATCGCTCTGCTTCTGGCCCGGACCGGCCTGCGGAATGCTTGCGAGCGCCCACAGGACAACCGTGGTCCCCAGAATGATCGTGCCCGCGCGCTTCAGGAAAATCTGGGCGCGGGTCAGGAGGCCAATGGCAACGTCCTTGGGGCGTGGCCACTGGTATTTGGGCAGCTCCATCATGAACCCCCCGCCGCTGCCCTTGAGCATGCCCCGGCGGAGCACCAGGGCAGCGGTCAACGCTCCCGCGATCCCGGACACGTAGAGGCCGAACATGACGACCCCCTGGAGGCCGATCCCAAAAGCGAGTTGTCGGTTCGGAATGAAGGCGGCGATAATCAGCGTGTAGACCGGCAGCCGCGCCGAGCAGGTCATCAGCGGCGCGACGAGGATCGTGGTGAGCCGATCCTTCGGGTCATCGATCGTCCGGGTCGCCATGATCCCCGGCACCGCACAGGCAAAGCTCGACAGCAGCGGAATGAAGGCGCGGCCCGACAGGCCGACGCCGTGCATCAGCTTGTCCATCAGGAACGCCGCCCGGACCATGTAGCCGGTGCCCTCGAGCAGCAGGATGAACAGGAACAGGATGAGGATCTGGGGCAGGAAGGTGATGACGGCGCCGACGCCGGCGATTGCGCCATCGACAATCAGCGAGCGGAGCAGTCCGCGCGGCAACGCGTCCGTGACAAGGCCGGAAAGCCACGCCACGCCGTTTCCGATCCACTCCATCGGCGCCGCGCTCCAGGCGAACACCGCCTGGAACATCACGAACATGATCGCCGCGAGAATGATCGGCCCGAAAATCGGATGGAGGAGGACGGCATCGAGCCGATGGGTCCACCGTCGCACGGGCATCTCGCTAACCACCGCAGCCGTGGCGATCTCACGGGCCCGGCGCTGCAGGTGAACGAGGTCGCTCTTCACGTGCTTGTGGACACCGCACAAGGGTGCCGACAGCATGTCATCGAGCGCCTTTTGCAGCTCCGCGATGCCGCGGCGGCGAACGGCCACGGTTTCGATGACGGGTACGCCGAGTTCTCGTTCGAGCACGTTCGGATCGAGCTCGAGCCCGTCTCGCTTGGCAAGATCGACCATGTTCAGCGCGACCACGGTCGGCAGCCCCAGTTCGATCAGCTGAAGCGCGAACCGCAGGTGATTGTCCAGGTTGGAGGCGTCCAGGACGATGACCAGCGCATCGGGCTGGCGCTCGCCCTTCTGGTTCCCGAGCAGAACGTCGCGGGTCACCGCCTCGTCGGGACTGGCGGGATCGAGGCTGTAGGAGCCGGGTAGATCCACCAGCTCCACCGGTCGGCCATCCCCGAGCATCATCCGGCCGGCTTTGCGCTCGACCGTCACGCCGGGATAATTGCCGACCTTCTGGCGGGCGCCGGTCAGCGCATTGAACAACGCGCTTTTGCCGGCATTCGGATTACCGGCCACGGCAACGAGCGGGAGCGGGTTCACTTGATCGGCGTAACGGTGATCGCGCCGGCGTGCCTGCGCCGGATGGCGACCGTCATTCGCCCGACCCGAATGGCCATCGGATCACGGCCGAACGGGCCAAGGTGCAACGGCTCGACGGTGACACCCTCGTCAAAGCCGAAATGCTTGAGGCGGCAGGCCTCGCCTTCGTCCAGAAGCGACCAGTCGACCGAGCTGACGCGCGCCTTTGTGCCCAAGGGCAGACGGTCGAGTTCGATCGCATCGAGGTGGAACGGCGCGTTCATTGTTGCGAGTGATTATCATTTACGAGTTAAGACTTCCACCCCTTGCGAGTCGTTGCCGCAGGATCTCGAAATCGGGCTGTTCAGCGTGGTGGATAGCGCAAGCGGCCGAGGAATCGGGACAGGCTGAGATGTTCCGACGATCCCCGCCAGTCGGCCTTGAATCGCTCGAACCGCATCACGTCGTCGATTCGCCGGTCGAGAAAGGCGGCGGTGTCGCTCCAGCCTTCGCTTTCATCGTCGAGCCACGCCAGCAGCGTCGATCCGTACACGGCGCCGAGCGTCATCCGCTTGGTGTAATGATTGAAATCGGTGCTGGTATCGCCCGCGATGCGCCACATGAGGTCGGCGGTTCGCCACGAGATTCGCAGCGCGAGCGGCAGGTTTTGCGGCATCGCCAGGATTGCGAGCGCGCGCCGGACCGCCTCGCGTGCCGGACCCATGATCTCCAGACGGTGCCACACGAGCGCGCGGATTTTTTCGCGGATCTTCATCCCCGACAATCGCTCGGGGGTGAAGTAAGCCTCGAGCGCGCGGTCGACCTCCTGGATGTAGACGTCGATCATCCCCGCCTGGGTTTTCGGCATGGCAAGGCGCGCCTGTACCGGATCGACTCCGAGCTGCGCCGCGGCGCTGTCCACTGCTGTGCGGGTCCAGCCGTCGAACACCGCATTCTCGCCGACCGCGAGCGCAAGACGGCGACGAAGCTGTTCGAGCGGGCTCGGCGGGTCCATGCCGCTCAAGTGAGCGCCTCCGGGCTTGTTCGCAAGCCTCGTTCGGGCAAGCGGACCAGCACCAGCGCCGCGGCGATCGCCACCGCTCCGACAATGTCGGTGAGCGACAGCCGTTCACGATAGGCGAGCCAGCCGATAGCGGCCGCGATCGCGGGCTGCGTGAGAAGCGCGAGCCCCACCACCAGCGGCGGGAATGTCCCGATCGCATAGACCAGCAACCCCTGGCCGATCACCTGGCTCGAAATCGCGAAGATGATCAGCGGCGTCCAGTTATGCGGCCAGATCTGCTCCCCCAACCCGAGGCTGATCGCCAGCAGGATCGGCAGTGAAAAGCTGGTCGACAAGATGAGCAGCGGCAACGGCTGGGTCGTGGCCCGCCCACGCTCGATGAATATGAGATAACCGCCGTAGAGGATGCCCGCGGCGAGCGTCAGCAGGTCGCCCGTGAAGTTGCGGTGGCTGAGCTGATAGCTTGCGCCCATCAGGAGGGCCGCGCCGACTCCCGCGAGCAGCAGCGAAGCCGATTGCCGGAGCGAAGGACGGCGGCGGGCCAGCCACAGCCCGTAGATCGCGAAGACGAAGCTGCCGCTGTTGCCGAACAGGGTCGAATTGCCGAGCTTGGTCATGCGGATGCCCGCGTTCCAGGCGGCGAGGTCGAGTGCGTAGAAGATCGCCGCGGCGACAATGATCGGAACCAGCGACCTGCGCGGCAAATGCGGGTCCTGTCCCGCCCCCTTCGCCACAAGCCAGAGCAGCGGAAGCGCGAGTGCGAGCCGCCAGAGGCCAGCCGCGACGGCGCCGACGTCGGCCAGCCGCACCATCCACGGTCCGAAGGCGAGCGCCGCGTTGCCGAGCAGCAGCGCGGGGAACGCCAGCGGATGCGGATGGGCTTTGTGACGGGTCACATGCGGCGCATAGCCGCCGGACGCGCGCAGGCAACTAGGGCGCGTATTTCCCGCGCAGCTCGAACAGCGCCAGGGCCGCCCGGGCGGCGCCGCCACCTTTGTCCAGTTGCGAAGGATCGCAGCGGGCGATCGCCTGCGCTTCGTCCTCGACGGTCAGCACGCCGTTGCCGACCGCATAGCCCTGAAGCGTCAGGTCCATGATCCCGCGCGCGCTTTCGTTCGACACCACCTCGAAATGATAGGTCTCGCCGCGGATGACCACTCCAAGGCCGACAAAGGCGCAGAAGCGGCCGCTCCGCGCGGCAAGCGCGATGGCGCCGGGAATTTCGAGCGCGCCCGGCACCGTCAGCGTCTCGTGCTTGTGCCCGGCCTGCTCGATCGCCTGGCGCGCGCCGGCGAGCAGCATGTCGTTGAGGTGCGGGTAAAAGCGCGCTTCGACGAGCAACATCGTCGACATGCTAGGCCTCCGACTCGATCGGGCGTTCCTCGACGATGGCGAGACCGTAGCCGGCGAGGCCAACCGGCGAGTGGTGGCGATTGGTGAGCAGGATCATGTCGTGCACGCCGAGCGCGGCGAGGATTTGCGCCCCGGTGCCGTAGCCGCGCACCGCGTCGCCGCCGTCGACGGGCTTGCCGGCCCGGGCGTCGATCGCCCGCGACAGCGATCCCGCCGCCGCCGCGTGAAGTGCGACCACGACGCCCGAACCTTGCTCCTCGATCATCCGCATCGCCGAGTGGAGCAGGCCCGAACGCGTGGACGATTCGCCGATCACGTCGGCGAACAGGTCGACGCTGTGCATCCGGACCAGCACGGGCTCATCCGGATCGATGCTGCCGTGAACTAGCGCGAGTTGCTCCTCCCCGCTTGCCTTGTCGCGGAAGACCTGGGCCTGCCACGGCGCGCCGCTGCTGGCGGTGAACGGCGTGATCGCCACCCGCTCGACGAGATGGTCCTTCTTCAGCCGGTAGGCGATGAGGTCACGGATGGTCCCGATCTTCAGGCTGTGAGCGCGGGCGAAATCCATCAGGTCGTCGAGCCGCGCCATTGCCCCGTCTTCGCGCATCACCTCGCAGATGACTCCGCTCGGGTTGAGGCCCGCGAGCCGCGAAACGTCGACCGCGGCTTCGGTGTGTCCGGCGCGAACAAGGACGCCGCCGGGCTTCGCCACGAGCGGGAAGACGTGCCCCGGCGAGACGATCGCGTCCGGTCCGTAATTCGCGTCGACCGCGACCGCGACCGTGCGGGCCCGGTCAGCGGCGCTGATGCCGGTGGTGATCCCTTCCTTGGCCTCGATCGAGACGGTGAAGGCGGTCTCCATCCGGCTTCGGTTGGTGCGGGTCATCGGTTCGAGACCGAGCTGGTCGGCACGCTCCTTGGTGAGCGCAAGGCAGATCAGGCCGCGGCCATGGCGGGCCATGAAGTTGATCGAATCGGGTGTCGCCATCTGCGCCGGGATGACGAGGTCGCCTTCGTTCTCCCGGTCGTCGTCGTCGACCAGGATGAACATGCGCCCGTTGCGCGCCTCGTTGATGATCTGCTCGGGACCGACCAGAACGTCCGTCGTACCGCGCTGGATGAGCTTTTCGAGGCGCCCGAGCGTGTCGGCGGTGGGATTCCAGTCCGGTGCCCCGAGTTTGCGCAGGCTGTTCGGGTGAAGTCCGGCGGCGCGGGCGAGGCCGGAGCGGCTGACCTCTCCGGTGGCGATGATGGCACTCAGGCGCTCGATGAGAGTGATGCTCATAAGGTCACTATATCACACCAGAATGTGATGAAAAGCAGGAACAGTCCTGTTCCTAATGTGCTCTAGCGCTAAGCATCCGGTCGAGATATCGGGCGAGCACGTCAACTTCTACATTCAACTGTTCGCCCGCCTTCAGTTTGCCGAGTGTCGTGTGCTGCGCCGTATGAGGGATGATGTTGACCGTAAAGCGCGTCCCGGCATCGTCGTCATGCACGTCGTTGACGGTGAGTGAGACGCCGTCGAGGGTCACTGAACCTTTCGGCGCAATCATCGAGGCAAGCCCCCGGGGAATCCGGATGGCGATGCGGGTCGAATCGCCTTCGGAAGATGATTCGACCACCTCCGCCACACAGTCGACGTGACCGGTGACGATATGGCCACCGAGTTCGTCGCCGAGGCGAAGCGCGCGCTCGAGGTTCAGCCTGGCGCCCTCGTGCCAATGATCGGCCGCGGTTTTGGAGGTCGTTTCGCCCGATACGTCCACCGCGAACCAGTCCTCGCCCTTGTCGACCACCGTCAGGCAAACGCCCGAGCAGGAAATCGACGCCCCGAGGTCGATCGTATCGACATTGTAGGCCGTTGCGATCGTCAGGCGCAGGTCGCCGCGCTGCTCGGCGCTGCGGACGGTGCCGACGTCACTCACGATCCCGGTGAACATATTCTCCTCGTGCTTCGAGACGCCGGTTCGACAAGCTCACCGGCTCCTCAGCATGAGCGGCATAATGAACCGCTCGTCCTGAGGAGTGACTGAGCAAAGGCGAAGTCCCGTCTCGAAGGACGCTTAGTCCGCGCGTTCGCGCTCGTAAACTTCGAGCCGGTCGGGACCGAGCCGCTGCTCGGCGACGGGGCGCCAGCGGCCGTGCGCGTCGGCGCTCGCGGCGTGGCCGACATAGCCGAAGCTGGACTTGCCCTCGCCGACGATGATCGGCGCGCGGTAGATCAGGATCCGGTCGACCAGGTCCTCGCTG
>JAICXF010000030.1 GCA_025981625.1 Sphingomonas sp. | reverse complement strand
GGCACCCGGCGAGCAGAACTAGCAGTCCTGCGGCGGTCGCCTTAGTCGACATCCTCGACCTCGACACGCTCGCCGGTCACGCGTTGCGACAAGGCTGCAGCCATGAACCGGTCGAGGTCGCCGTCGAGCACGTCGCCCGGCGACGTCGACGTTACCCCGGTGCGCAGGTCCTTCACGAGCTGGTACGGCTGCAGCACATAGGAGCGGATCTGGTGGCCCCAGCCGATGTCGGTCTTGGCGGCATTCGCGGCGCTGGCTTCCGCGTCCCGCTTCTGAAGCTCCGCTTCGTACAGCCGCGCCTTGAGCTGCTTGAGCGCCGAGGCGCGATTCTTGTGCTGCGACCGCTCGTTCTGGCAGGCGACGACAATCCCGGTCGGGACGTGAGTGATGCGCACCGCGCTGTCGGTCGTGTTAACGTGCTGCCCGCCCGCCCCCGACGCGCGATAGGTGTCGATCCGCAATTCCGCTTCATTGATCTGGATGTCGATATCGTCGTCAACCTCGGGATACACCCAGACGCTCGAAAAGCTGGTGTGGCGGCGCGCGTTGGCATCATAGGGGCTGATCCGGACGAGCCGGTGGACGCCGCTTTCGACCTTGAGATTGCCGTAGGCGTTCTCGCCCTTGATCAGCAGAGTCGCCGACTTGATGCCCGCCTGCTCGCCTGAGTGGTGGTCGATCAGCTCGACCTTGAAGCGATGGCGCTCACCCCAGCGGCTGTACATGCGCTGGAGCATCTCGGCCCAGTCCTGGCTTTCGGTGCCGCCGGCGCCGGCGTTGATCTCGACATAGGCGTTGTTGGCGTCCGCCTCGCCGGCGAGGAGCGCGGCGACCTTGTCGCGGTCGGCACGCTCGGCGAGTTCACCCAGTGCGCGCACACCATCGTCGACCAGCGCCTGATCGCCTTCGGCTTCGGCCATCTCGATTAGCTCGGCAGTGTCCGACAGCTCGCGTTCGATCGCCCGGGTTGCGCCGATTGCCTGCTCCAGCCGCTGGCGTTCGCGCATGACCTCCTGCGCCGCTTTCGGGTCGTCCCACAGCGTCGGGTCCTCGACCCGGCCATTCAGCTCTTCGAGGCGCCTCAGCGCGCGGTCCCAGTCCAGGAACCGGCGCAGCAGCGCGGTCGCGGCATTGATCTGGTCGATATGGGCCTGCGCTTCGGCGCGCATCGTTCATCGCTCTCGTGAATTAAGGGTCAGTTCCGGCCCTATTAGAGCGCGTTCGTGGTTGGCAAGCCAGCCGCGGGCGGTGCCGACGGTTGAGAGGGCTGGGCCTGGTCCGCCGGTGGACTGCTCGACTGCCGCTGCTGCAGCTGCTGCTGCAGCTGAAGCTGTTGCTGCTGCCACGCCTGGATAGCCTGCTGCTGCTGGGCGACATTGTAGGGATCGCCAAGCGAGCTCTTGAAGGTCTTCTGCTCCTCGGTCTGCGGCTGAAATGCCTCCCAGATGACGTCGGACTTCGCCTCTTCGGTCGTCGGGAACACTCCGAACACCGGCTTGCCGGTCGCCCGGTCGATGCGCACCCAGCGAATGCCGGGCGGCGCGACAAACGGCACCTTGGGCTGGTCCTTGAGCGCGGCCAGCGCCCATTCCTTCCAGATCGGGGCGGAGATTCGTCCGCCCTGCGCGGCGCCGCCAAGCGACCGCGGCGTATCGTAGCCGACGTATACGCCGGCAACGATGTCCGGCGTGCCGCCGACGAACCACACGTTGGTCGGCCCGTTGGTGGTGCCGGTCTTGCCGAACAGCGGACGGTTGAGATCGCGCAGGACGGTCGCAGTGCCGCGTTGAATGACGCCTTCCATGATGTGCACGATCTGGAACGCAGCCATCGTGTCGACCAGCTGCTTCGTCCGGCTCGGCGGCCGCGGCATCGCTCCACCGTCCCAGTCGGCCGCGTTGCAATTGCCCATGACGGCGCAGCGATTGTCGGTCCGATAGATGACCTTGCCGTTGCGGTCCTCGACATAGTCGATCGTGCTCGGCTTCACCGAGCGGCCGCCGTTGGCGAGGATCGCGTAGGAATTGGTCAAGCGAAGCACCGTGGTGTCGCCGGCGCCGAGCGCGAAGGAGAGATAATTGCCATAGTCGCCGACCCCGAGCGTCCGCGCGGTCGCGGTGATCTTGGGCATGCCGATCGCCGAAGCCGCGCGCACGGTCATCAGGTTGCGCGACTGCTCGACGCCCCAGCGCATCGTGTGCGGACCGGCCGAGCGGTGATCGAAGTTGACGAAGCACTTCTGACCCAGGCCCGCGCCCTGCCAGACGCAGAACGGCGCATCGAGCTCGATGGTCGCCGGCGTGAACCCGTTTTCCAGCGCCGTCACATAGACGATCGGCTTGAACGCCGAGCCCGGCTGGCGGAGCGCCTGGATGGCGCGGTTATAGCTCGAGCCGACCACGTCGAAGCCGCCCTGCATGGCCATCACCCGGCCCGTGTGCACTTCCTCGACCAGCATCCCGCCCGAGACCTCCGGCACGGAACGCAGCGCATAATTGGTGCCGGACACCTGCTTGACGATGATCACCATGCCCGGCGTCAGGAAATCGAACGCGCGCCCGCCCACTCCGCGCTTCGGCTGGGATGCATCCGCCGCCGACAGCGTACCGCTCGAACCATTGGTGAAGCCGATGCTGGCCGACGTGTCGCCCTTCTGGAGAACCACGGCCTTGCGCCAATCGGGATAGCCGGTGCCGACCGGAGCGCGATCCAGTTGAGCGGCCCAGTCCTTCGCCAGATCGACCTTCATGTTGAGGTCCCTCCAGCCACGGCCACCATCGAACCGCGTAAGACCGTCGCGCAGCGCCTGCGCCGACGCATCCTGCATCAGCGGGTCCATCGAGCTGCGCACCCACAGACCGCCGCCATAGAGGCTGTTCGGGCCGTCCTTCACGTCCTGCCCGAACTTGCTGATCAGCTCGCGGCGGACTTCCTCCATGAAGTAGCCGCCCTGTTGGTGAAACTTCTCGTTGCTGCCGTAGCGGATCGTGCCGAGCGGGGTCGCCTCCGCCGTCTTGAACTGATCCTCCGTGATGTAGCCGTTCTTGAACATTTCCCGGAGGACGTAGCTGCGGCGGTCGAGCGCCTTTTGCGTCGCGCGCTCCGGGTCGTAATTCGCCGGAGCCCGCGGAAGGACCGCGAGATAGGCCGCTTCCGGCAGAGTCAGCTCGTTGACGTCCTTGTCGAAATAGGCCCGCGACGCGGCCTGGATTCCGTAGGCGTTGCGGCCAAGAAAGATCGAGTTGAGGTACAGCTCGAGAATCTGCTGCTTGCTGAGCGTGTCCTCGAGCCGGAACGCCATGATCGCTTCGCGGGCCTTGCGCCCGATGTTGTAGCTGCTGTCGCGCAGCAGATATTTCGCCACCTGCTGCGTGATCGTGGACCCGCCGGGTACGCGGCCATGGCGGCCGATGTGCGTGGTATAGTTGAAGACGGCCTTGATGGTGCCCGCGTAATCGAGGCCGTGGTGAGAGAAGAAATCCTTGTCCTCGGCCGAGATGAACGCGTGGACCACCAGCGGCGGAATTTCGTCGTAGGAGAGGTCCACCCGCCGCTCGCGAGCGAAGGTCTGGACCGGCGCTCCGTCATAGCCGCGGACATTGGTCGGCAGCGGGGGCTGATACGACAGCAGGTACTGAGCACTCGGGAGCGTGCTCGCGAAATAGATCCAGACTGCCGCGAAGATCACGAATAGGGCGGCAGCGGCCCAGGTGATCCACCGTACCCACATACGTTGCCACCATGGGTCCACAACCGAATGCACGCGCTCATTGAAGGCGACGAGATCGGGCAGCGGCCAGGCAGGGACGTTCAAGCGCTCGAACTTCATGGGCGACAAGCGTCTAGCCTGTCAGGAGAAATGCGGGAAGCCGGTTAATGCCTTGCGTGCGCCGCCACGTCCGCTTCGATCGCCTGCGCCAGCGCAAGCACCATTTTCGCGCGCTCGTCGGGATTGCGCAAGAGCAGCTCGTCGTCCGCGTTGCTGAGGTAACCGGCCTCGAACAGCACTGCCGGCGCATCGGCGCGGCGGAGCACGTGGAAGTCGGCAAAACGGTGCGGATTGGGCCGCAATTCGACTCGGCCCGCGGCCTTGGTGATCACTCGCGAGGCGAGGTCGGCGGACGATCCCATCTGGTCGCGCATGGCAAGGTCGGCGAGAATCTCGTCCACGGCCCCGGACTTGCCGCCGCCGGCGGAGCGGTCATCCTCACTCGCGGCAAGGCGCGCCGCTTCGGCATCCGACGCCACGTCGGACAGCGAATAGACGCTCGCCCCGCGGGCTAGCGGGTTGGCGGCGCTGTCGATGTGGATTGATACGAACCTGGCGGCGTCGAGGCGCCGCGCGACGGCCGCTCGCTCCTCGAGCGTCAGATAGCGGTCATCGTCGCGAGTCATTGCGACGCGTACCCTGCCGCGCCTGACCAGCTCGTCGCGGAGCGCCTGGGCCAATGCGAGCGTCAGATCCTTTTCGTGCACCTGTCCGGAAACGCTCGTCGCTCCGGGGTCGCGACCGCCGTGGCCCGCGTCGATCACCACAATCGGACGTCCGGCCGCGACCGGTCCGGCATAAATGCGATCGCTGGCGGCAGGAGGAAGGTCGACCGTAAGTCCGGAATGCGCGACGGCGTCGCTGCCGCGCCCTGCTAGGGCAAAGGTAATCGCGCCCGCGGCGACCAATGTCACCAGCGCGCCGGCGATCGCGCCGTGCCTGCCTACCCCCTCAGTCATTGCCTCAACCAGGCCATTGAACTCGAACGACTATATCGCCAAATATGGTTAATGGGAAATTGCCGCGCCAAAAGAAATGCGGAAATCCTCCCCTTTGAACCGATGCCACGCCGCTTCACGTCCGGCGCCGGTTGCGGCGCGGACTCGGCGGTGCTAACCGAAATTTGATCTCCGGCAACCGCCGGGGAAACAGCCGCGGCCAGTGCGATGGACCCGGCTCCACGAGGTTGACGCTCGAATGACGCCACAGAACGCCCATCGTCCGCTCCTTGAAGGTGCGGCGGGCGCGTTCCCGGTACGATGTTGCCGGATGGTCCATCGAGCAGAGGCACTTTCCATTCATCCTGCCTTCGCGAAACCGAGGGCGATTAATTTCGCGCGCCGCAGCGCACCATCGCTGCCACGGCGCGCCCGGAGAATATTCAATGTCCATGCGCATGCTGATCGATGCGCGCCACCCGGAAGAAACTCGGGTCGCGGTCGTCAAGGGAAACCGGATCGAGGAGTTTGACTTCGAATCCGCCGAGCACAAACAGCTCAAAGGCAATATCTATCTCGCCAAGGTCACCCGGGTAGAACCGGCGCTCCAAGCGGCGTTCATCGATTACGGCGGCAACCGCCACGGCTTCCTGGCCTTCAGCGAAATCCACCCTGATTATTACCAGATCCCGAAGGCCGACCGCGAAGCCCTGCTTCGCGAAGAGGCCGAGCACGCCGCAGAGGAAGAGCGGCTTCGGGCGGCGGAATATGACGATGAGGACGGGTCGGAGGAGCTCGACCGATCGGTCGAGCCCGACGATTCGGCCGAGGATTCGTTTAGCGAGGCGAGCGACGAGGCGGCGGAAGAGACCGGCATTGGCTCGAACCGCTCACCGGTTGACGAGTCCGCTGCCGACGAGCTTCGCCGCAAGCGCCAGAATCTGCGCCGCCGCTACAAGATCCAGGACGTCATCCAGCGCCGCCAGGTGCTCCTCGTCCAGGTCGTCAAGGAGGAACGCGGCAACAAAGGCGCGGCGCTGACCACCTATCTGTCGCTCGCCGGCCGCTATTGCGTGCTGATGCCGAACACCACCCACGGCGGCGGCATTTCTCGGAAGATTTCGAACGGCGCGGACCGCAAGCGGCTGAAGTCGATCATGAGCGACTTGAACCTGCCGAAGACGATGGGCCTGATCGTCCGCACCGCGGGGCTGTCGCGCACCAAGACCGAGATCAAGCGCGACTTCGACTATCTGGCGCGCCTGTGGGACGAGATCCGCGAGCGCACGCTGGGAAGCACTGCACCCGCGCTGATTTACCGCGACAGCGACCTCGTCAAGCGGGCCATCCGCGACCTTTATCACCGTGAGATCGACGAGGTGATCGTCGAGGGCGAGGAGGGCTTCAAGGCCGCGCGCGGCTTCATGAAGCTGTTGATGCCGAGCCACGTCAAGCGCGTGAAGCTGCATACCGACACCACGCCGCTGTTCCAGCGCTCGGGCGTCGAGGACCAGCTAAGCGCGATGTACCAGCCGATCGTGCAGCTGAAATCGGGTGGCTATCTGGTCATCAACCCGACCGAGGCCCTGGTCTCAATCGATATCAACTCGGGCCGTTCGACGCGCGAGCACAATATCGAGCTCACCGCCTACAACACCAACCTCGAAGCGGCGCAGGAAATCGCCCGGCAGCTGAGGCTCCGCGACATGGCGGGCCTGGTCGTCATCGACTTCATCGACATGGAGCAGAACAGCCATGTCCGGAAGGTCGAGCGGGCGATGAAGGAGGCGCTGAAGAACGACCGCGCGCGCATCCAGGTCGGCCGTATTTCCAGCTTCGGCCTGATGGAGATGAGCCGGCAGCGGCTGCGCACCGGCGTGCTCGAGGCGTCGACCAAGCCCTGCCCGCATTGCGAAGGCACCGGACTGATGCGCACGGCCGCCTCGGCGGGCCTGTCGGCGCTTCGCATGCTCGAGGACGAAGCAGCGCGCGGACGCGGCGATCGCATTTGCCTGCGGGCGGGCAGAGAAGCCGCCATCTACGTGCTCAACAAGAAGCGCTCGGAGCTCGCCGACATCGAGCAGCGCTATGGCGTCATGATCGAGATTCTCGTCGACGAGAGCTTCGAGGGCGCCCGGATGGCGGTCGACAGCTCGGGGCCGAAGCCGGTCGCCGGCCCGCGCGCCCAGCCGGCGCTCGTCGAGGCCGAGGAGGACATCGACGAAGAAGGCTTCGAAGAAGACGAGGAAGCCGAAGAGCCCGAGGGCGACGAGGACCGCGAGTCCGCGACCGAAGGCGATCGCCAAGCGCGTCGTCGGCGGCGGCGCCGCCGTGGCGGACGCGGCCGCTCTCGTCGCGAGGGCGGCGAGCCCGAGGCGGGCGAAGCCATTGCGCTCGAAGCCGTGGAGGAGCCGTCCGAAGAGTCATCCGAAGAACCGACAGCGGAAGCCTCGGCCGAGGAGCCCCGCGAGGGAGGTCGCCGCCGCCGTCGTCGGCGTGGGCGCGGCGCCGGTGCCATTGGCGAGGCCTCTGAGGCGGCGGAAGCAGCATTGGAAGAGGTCCTGCCATCGGACAGCTCGCCGATGATCGAGCGGCCGATCGACGAAGAGCCGCCGATCGCCCCGACCGAGGCGCCCGGGGAACCGCAACCCGCGCCGAAGCGGGGGCGCCGAAGGAAGGCGACTGCCGAAGCGGAGCTCGCGGTTCCCGAGCCCGCGCCGGCCGACGCCCCGCCAGCCGAAACCGCTGACGAAGCTGCCCCGGTGGCCGAAAAAGCCGACGAAGCTGCGCCGGTCGCTGAGAAGCCCGCGCGCAAGCGGCGGTCGAAGAAGACGGAAGCCGAGTCAGCGCCAGCCCAGGCTGAGGCTGACACCGAGGCCCAGCCGGAACCAGCCCAGCTCGCAGCGGCGAATAACGACATCGCCGACGAGTCCGGAGAGGAACCGCGGCGCGGCTGGTGGCAGCGGACGTTCGGCTAACCAGGGCGCAAGCCCGGCTTTCATGCCGCATTCAGCCGCGACAATGGTAAGCGGGCGGGCGATGAAGTCGCCGCTCGCCCGCTTCGCGCGCCTGCTGATGCTGGCGCTGATTCTCAGCATGAGCGCTGTCCCGCCTGCCGTGGCGCAGGGGGATTCAGCGCCGCAGGTGCTGCGCGACACCGAAACCGAGCTGATGTTCAAGCAGATGGCCGATCCGCTGATCATTGCCGGCGGCCTTGATCCGCACAGCGTCAATGTCGCTTTGCTCAACGACCCGGAGATCAACGCCTTCGTCGCCACCGGGCAGACGGTGTACGTCCAGTCGGGGCTGCTCGAGGCATGCGACAATGTGAACCAGCTTCAGGGCGTCGTCGCGCACGAGCTTGGCCACGTCATCGCCGGGGATTCGATCCGCAGCGGCCAGGGCGAGAAACAGGCGATGGCGATCAGCATCCTGTCGCTCGTGCTCGGAGCGGTTGCCATGGCCGCGGGCGCGGGCGACGCTGGCGCGGGCATCATGCAGGCGGGGCAGCGCGCCGCGCTCGGCGAGTTCATGGCCTTCACGCGCGGCCAGGAGGCGACCGCCGACGCCACCGGCTCGCGCCTGCTCTCCAAGGCCGGAATCAGCGGCAAGGGGATGCTCGACTTCTTCGGCAAGCTGCAGAACGAGGAATATCGCCTGGCCATCTACTCCAAGGACAGCTTCGATCGCGATCACCCGCTGAATTCGGAGCGAATCCAGGCGCTCCAGCTCAAGCTGCAGACCGACCCCGCATGGGGAAAAAAGACCGACCCGGCGCTCGAGGCCCGCTTCCAGCGCGTCAAGGCGAAGCTTCTCGGCTACATCGATCCCAAGCACGCGGTGCAGAAGTATCCGGAATCGGACAAGAGCGTGCCGGCGCACTATGCCCGCGCCTACGCCTATCATCTCGGCGGCTATCCCGAGAAAGCCATCTCCGAAGCCGATGCGCTGCTGGCGATCGATCCCCACGACCCGTTCTTCCTCGAGCTCAAGGGGCAGATCCTGCTCGAGGGCGGGAATCCGAAAGGGGCGCTGCCGGTCCTCCGCGAGGCGGTGCAGCGCTCGGGCGATGCGCCGATGATCGCCGCCATGCTCGGCCACGCCCTGGTCGCGACCGAGGATCCGAAGAATTATGCGGAAGCGAAGCAAATCCTGAAGGTCGCCGTGAACAAGGACAACCAGGATCCGTTCGCCTGGTACCAGCTCGGAATTATCTACGCTCAGGAGGGCGACGAGGCACGGGCATCGCTTGCCACCGCCGAGCGCAACAACCTCGAGGACAACCCCAAGATGGCGCTGACGAGCGCGCAGATGGCGATGAAGGGCATTCCGGTCGGCTCGCCGGATTATCTGCGGGCCCAGGATATCGCAATGGTGTCGCGGGCCGAGCTCGCTAAGAAAGACAAGAAGTACAGGGATCCGAAAGAGCTGACCGAGTGATCGACACGACACAGGCGCGGTCGCCGCGCCGAGGGAATTTCGGTGCGGCCGTCGCCGGGGGAGTGATCGGATCGCTCATCACTGCGGCCCTCCTCTTCTTTGCCGCTCCCACGCTATTGGGCAGCCGCATCGTCCGCAGCGGTCTGCTCGCCGATCCGCAGATCCTGAGCGACGCCGCGGACGCGCTGCGCGACGCGCAATATGCGCCGGTGCTCGCGACCAACCGGGCAGCGATCGAAACTCCGTTCGCAAGCTCCTGGAAGGGCGCTGCAAAGCCGGACGCTACGCTGGTCGAGTTCTTCGATTATGCGTGCCCGTACTGCAAGGCGAGCAACCCGGCGGTCGACCGGCTGCTCAAGGAAGACAAGGGGCTGCGCGTGGTCTATCGCGAGCTGCCGATCCTTGGGCCCGACAGCGTCACTGCGGCACGCCTGTCGCTCGAAGCTTCGAAGCTCGGCCGTTTCGCGCAATTCCACGACGCGCTGTGGGCGGCCGGCCGGCCCGCGCCGGAGACGATCGCGACGGCGGCGGGCAAGGCCGGGATCGATCCCGCTCCCAAGCCGGACCCGGAAATCGAGGCGGAGCTCAATCGCAACATGAAGCTCGCCGGCGAGCTCGGCGCGACCGGAACACCGCTGTTCGTCGTCGGCGACCGGGTGATGAACGGCGCCGTCGGCTACGATATGCTCAAGGATGCGATCGAGAAGGCGCGCAGCAAGCGAAGCTGATTTGCAGTTGGTCGAATGGCCGATTGACTCGCGTCCTCGCCGCCGTTCACTCCATGCCGGGCACGTGGGGAGCTTTCCTTGCACAAAGGGTTGATTGCCTTGACGATTGCGGCTGCGGCGGCGGGACTGAGCGGAGCGCGGGCGGCGACCGCCGAGGATCCGTACCTGTGGCTCGAAGAAGTGTCCTCGCCCAAGGCGCTCGCCTGGGTCGAACAGCATAATCAGCGGTCCACCGCGGTGCTTCAGGCCGATCCGCGGTACCAGCGCTACTACGAACAGGCGCTGGCGATCGCCGAGGCCAAGGATCGCATTCCCGTCGGCGAATTCATCGGCGGCGAGATCTACAATTTCTGGCAGGACGCCGACCATGTCCGGGGCATTTGGCGCCGCACCAGCCTGGCGAACTACGCCAGCGGGAAGCCGCAATGGGAAACGGTGCTGGACCTCGATGCCCTCGCCGCATCCGAGAAGGCCAATTGGGTGTGGAAGGGTGCTCAGTGCGCGCGTCCGCTGGAACGGCGTTGCCTGCTCAATCTCTCCGATGGCGGAGAGGATGCGGTGACGGTCAGGGAGTTCGATCTGCCGACCAAGTCGTTCGTCAAAGGCGGCTTCGACCTGCCCAAGGGCAAGCAGCGCGTTGGCTGGGAGAATGAGAACAGCCTGCTGATCTCGCGCGAATGGAAGCCCGGCGAGCTAGGCCGCACAGGCTATCCCTATATCGCCAAGCGCCTGCGGCGCGGGCAGCCGTTGTCGGCTGCGGCCGAAGTCTATCGCGGCGACCCGAATGATGGCGGCTATGGCGTTTCGCCGTTCGTGCTCCGTGATGCTCAGGGCCGTACCCTGTCGCTGATCGACCGACCGCTCGATACGTGGAACAGCGAGACCTATGTGCTCGGGCCGAAGGGGCCGAAGAAGCTCGGCATCCCCGGGAAGGCCCGGCCGAGCGATCTGGTCGACGGGCGCGTGATCATCCAGTCGCAGGAAGCCTGGACACCGGCGGGTCGGGGCAAAAGCTTCGCCGCGGGGACCTTGCTGTCGGTCGATCTCGCGCGGCTCAAGGCGAATCCTGCGCACCTTCATCCGACGCTTGTCTATGCTCCGGGCCCGCGTGAGGCGCTACAGGGCGCGACGGCTGCGAAGGACGTCCTGCTGGTCTCGACGCTGGATAATGTTCGCGGCCGGATGCTGGCGTTGAAGCCGGGACCAAACGGCGCCTGGACCCGCTCCACGATCGACCTGCCCGACAATTCGACGATCTCGGTCGCCGATGCCAGCCGCACCAGCAACCAGACGCTGCTGGGCGTCACCAATTTTCTGACACCGCCTTCGCTGTGGCTGGCGGACGTTTCGACCGGCAAGGTCAGCCAAATCTATCAGCAGCCGGCGAAGTTCGATGCTTCCAACCTCGTCGCCGAACAGCGTGAGGCGGTGTCCACCGACGGCACCAGAATCCCCTACTTCCTGGTGCATCGAAAAGACATCAAGCTCGACGGCAACAACCCGACCCTGCTTTATGCCTATGGCGGGTTCGAGGTCAGCCAGACACCGACCTATTCGGCATCTCTGGGCAAGCTGTGGCTGGAACACGGCGGAGTCTATGCGCTCGCCAACATTCGCGGCGGCGGCGAATTCGGTCCGGCCTGGCACGAGGCGGGCCTCACCACCAAGCGGCAGATCATCTATGACGATTTCGCCGCTGTCGCGAAGGACCTGATCGCCAGCAAGGTGACCAGCCCGCGCCGGCTCGGCATTCGGGGCGGCTCCAACGGCGGGCTGCTGATGGGCGTCGAATTCACCCAGCATCCCGAGCTGTGGCACGCCGTGGACATCGAGGTCCCCCTGCTCGACATGATGCGCATCTCCAAGATCGCCGCCGGCGCCTCCTGGGAGGGCGAATATGGAAGCGTCGACAACGATCCCGCGGTGCGCGCATTCTGGGAGAAGACTTCGCCTTACCAGAACTTGCGCAAAGGGGTCGCCTATCCGACGCCGTTCATCTTCACGACCACGAAGGACGACCGGGTCGGTCCGCAGCACGCGCGCAAGTTCGCGGCGCGGATGGAAGAAATGGGCTTGCCCTTCTATTATTACGAGAACACTGAGGGCGGCCACGCGGCGGGCGCCAACCTCAAGCAATCGGCGCACACGACCGCGCTCGAGATGGTCTATCTGACGCGCAAGCTGATGGACCCCGAAGAGCCGAAGTAAGTCAGAACAGCGAGACGAAGAACAGCAGGGTCGCGGCGGCCATCACCGCCGTCGCGACCCAGCCGAGGACGGCTGCCCGCCAGCCGAGGACGAGGTGGCCCATGGCCTTCGGATTGGTCACGATCAGCATCATCAGCGCCATCAGCGGAGCAGCGAGCACGCCGTTGACGACTGCGCTCCAGTAGAGCGCGCGTACCGGGTTGATGCCGAAATATTGCAGCAGTGCGCCCGCGATCGTCGTCCCGGCGATCGTCGCATTGAAGACCCGCGCCTTGAGCGGCCTGGAGTCGAGGCTCGCCGGGCGCCCGAACATCTCGGCGACGCCGTAGGCTGTGGAGCCGGCGAGGACCGGCACCGCGAGAAGGCCGGTGCCGATGATCCCGAGGGCGAAGATCAGGAAGGCGAAGCGGCCCGCGACCGGCTGCAGCGCCTCGGCTGCCTGGGCGGCGGAGCCGACCGTGGTGATGCCGCTCGCGTGCAGAGTCGCGGCAGCGGCCCAGATGATGAAGATCGAAACGACATTGCTGAAGACCATGCCGATCAGCGTATCCTGGCGGATGCGCGCCATCTGCGCACCAGCGCTGCGCGGCGTGACATAGAGCGGCTTGCTATGGCGGCGCCGTTCCTCCTCGACCTCCTGACCGGCCTGCCAGAAGAACAGGTAAGGGCTGATTGTCGTGCCCATAAGCGCGACAAAGCCTGTGGCGAAGGAGCTGGTCCACTCCACGTGCGGGATGAACAGGCTGCCCAGAGCCTGTCCCCACGGCAGGTGCACGGCGAAGACCACCACGACATAGGCGAACAGGCTCAGCGTCGTGAATCTCAGGACATTGGAATACTGACCGTAATTCAGAAAAATCTCGACCAGCAGACAGACGAGCCCGAAGCCGAGCGTATAGGCAATGAGGTTGCCGCCAACCAGCATCTGCATCACCGCGCCCATCGCGCTGAGGTCCGCGCCCAGGTTGATGACATTGGCGATGAGCAGCAGCGTGACCGCCGACCAGAGCAGCGGACGCGGATAGTGCCGCCGGAGGTTGGCCGCGATGCCGCGGCCCGTGACGGAGCCGATCTGCGCCGCAACGTCCTGGATGATGATCATGAACGGCAGGCTGAACAGCTGGCTCCAGGCAAGCCGGTAGCCGAACTCCGCCCCGACCTGACTGTAGGTGCCGATACCGCTGGGGTCGTCGTCCGCGGCCCCGGTGACGATGCCCGGGCCGAGCCTGGCGAGGAAGGACTTGCGCTTCTTCCCGGCCATCCCGCCCCTCCCGCAGCTGCCCTTAGCTAGCCTGTTCGCCCGCTCACTTGAAGCCCTGCGCCACGACGTACCATTCCGAGGAGTCCTTGCGGCTGGCGGGCGGCTTGGCGTGCTTGACGGTCGTGAAATTCCGCTTGAGCTCAGCGACCAGGTCATTGTCGGCACCACCGGCAAGCACCTTTGCGACGTACGCGCCGCCGGGCCGAAGCACTTCGCGCGCGAACTCGAGGCCCGCTTCGACCAGCGCCATGGTTCGCAAATGGTCGGTCTGCGGGTGGCCGACGGTGTTTGCCGCCATGTCCGACAGAACGAGGTCGGCGGGGCTGCCGAGCGCTTGCTTGAGCCGATCGGGCGCAGCCTCGTCCATGAAGTCCATCTGCAGGAAGGCGACTCCCTCGATCGGATCGATAGGCAGCAGGTCGATTCCGACGATGCTTGCCGGCGGCGTTTTGCGGCGTACCACCTGGCTCCAGCCCCCCGGCGCGATGCCGAGGTCGACCACCGCCCTCACCCCTTTGAGCAGGCCGAAGCGCTCGTCGAGCTCGATCAGCTTATAGGCGGCCCTGCTCCGATAATTCTCGGCCCTGGCCCGCTTCACATAGGGGTCGTTGAGTTGTCGTTCGAGCCAGCGCGTCGAAGAAACCTTGCGACCCTTGGCCGTCTTGATGCGCTTCACAACTGCCAGCCGTCGCGGGCCATCAACGAACGCAATATCCCCTCGCGAATCCCCCGATCGGCAATGCCGAGATTCTTCGCGGGCCAGATTTCGATGATGGCCTCGAGCAGCGCGCATCCGGCGACCACGAGGTCCGCGCGCTCGCTGCCGATGCACGGCAGCGCCGAGCGTTGCTCATAGTCCATTCCGGCGATCATGGCGCTGATCTGCTGCATGGCGTCGGTCGGCACGTGCAGCCCATCGACGGCGCGGCGGTCGTAGGAGGGAAGCGCAAGGTGGACGCTGGCGAGCGTCGTGACGGTTCCACTGGTGCCCAGAAGGCGAATACCGTCGCGGCGTTCGGGCAGCATAACGGTGAAATTGGCGAACGCGCGACGGGCCCGTTCACGCATGCGCATATAGGCTTTCAGCCGCTCCGGGCCCTCCAGCGCCTCTTTCCCTTCGCTTTCGGTCAGCGACACCACACCCCAGGGAGCGCTCCACCAGGCGCGGATCTGCGGCCCGCCCGGCGACTGGTCGACCAGCACCAGCTCGGTCGACCCGCCGCCGATATCGAAGATCAAGGCCGGCCCGTCGCCCGGCTCGAGCAGTTTGTGGCAGCCGAGGACCGCCAGCCGTGCTTCCTCGGCCGGCTCGATGATCTCCAGCGCGATGCCGGTCTCGTCGCGCACCCGGTCGGCGAACAATTGGCCGTTCCTCGCGCGGCGGCACGCCTCCGTCGCGACCGAGCGCGATAGCGAAACATTGCGGCGCCTCAGCTTGTCGGCGCAAACCCCGAGCGCGCCGACTGCCCGGTCCATGGCGTCTGGCGACAGCTCTCCGCTGCCGGCGAGGCCTTCACCGAGCCTGACAATGCGGGAGAAAGCGTCGATGACGGTAAAGCCGCTGTCGGTCGGTCGTGCGATCAGCAACCGGCAATTGTTGGTGCCGAGGTCGATCGCGGCATAGGTATGGCGGTGCGGTTCACGCCGCTGCGACCGGCTCTGATCCGATGGCCCGCCCTGCGCCGAATGCTCGTGCCGCAGGACCGGCGCACTGGCGACACTCTGCGCCATCAAACGCCCGTTTCCGACCTTCACCGCCCGACATGAACGGCTGACTTGATGCCGGTTTAATCACAAATTGGCGTCTTTGGGCAAGTGCGGCGCCGGACGAGTAGTGGCGTTGAGAGGGTGGAATCGGCCCGAAGCCGCTCGCCGTTGACACGGCTGGGGCGCAGTCTCTATCCCGCCCCTCCCAAGCTGCCCCGTCGTCTAATGGTAAGACTACGGACTCTGACTCCGTCAATCGTGGTTCGAATCCACGCGGGGCATCCAGGACTTCTCCGCTTCAATCGGCGGGACTGACGGTTCCGCCGCCACGAACCATCATCGCCACCGTTGGTTTTCCCCAATAGCGCACGTGACCGCCGCCTTCGACCGACGCGGCGAGGCTCGAGCGGGGCTTCACGAGCAGATTCCCTCCGCCCCTCACTGCCGCGGCGACTGCGCCCGCATCGACCGAACGCGCATCAATCTCGCCGCCGCCGTTAACCGCCACCGCGAGATGCGACTGAGGCCCGAACCCAGCAGCGGTGACGATCTCCCCGCCGCCCTGCACGGCCAACGGAGGCACTTCAGGCGACTGGATTTCGATCCGCAGACGGTAGGACGCGGGGCAGCGCTCCGCACACATGTCGATCCGCAACTTGCCGTCGGGTTCCACATGCAGGCGGGTCACCTGGCTGCTGCCCTCGACGATGCTGACGCGCTGCACCGGTCCGGGAACGACCCGGATTGTGCCGCCGCCGTTCAGCTCCACGGAACGAAAAGTCGGCAGCGGCAGCGTTTCGCTGGCCAGCGCAGGCATGGTCACCAGAAGCACGGCGGCGAACAGTGGAACGGTCGAACGCATCGGTTGATCCTCTCGAAAGTTCGCTACACCCGTAGCGCTACAATTGTAGTCCGTCCAGCGGCTTCTTGCGCACCGCCGTTTGCCGCTGCATTCGAGCGTCATGCGCCAGCCCTTCACCGTCATCGGCAGCTTCGTCAGTCCGTATGTCCGCAAAGTACTGGCGTGCATGAACCTCAAGGCTGTCGATTATCGGGTCGACCCGATCACGCCCTTCTTCGGGAATGACGAGTTCCGGAAGTTGAGCCCGCTTTGCCGCATCCCGGTCCTGATCGATGGCGATTTCTCCGTCAGCGATTCCAGCGTGATCTGCGAATATCTCGAAGAGACCTGTCCGGGTCACCCGCTACTCCCGGCGACTCCCGAGGACCGCGCCCGTGCCCGCTGGCTGGAGGAATATGCCGATACTCGCCTCGGCGACGTGCTCATCTGGGGCCTGTTCTATCAAAAGATCGTGCACCCGCTGATCTGGAATGAGCCGGGCGACCAGGCGCGGATCGACAAATCGCTTAACGAGGATATTCCGGCCGAGCTCGACTATCTGGAAGGACAGCTTCCCAGCGAAGGCTTTCTGTTCGGCGATATCGGTGTGGCGGACATCGCAATCACCAGCTTCTTTCGAAACGGGGCGTATGCCGGGTTCAGCATCGATCGCGAGCGTTGGCCGGTCACCGCAGCGTTCGTCCAGCGGACCCTCGCCCACTCCTGCATCGCGGCGCTGCTTCGCTATGAGGACATCCAGCGGAACGCCGACTTCAAGGGCCGGCGTCAGGCCCTGCTCGATGCCGGCGTTCGGCTGACCGAGACGACCATGGGGACGCGCGAGCCGCGCAAGGGGATGATGCGGCTCTAGTGTCTAATGCTGATGGCTGGAGATCCAGTGCTCCAGCCGCGTGCGGAACGAGCGCTTGGACGGAATGAACCCGGGCTCGATGTCCGATGCCTGCTCCTGCGGCTCGTAAAGGGTCAGATTGTCCGGCATTTTCGGCCGATGCGTTTCACGGCCGCGCAGCAGGTCTTCGGCCGCGCCGAGCGAGCGGTGCACGTCCTCGGCGGTGAACGGCTTCATCAGGCAGCCGAAGGCAAGATCCGGCATGGGAAAGCGCGGCGCCTTCCCGCTCACGAAAAGGCAAGCCGCGCCGAGATCGTTGAGGCGTACGGCGACCGAGAAGCCGGTCGTCCCGCGCGCAAGGTGAAGGTCGAGCAGGACGAGGTCCGGCCTGTGCTCCTCGGCGGCGGCCACAGCGCCCTCGGCGTCCTCGGCAATGGCCACCACCCGATATCGCGGATTGTCCTCGACGAGATATTTCAGCGTCACCGCCAGTTGATTGTCGTCCTCGACAATGAGGATGTTGAGCACTCGACCCTCCCGATCAGACGGAAATCCCCGCGGAAAATCCGTGACTTGATCGTTGCGCAGATCGATTCGGCTGCGAATCCCTCTTGAACCAAGTTATCGCCCAGCCGCTTGCCTGCCGCGCCGAAACGAAAAAGGCGCCCCGGACATAATGCCCGGAGCGCCTTCGAAGCGGCGAAATCAATAAGTTTATGCGCGGTAGAAAATGTGGGCGCCGATCTGCTGCACTTCCTGCAGGCTGTGCCGCCAGTTCGGGGCGACATAATCGGCGTGGTACCAAAGCACGTCCGAGCTGACGCTGGGGACGATGTTCGCGGCGGCAAGCTCGGCGATCGCCTCGGCCTTGCGCCACGCGTCGCTGCTGGTGTCGACGTACGGGAACTCGCCATGGCGCACGAAGGAGAATTGCGCGGGCTGTTTCACGACGCCGCACCAGTCCGGCGGGTAGCGTCCCGAGGTCGCCCGGTTCATCACCACGCGGGCAACCGCCATCTGACCGTCAAGGCTCTCGCCCCGCGCTTCGAAATAGACCGCCGTCGCTAGGCAGTTCGTTTCCTGGTCGAGCTGAGCGCTCGTCTCATATTTGCTGACGAGGGCGTAGAGCGGCCAGCCGGCCTTGTAGAGCCAGGCGGCTTCGCGGGCGATCGACGGAGCCAGCTGCACGGTGACAGATTGCGCAGGCTGAGCCTGCTGGATCGCGCCGTTGCTGCTCACCACCGCCGTGGTCGAGACCACCGCCGGACGGACCATCGCCGATGTCGTTCCAAGCGCCGGTGCTCGAGTGTCGATGTCGACTGCCTTGACCGCTGCCGCCACATTGAGCGGCCCGACGTTCTGCGCCGCCACGCTCGATCCCAGGCCAAGCATCAAAAATCCGATGACCGCCGCCGCAACGCGGCCGCCGAGAAGTTTTACCACTAGTATTTTTGCCCTTGTGCTGGCGGGTGACGACCCGCTGGAGACGCTTGTAAACGCGCTTGAAACTCCAGCGGGGGATCGCCCGTCTTGCCACGAGCCCGGCGCTTTCAACGCCATTCGGGCTCACCGCTCCCAATCGCTGAGACCCAGATATGTTAACCTTCTGGCGAGGCCAAGGGCGTCAGCGGTGAGTGGAGCGGTTGGCAGGACAAGTGCCGGAACTTATTGGTGAATCCCATTTTGGTCGATGCTCAGGCACGGTTCACCGCAGTCGTTGCGGCTGCGCATCGCTTTGACGTTCGTGCGCGCACGGCTAACGGTCACCCGCATGGCATATTGGCTGATGAAATCGGAGCCGGAGAGCTACGGCTGGTCCGATCTGGTGCGCGACGGCGGAACCGAATGGGACGGGGTTCGCAACAACGCGGCCCGGTTGCACCTTCGAGCGATGAAAAAGGGCGACGAGGCCTTTCTCTACCACTCGATGTCGGACAAGGCCGTGGTCGGCATCATGCGGATCGTGCGCGAGGCTCAGCCCGATCCGAAGGACGCAAACTGGGTTTCCGTGCGTGTAGAGCCGGTCCGCGCCCTCCATCGGCCGGTGACGCTCGCGGAGATCAAAGCCGAACCGAAACTCGCCAGCATGGAATTGATCCGTCAGTCGCGGCTATCGGTCGCGCCCGTGCGAGAAGAGGAGTGGCAGGCGATACTGATCATGGCGGCATGAGATCGGGCACTTTCCTTGCAGGCGACCGTTAGGCAGGCCTTGCACGTGAGGGGGTTGCGTCTGTGCTGATGGTCGACACTGAGCTTGGACTAAGCGAAATCCACGGGATCGGAGTGTTCCTGAAGGAACCGGTGCGCGCCGGCCAGCTGATCTGGCGTTTCGACAGCCGCATCGACCGGGTTTTTTCCGGCGCCGAGCTGGCCGAAATGCCCGAGGCGATGCAGCGCTTCCTCAGGACCTATTCGACGCATCATGCGGAACTCGATCTGTGGGTGCTGTGCGGTGACAACGGACGACATTTCAATCATTCGGAGACGCCCAGCACACGCTCGCTTGGAATTGCGTTCGGCGACGATGTCGCCGCCACTGATCTCGCCGCCGGAACCGAATTGACCAGCGATTACCGCACAATTTGCGATGCAATGCGGCTCTACGGCCCGGACTTCAGCCAGCCCCAGGAGGAGAGCCTCTCCACCTCGCCGGCAAGCAGCTTGTCGCCGATGTCCAGGCGATAGCGCAGGTTGGGCGTCCGAACTCGCGCTGCCCGCGCGTAGGCTTCTGATTTCGCTTCCGCGATCGTCGTCCCGGTACCGGTGACGACCGCCGTCCAGCCGTACAGGCCGGACGTCACGAGCTGGTCGCCATCGCGTCCGACCTCGCCCCAGTGCAGGTGCTGTGCATCGACGCCGTCGGCCGCGACCGGCATACCGACCGGCGCGGCGATCTCCTTGCGAGAATAAGGAAAGGGCGGAGTCGAGAGCACGACGCACACCGAATAACCCGCGTGCACCGGCAAGCGCGTGTCGCCGCGCCCCATGGTTTGGAAAAGCTCACCCCAGCCAAGGGCCTGCAACGGCTCAAGCACTGCGAATCCCGGATAGCCAAAGCGGCAGGTGAACTCGAGCGGCCAGACGCCCTGTTCATTGATGATGGTGTTGAGGTTCACATAGCCGACGTGACCGGCGTTACGCAGCAGTGGCTCCAACGGCGCGAGCGTCGCTTCGAACAATCGGTCCGATGCATCGAAGGTGGCGACCGTACCCATCTCGCCCGTCAGTTCGCCCATGTCGGCGGCGAAAAAGCGCTTGTGCTCCCAATCGAGGCACGCCGGGCGCAGGAACTGCTCGCCGTTGAAGTAAGCGCCGATGCCGGTCTCGACGCCGTCCACGCGGTCGATCAGGACGCATCGCTCCCCCTCGGAAAGGCCGCGCGAGCGAAGGAATGCCGCGACGTCGCGGCCGTCGTCGAAGCTGCCGACGAATGTCTCGCCAGCGGAGGCGGCGATTTTGAAGACACACTGCCTCGGCCGCGCCGCAACGTCGGCCAGGGCAGCGCTGACATCGGCGAATTCCGCAGACGGCGACACGTTCAGGCCAATGCGCGCGAGCAAGCCAAGCGCGAACGCCCGGTCGTTCTCCAGCCGGTCGCCGAACGCGCTTCCTCCGATGACGTTGAACCCATCTGTCCTTAGCCGATCCTGCAATTCGCCGAAGCCGACAGCTTCGAACAGGATCAGCCCCTGGTCCCCAGCTTCCCGCACCCACGGCAACTCGGATTCCCAGCTCGGGACCCGCGGGACCATGCCGGCCATGGTCCCGGCGGCGAGCGGCTCGCTGACGCAAACTCGTACGTCATGACCTTCCGCGATGAGGCGGAGGTACATCGAGCCAAGATCGCAGGTTTCACCGATGCCAAGAACGCGCATCGGCCGCTCATAGCGGACAGCCGGGCCCCGTGCACCGCGGTCGCAATCAGCGACGCGCTTGTTGGCTTGCGAGAAGTGCTAGGCCGCTTCCAGCTTGCGCGACGCGCGCTTGCGCTCGTGCGGGTCGAGGTAGCGCTTGCGGATGCGGATCGCCTTGGGGGTGACCTCCACCAGCTCATCGTCCTGAATGTAGGCGATCGCCTGCTCCAAACTCATTCGCCGCGGCGGAGTGAGGCGGATGCCTTCGTCCTTGGGGCCGGACGCGCGGAAGTTGGTCAGCTGCTTGGATTTCAGCGGGTTGACCTCCAGGTCCTGCGTCTTCGCATTCTCGCCGATGACCATGCCCTCGTAGAGCATCTCGCCAGGGCTCACGAACAGCACGCCGCGGTCCTCGAGCATGTTGAGGGCGTAGGCGACGGCGGGGCCTTGCTCCATCGAGATCAGCACGCCGTTCTGGCGGCCCTGGATCGGGCCCTTGTAGGGGCCGTAGCGCTCGAACAGCCGGTTCATGATGCCGGTGCCGCGCGTGTCCGAGAGGAATTCGCCATGATAGCCGATGAGGCCGCGGCTGGGTGCGCTGAAGGTCAGGCGCGTCTTGCCGCCGCCCGACGGACGCATGTCTGTCATCTCTGCCTTGCGCAGCGCCATCTTGTCGATGACAGTGCCGGAGAATTCGTCATCAACGTCGACGACGACCGTCTCGTAGGGCTCCTCGCGGCCGTTTGGTCCCTCGCGGAACAGGACGCGGGGGCGGCTGATCGACAGCTCGAAGCCTTCGCGGCGCAAGGTCTCGATCAACACGCCGAGCTGGAGCTCGCCGCGGCCGGCGACTTCGAAGCTGTCGTTGTCCGCGGCCATGGTGACGCGGATTGCGACATTGCCCTCGGCCTCGCGCTCCAGGCGTTCGCGGATCACCCGGCTCTGCACCTTGTCGCCGTCGCGCCCGGCAAACGGGCTGTCGTTCACCGAAAAGCTCATCGCCAGCGTCGGCGGATCGATCGGCCGCGCGTGCAGCGGCGCCTGGACCGAGGGATCGGCGAAGGTGTTGGAAACGGTCGCCTTGATGAGGCCGGCGATGGCGACGATCTCGCCCGCTTCGGCGCTCTCGACCGGCACGCGCTCGAGGCCGCGGAAGGCGAAGACCTTGGTCGCGCGGCCTTCCTCGACGACGTTGCCATTCACGTCGAGGGCCTTGATCGGCATATTGGTGGTGAGCTTGCCGCTTTCGATGCGGCCGGTCAGAATCCGGCCGAGGAAGGGATCTCGGTCGAGCAACGTGGCCAGCATCCGGAACGGACCGGCGTCAACGCGGGGGCGGGGCACGTGGCTGACGATGGTCTCGAACAATGGCGTGAGGTCGCCCTCCCGGACGTCGTCGGTGCTTCCCGCGTAGCCCGCACGCCCGCTCGCGTAGAGGGTTGGGAAATCGAGCTGCTCGTCGCTGGCGTCGAGATTGAGGAACAGCTCGAACACTTCGTCGAGCACTTCGGCGGGGCGCGCGTCCGGGCGGTCGATCTTGTTGACGACGACGATGGGTTTGAGGCCGAGCGCTAGCGCCTTGCCGGTCACAAACTTGGTCTGCGGCATCGGCCCTTCGGCGGCATCCACGAGCAGGATCACGCCATCGACCATGCTGAGGATGCGCTCGACCTCGCCGCCGAAATCGGCATGGCCGGGCGTGTCGACGATATTGATCTTGCAGTCCTTGTAGCGGATCGACGTGTTTTTGGCATAGATGGTGATGCCGCGTTCGCGCTCCTGGTCATTGGAGTCCATGATGAGCTCGCCCACCTGTTCATGCGCGGCGAATGCCCCGCCCTGCTTGAGCAGCGCATCGACGAGCGTCGTCTTGCCGTGATCGACGTGTGCGATGATGCAGAAATTTCGGGTCAGCTCAGCGGACATTGACAGAGGATCGAGAGAAAGGGTCGCGGAACAAAGGCTGCCGTAATCGGCGGATACCCGGCTCCATCAGTGGTTCAAAACGGGAATCGATGATTGCGCCGCCTGCAAATCGGCGAACTCGGC
>JAICXF010000054.1 GCA_025981625.1 Sphingomonas sp. | reverse complement strand
GAGATCATCCTGTTCATCGACGAGATGCACACGCTGGTCGGCGCCGGAAAATCCGAAGGCGCGATGGACGCGTCGAACCTGCTGAAGCCGGCGCTCGCGCGCGGCGAGCTCCACTGTATCGGGGCGACGACGCTCGACGAATATCGCAAATATATCGAGAAGGACGCGGCGCTGGAGCGGCGCTTCCAGCCGGTGTTCGTCGGGGAGCCCAGCGTGCCCGACACGATCTCGATCCTGCGCGGCCTCAAGGAGAAGTACGAGCTTCACCACGGCGTTCGGATCACCGACGGCGCGATCGTCGCCGCCGCGACGCTCTCGAACCGCTACATCACCGATCGCTTCCTGCCCGACAAGGCGATCGACCTGATGGACGAGGCGGCGAGCAGGATCCGGATGGAGGTCGAGTCCAAGCCCGAGGAGATCGAGAATCTCGACCGCCGGATCATCCAGCTCAAGATCGAGCGCGAGGCGCTCAAGAAAGAGCAGGACAAGGCGTCGAAGGACCGGCTTGCCAACCTGGAGGACGAGCTTGCCAATCTCGAGCAGCAGTCGGCCGAGCTGACCCAGCGCTGGCAGGCTGAAAAAGAGAAGATCGCCGGCGAGGCGAAGATCAAGGAGCAGCTCGACGCCGCCCGGCTGGAGCTGGAGCAGGCGCAGCGCGGGGGCGATCTCACGCGCGCCGGCGAGCTTCAATACGGCCGCATCCCGCAGCTCGAAAAGCAGCTCGCTGACGCTCAGGCTGCGTCCAAGGGCGCGATGCTGCGCGAGGAAGTGACCGACCAGGACATCGCCGGCGTGGTCAGCCGCTGGACCGGCATTCCGGTCGAGCGGATGATGGAGGGCGAGCGCGAGAAACTGCTCCAGATGGAAGCGACGATCGGCGCGCGAGTGATCGGCCAGGACGACGCGGTCAAGGCCGTCTCCGACGCAGTCCGCCGGGCCCGTGCTGGCTTGCAGGACCCCAACCGGCCGCTCGGCTCGTTCCTGTTCCTCGGGCCCACCGGCGTCGGCAAGACCGAGCTCACCAAGGCGCTCGCCGAATTCCTGTTCGATGATTCATCGGCGATGGTCCGCATCGACATGAGCGAGTTCATGGAAAAGCACGCGGTCGCGCGGCTGATCGGCGCGCCGCCGGGCTATGTCGGTTACGAGGAAGGCGGCGTTCTGACCGAAGCGGTGCGGCGCCGGCCCTACCAGGTCGTGCTGTTCGACGAGGTCGAAAAGGCCCACGGCGACGTCTTCAACGTCCTGTTGCAGGTGCTCGACGACGGCCGCCTGACCGACGGCCAGGGCCGCACGGTCGACTTCACCAACACGATCATCATCCTGACCTCCAACCTCGGCTCGCAATATCTGGCGCAGCTGGGCGAGGACGAGCCCGTCGAGAAGGTTGAGCCGCAGGTGATGGAGGTGGTGCGCGGCCATTTCCGGCCCGAGTTCTTGAACCGTCTCGACGAGATCATCCTGTTCCACCGCCTCGGCGCCGGGCACATGGGCCCGATCGTCGACATCCAGGTCGCCCGGCTCCAGAAGCTGCTCGAGGACCGCAAGATCCGGCTGGACCTCACCGACGCCGCCCGCGCGTGGCTTGGCCGGGTCGGCTACGATCCGGTGTACGGGGCTCGGCCGCTCAAGCGCGCGGTCCAGAAATATGTGCAGGACCCGCTGGCGGATAAAATCCTCGCCGGCGAGATCGCCGACGGCTCCGTCGTGCGCGTCGACGAGGGCGACGGTCAGCTGGTGTTGACGCCCGCCATGCAAATCGCTGAAGCGGCGGAGTGAGCGACACCAGCAAGCCGTTTTTCCTCCAGGCCCTCGATGCGCTGAAGCTGGGCGACAGGCGCGGCGCGGCGGCGCTGCTCGAGCGCCAGCTCCGGGAAGGGAATACGGCGGCAAAGAACCTGCCGAGCGTGTCGCAGCTGGCCGCGCATATCGGTGAGATTGACCTCGCGATCGAAGCATCGCGGCGCGCGGTGGCGCCGGGCTCGCTCGAAACGCTGTTGGCTTATTGGGCGACCTTGGCGTCGTACGGTCGATCGCAGCAGGCAGTCGCTGAGGCCGAGCGTCTGCCGGGGGTGAAGGATCACCCGTCGGTGCTTCACTTCCGGGGAACAGCTGCCACTCAATTCGGCCGCTTCGACGAGGCTCAGGAGCTGTTTCGGAACGCGCTGGCCAAGCAACCGACGATGGCTGCCAGCTGGCTATCACTGGCCATGATCAAGACCTTCTCGTCAGGTGACCCTGACCTTGCCTCTATGGAACAGCTGGAACGGCAATCGGCTGGACAGCCCGATGCCCGCGCCATCCTCTGCTACGCACTGGGCAAGGCGTGGGAGGATTGCGGCGATCCCGGGCGCGCGTTCGACTATTACAGCAGGGGCGCTGCCCTCTGCCGCTTGCGGAGCGGCTTCGATCCGGCGCCGTTCGCTGCGGCTGCCGACGAGGTCATACGCAGCTTCACTCCCGAGAGTCTGGCGAGGTTGACGCCCTCGGGGTTCGATCGTCAGCGTTCGCTGTTCGTCACTGGTTTGCCCCGTTCGGGAACGACGCTTACCGAGCAGATCCTGCGGGGGCATTCGGCGGTGGTCGATGGGGACGAAGTGAACCTCGTTGGCGCTGCCTTGATTCCCGTGATGGGCATCGGCGCGAACAACGCCCTGGCTTACCAGGAACGTTCGAAGCACCTGGACCCATGGGGCGAAATCGGCCGCGATTACGGCCATTTCATCGACCTGCGATTTCGTTCTCCAGGCCTTGTCGTCGACAAGTCGCTCGGTCAGTCGCTGACGACTGGCCTTATGCTTCATGCGCTCCCGCAGGCACGCATCGCGTGGCTCCGCCGCTCGCCGGACGACGTCGCCTTGTCCTGCTTTCGCACCTATTTCTCGACCGGGCTCCCGTGGACGTCGTCGCTGACAGACATTGCCGACTACATGCGAGCGGAGGACCGGCTGTTCGAGCACTGGCGAACGCTCTTCGCGGACCGCATCCTGGTCGTGCCCTACGAGGAGCTCGTCCGATCCCCAGCCGACTGGGCGGAAAAGCTCCAGCAGCATTTCGGATTGCCGATCGAAGAAGCTATCGAGAATCGCTCGAAGGCCGATCGCGCCATTAGCAGCGCGAGCGTGAGCCAGGCGCGGGAGCCGATCTCGACCTCTCGCATCGGCCAGGCAGCCGCGTTCGAGCCTTTCCTCAAGCCATTCCGCGAGCGGTACTACGCCTGAGCGCCCGGCGACCCGACCGCAAGATTGAGTTCCTGGATCAGCGGCTGCAGCCAGCGTCGGTACGGCTCTGCCGAGCCGACGCTTTCGCTGTTGATCGGGCGGCGCACCTTCTCGCTGCTTGCCGTGGACACCGGAGCCGTCGACCGATGGAAGTCGACACACGTCGGGTCGAAGTCAAGGCCGAGGAAATCGAGAATGTGCCGCGTCTGGCTCTCGACGTCAGCGACGATCTCTTCGTAGCGGACCGTGAGAATGTGCGAGGGAGAAGCCGCTGCCATGGCATCCATCAAACGAACATAATCGGCATAATATCGTCCGAGACTGTGCTGGTCGTGGGCATAGTCGCCGACGAGCACGCTCCTGAACACCGCCCAACAGCAGTCCAGCGCGTTGCGCCGAATGTCGAGGATCTTCGCCTTTGGGAACATCAGCCTGATGAGCCCGGCACGAATCCAGTTTCCGTTATATTTGTCGGTGAAATGAGGTTTGTCGGTGTGCCGATATTGGTTGGACCGTTCGAGATACCAATTTGCCATCTCGGCCAGTTTGTCGCCCGTTAGTGAATGGGGCAAAAGGCTCCTGTAGGCCGGAGTGCCGTCCGCTTGTCCGCTTGCAACCAGACGAGGGATGACCGGAAGTTCGCCGACGGCTTCAATCTGAGAATGTTGGCCCAGTATCCGTTCGAGCAGGGTCGAGCCCGAACGAGGCATTCCAACAATAAAAATGGGCGAGTCGCTATTCGGACCGCGTGACCCTAGGCGTTCGAAAAGGGCGGGCGTGTAGGCATGGATCAACTCGTCAACGTGACGGGTGAGCGATGCAGGATCGTAGCTGGTGCCTGCGGAAAGGAGAACCTGCGCCGAGGTGATGGCTTCGACGGCGGCTTGGCGGTTGCCTCGGCGATTATCGAGTATTGAAACGGCGAGTTGCAGAAAGCCGCGATCGGAGTGCCGGAGAGCCCCCGCTTCAAGCGCCGCCCGAATTTGCGCTTCATCCTGCTCGGTCATCTCTTCCGGAAAGTAATGCGCCAGCGTCCACCAGGCATTCCCACTCATGGGCGACAGCGCAATCATCCGGCGGAGTGCGGCGACGCTTTCCCCCTTCCGTCCGGCCGCGCGCAAAAACTGCGCATATTTGAACTGGTCGGCCGGATTGCCCGGCCCCGCAGCCAGGATCTGATCGTAAAGCAAAGCCGCACCGGTGGGATCGTTCATCTGGGCCCGAAGATCGGCCAGGAATCGTTTAGCGCTGATCTCCTGAGGTACGCGCCGTAAAAGCTGCTCGAGGAGCTCAGCGGCTTCACGCAAGCGAAGCTGGCCAGCCAGCACGCTCGCGAGGACCATGCTTGCCGGCGGAAAAGCCGGAGCGCGGTCGACGACTTGGCGCAACATCGCTTCGGCATCATTCGCGTGATTCAGGCCGACCGCCGCCTCTGCCGCGATCGTCATTGCCAGCAGATCGCCAGGATTGCTCCTGAGATAATCCTGGGCGATCGCACTTGCTTCGCTGCTTCGTCGGGAACGCTGCGCAGATCGGGCGCGCCGGAGCGGCTCAGTGAAGCCGACGTTGATCCCCTGAAGCTCAGCCTGCTTCGCTTCTTCGTGTCGCTGGAGCGCCCGTAAGGCAGCCGCAGCTAGCCGGAACGCGCGCGCATCCGGCTGCTGCGCAACCAGCTTTTCGGCCAATTCGAGAGATGCTGCTGGGTCGCTGACTAGCAACTCCGATGCATTCTGCAGCGCTTCTTCGAAGCTTGCCCGACTTGATGTCATGTCGCCTGAAAGGGTGCCTGGAGAAGTGCGAACGATAACGTCCGGCTCATAAGCCCGCGATTAACCTGGACGGTTCGCGAACGCGATGCATCCAAAAAGAAAAGGGCGGTGCTTTCGCACCGCCCCAGTCTTTTCGTGGTTGCCCACCTACATACCGCGTTCCGGAGCTGGTGCCGGCGGCGGCGGCGGCGGCGGAGGAGCCGGGCACGTCGCAGTCGCCAGGATCACCGAACCATCCGCGCAGGTCTGCGTCGCAGGCGGAGGCGCCGGCGGCGGAGGAGGCGGAGGAGGCGGGGGCGGCGGCGGCGGCGGAGCCGGCGGCGAACCACCCCACAGCACGTCTAGGCCCAGCCGGACAAACCGCGGCGTCTGGTAGAAGAGCGGCAGCAAATAGTCCGGATTCGGCCTATAACACTGATTCACTCCAACGCCGCACGGTGCTGCCTTATTAGAGAAGTTGATAGTGCGCGCGTTTTCATGCGCCGCGTTCTTCTGAAGAACCGCATGCGAGTTGAACACGTTGAACACGTCGGCGCGAAGGACAATCTTGCGGTTACTGCTGTTGCCGATAGGCAGATTGACGCGCGCCGAGAGATCGAGCTGCTTTAACCAGTCCGACTTCCATCCGGCGCCGCGCGGCGCCGGCGATGTCGTCGTATAATAGCCGGAGGAATTGAGCGGTCCGCTTCCGCAGAAGTGGCTGACGGAGCCATAGTAGGTCGACGGATCATACACGTCTGGCTGCGGATAGTATGGGTGATAGCCAAGGCAGGAGCCATGCATCGGCGACTGGACGACGACGTTCGCTCCAAGCGTAAGCAGCTGGCCAAAGTGGTACGCACCGAAAAGCTTGAAACTCCATCGATGGTCGTTCGGCAGCAGGCCGTAAGAATAATCGCTGAGCCCGAGATAATCGAAGTCTTCCGTCGATCCCGCGTCTGTCTGAGCACCATTGCCCGCGTCAGACTTCACCGTCCCCTCGGTATTGCCCCTCAGCTTCGACCAGGTCGCCGAGCCGCTGGCCATCCAGTGGCCGTCGTCCGCGCGGTTGAAGTCGAAGACCACCGCCTCGTACGAGCGTTTGACCTTCGGGAAGTGCATGCCCGTCGTCAGCGTGACCGGCGTGACCTTGCCGCTCAGCGCGTCGAACCAGTCGTTGAGGGTAATCGAAGACCGGTTGTCGACGTTCCAGATGTAATAGGTGCTGTTGGAGGCGTAGAAGCCGCACTGCTGACTCGCGGGGTCCTTGGCACACCAATAGGCCTCAAGCTGCGGACGGAAGTCCGTGTCTTCGGACACGCGCGCCAGCTTGCGGTAGGTGCCCTGGATTCCAAAGCTCAGCAGCCGGTTGGCCTGATAGCGCGTGCCGAGGATGAACTCGTCCTCGTAGGTCGCCTTGGTCCCCGGCACGACCTTGGCGAGCGCCGGGTTCTGAACGCCGCCACCAGCGTTATAGCACGAAGGGCCGCCGCTTTCGTTGATCGGGTGTCCTGGAGCTGCCGAAATGTCGATCGGGCAGACTGAGGAGCCGGCGATACCCGGGATTGACGGACCAAAATCCGACGTCGGCAGACCCGTCACCGGATCCCACGCACCCGAATATTGGAAAGCCTCGAAGAAATAGAGGTCCTTGCCTCGGAAGCCGAGGTTCATCGCCGGCGGAATGAAGTAGCGGCCATAGCTGCCGAAGAACTTCCATTTCTCGAGCGACGGCGGAGTGTAGGTGAATGAGGCGCGTGGACCCCAGTTGCTCTTGAAGTTCATATACTGCTCACCCGACAGGTTCGACTGCCGGAACTCGTCGTCGCGAAGGCCGATGTTGAGCGTCAGCCCTGCAAGCGGAGTCGTCCACGAATCTTCGATGTAATAAGCCGTGTCGTTTCCTGACACGTGCCCGCCGAGATGCTCGTAGATGAGATATGCATAACCCGGAGTGGAGCCGCTTGGGGGGTTGTATTGGTACTGAATCGGGAAAGCACCGTTCAGGTCGGTAGTCTTCTGCTCGCTCAGATCCTCATTGTCGAACCCGAGTCGGATGTGGTGCTGGCCGAACCCGCTGAACCGGATGTCGGCATCGCCGCGGTAGAAACGGCGCCTGGTCTCATCGACCGAATGGTTCGTGAACGGCTGATCCGCAGACACGCGATGCGACGAAACTGCGGTGGTTCCGGCGCATGACGGCGCCGTCGCCGACAAAGGATTGCAGAAAGCCACAGCATAATAGTTGGTCGTAGAGGCCGGAATGACATCGCTCGCGTCCTTGCTGACGCCGTAAGCGCCCGACAAGGTCAGCCAGTCGGTCACGTCGCCGGTATAGCGCCCGACCCAGTTCAACCCGCCTCTCCTCAGGTTTTCGTTGCCGATCGCCGTGCCGATGGTTCCCCCAGTGCAAGCGGTCGCCACCACCCCGCTCGGACCGGTGCAGTTAGCGCCGGGCGTGAAGTTGAAATCATACAGGGTCGTGGTCGCACGCGTATCGAAAATGGTGAATTCGGCATGCTGCGTCGGCGTGATGTAGGCGTCGATCTTGCCGCCCCAGAACGGATCGTTCGTCTTGGCCCGTTCGAACAACTTGTTGCGCGCGCTCGCCCGTTCGGTCGTCGCCCGCTGCGGCGTGATGAGACCATAGATGAACAGGTGATCCGGAATAATCGCACCGCCGCCTTCGAGCGTCAGCTGCTTGAGGTCGCTCCTGTTCATCCGACCGATGTCGGTCGGCGCGCCGCTGCCCGTGTTCGGACTATGCGACTGCAAGCTTTGGGGTTCCCAGTCGACATGCAGGTTGATGAACGGGATGTTTGTGCCCGACTTCGTCGTGGCGTTGATAACGGCGCCGGTCGCGCGGCCGAATTCGGCGGCGTAGCCGCCGGTCTGCACGTCAACATTCTTGTAGAAATAGAACGGAACACGTGCCGAACCGATGTACGTGTCGGGGTTCGTGATGTTCAGGCCGTTGATGTAGTAAGCGTTCTCGGCCACCGACGAACCGCCGACAGTCGGGACTGCTTCGCCATTGTGGGTGAATCCCGTCACGCCCTTGGAGGCGGTCGGCGCAAGGAGCGTCAATGACGTGATGTCATGGCCGATCGGCGCATTGGCATTGACCGTCGCAACGTCAATATTGAGCCCGGTGGTCGCCGCGGTCTGAGTTTGCCGCAGGCGCGTGCCGGTAACGATGATTTCGCGGCTCGACGTCGCGCTCACCAGATTGACGGCGAGTTGGTTCTGCTGCGCCGCCGCAATCGTGACGGTTCCCGAATAGGGCGCAAAACCATTGGCATTCACCGTGACCGCATAATCGCCGGCCGGAAGGCCCGCGGCGGAGAAGTCGCCCGTGCCGTTCGTCGTCAGCGTGCGCGTTTGGTTTTGAGAAAGCGAGGTGAGCGAAACCGTCGCACCCGGGATTGGTCGGCCGTTGGTGCTAACGCTGCCATTGACAGAGCCGGAGGTGTAATCCTGGGCCGATGCGGCGGTCGGAACGATGAATGCGGCGGTACCCGCACCCATGAAAGCCAGCGCCTGCAATCCCGCGGATGCGCGCAAGAACGATTTTCTCATCTTCTTCTCCCCAAGCGGCGAATTTTCTCGCCGACATGTCACTCAAGGGAGGGATTACCCCCCTTATGCTGGGGCTTCTGCGGCTACTTCACTCGTCCTGTAAAGATTCCGACGGCCTTTCGACGGATTTTGTGCCGGAAGTGTGACGAACACGCCACACTGAACCGCAGGGGCCAGGAACGCAGGCAATGAGCCTTATCGAAAGATAGCGGAACTGCGTCCATCAGCGCACGGCCGACAGCACATCGACATTGCGGAACTGCGCCGTTGAAGTCGCGAATCTGCCGCCGCGCGGACCGGCGGCGCATTCAGTCGGTATAACCGCCGCGAGCCATCGGATCGGCCACCAGCGAACGCACCGGCTCGAGCTCGGATGCGAAATTCTTCCAGGTGCCGATCGAACTGGCGTTCAGCGGCTTGCGGACCTGGACGTAGCTTGGCGTCGCGGGAACGGCGCCGCGCTCATGGAAGCTGAGCTGCGCCGGCTCCATCTCCAGCCCGACCGCCCCCGTCAGCCGCTCGGTCTCTTCCGCCTGGTTGGCGACCAGCGATTCATAGCGGAGATCATAGGTCGGTCCGAACCCCGCTGCTTGATATTTCTCCAGCAGTCCATCAGCCAAAGCGAGATGCCGCGCCGAGTCCTCCAACCGGTAAGTGCTGTTGAACCCGTGAGTCATTTCGTGCGCCATGATCGACGTCAGCACGTCGAACGGGTGACGGCGGACAAGCACGACGGGCGAATCCGGGAACGCCAGGCGTAGCAGCGGCAGCCAGAAATCGTTCGTCGGCATCTTGTCAGTGAAAAAGCGGGCGCCACTCGCGAACAGGCCGTATTGCTGTGCTCTTTCAAGGTACGTGTCGCGCAACTTGGTGACCCAGTCGGGTTGGGCTCGGGCAAGTCCCGCCGGAAATTGCCACTCGCTGCCGGCGAAAGAGACGGCGAGCTCATGGAGTTCGCCGCCGAACGGCAGCTCGCCGCCCGCCTCCACGGCACTGTGGCTCGCGAGAATTCGTTCGGTGAGGGTCGTCCCTGAGCGGGGTGATCCGACGATGAAGATTGGTTGTGGGACGTCCTGGCGCCGTTCCGCTCTTGGAAGCGCCGCGCCGGCGGGGGAGCCAAAGAAGGCCGCAAGGCGCTCCGCGAGCATGCGGACCGGCTCGGCTGGGTACTTCCGATGAGGGCCTTGAGAGAGCTTCTCCTTGCCGGTCTTCCAATCGCTCCACGCCTCGGCGTGGCGTCCCGCAGCCTGCCGCAAGCGCCCACGCTGCAGCAGCTCGGCGCCCGACAACTCAGACTTGGACTCCAGCAGCGCAAGCGCCTCCTCGCGCTTGCCCATGCGCGCGAGCAGAATCGACCGTTGCCGGTCAAGGCTGTTGCCGGGAGGGCGGACCATCCGGTCAGCTCGATCCAGTTGCTGCATCGCGGCTTCGAAATTTCCGACCCGTTCTTCCAGTTCGGCCAGATACACCGTCGCCTCGAAGGCGTTCGCATTCGCGGCTGCGGCGGTTTCCAATGGCTTTCGTGCCTCGTCGAGGCGCCCTATCCTCAGCAATGTGTGACCCAGCCGAGTGAGCAGCTGCGGGTCCGGCCCAGCAAGCGAGACCGCCTTGCGGAAATGGTCCGCCGCTTCGAACGCCTTCATGCGGACCGCTAGCAACGAGCCCAGCTTTTCATGCGCGTCTGCGTTCCGCGGATCGGCGGCCAACGCCGCCCGACAAACGGCCTCCGCATCCGCCAAGCGGCCGTGCCTCATCAGCAATTCGGCAAGTCCGGCATAGGGCCAGCGCTGCTGCGGGGCGGCCGACATCGCCGCTCGTAAGGTCTGCTCTGCGGCCTGATCGTTTCCGCTCTCGATTTCGGCGAGCGCCTTGATTTCGAGCGCGTCCACATTTTGCGCATCTGTGCGTAGAATTTGGCCGGCGATCGCGCGAGCATCATCGAACTTGCGCGCGTGGATCGCCTGGCGTCCGGCCCAAACTTGCCGCATTCGATCCGCGGAACTCATGCGACGGTCCAATTCACGTGATCTGCTACGTATGGAGGCCCCACCCAAGGGTCAACAAATCCGTCGCTCGGGCACAAGCTTGCACACGTCGGAGCATACAGTCGCATTTGAAACTTCCAAATTGAGGCGCGGCTAGGCGCGGCGACCGCGCTGCTCGGCCTTTAGGCTGGCTTCGGCGTCCACGTAGGGCTCCTGCCGCTCGACGCTCCAATATTTGAGCTCGTGGAGCGGGATTCGGGCGCCCGTGACGGCGCAGACGACGTGGTCGCCGTCGCTCAGCAACCGGAAGGTGCCGGGCAGATAGTGGATACGCGCGGGCTTGCCGCCGCCGTGCATCAGCATGTCATCGGTCCTCTGCCGGGTCGAACAAGCCCGGCTGTGGTGGCATGTAGGATTTGCGGCGCTTGGGCTCAACCGGGGTGGAGGACGGGAGCCCATCGACGGAGGCATCCACGGCTCCATCGCCAAAATGCAGCGTCAGGCGCCCGGCCTCGCGCGCGTCGTGCGCGTGCGTAAGAGTCTTGCCGTCGCGGCTGGTGACCCGGGCGAAGCCGCGCGACAGCGGCTTGTCGGGATGCGCCAGCTCGGCAAGCCGCCACAGCGCCGACAAACGCTCCGACGAGCGCGCGATCCGCTGTTCGACCAGTTCGCGCCGCAGTCGCCCGGCGATGAGGTTGAGGTCGGCGCGCGAGCTGCCGGCGCGGGCCGCGAGCGAGCGGGGCAGCCGCTCCCCGATTTCGTCGAGGCGCTGGGCGATCGGCGCGAAGATTGCCTTCGGCTCGGGCCAGCGGCAGATCGCAAGGTCGAACCGCTCGCGGCCTCGCTCGACACGCCTCGAGAGGCATTGCTGTGCCCGGTGCTGGAGCTCGCCGAGCTGCGCGAACAGCTCCGCGCGTACGGGCACCGCGATCTCCGCCGCCGCCGTCGGAGTCGGCGCCCGCAAATCGGAGGCGAAGTCGAGCAGGGTGGTGTCGGTTTCGTGGCCGACCGCGGAGATGAGCGGGATCGGGCTTTCGGCGGCGGCGCGCACCACCTCTTCCTCGTTGAACGGCCACAAGTCCTCGATCGAACCCCCGCCGCGAGCGACGATCAGCAGGTCTGGTCTGGGTTCGATCGACGGGAATGCGCGGATCGCCGCGGCGATCTTCGCTGCCGCGCCCTCGCCCTGGACCGGAACGGGCCACAAGATCACGCGCGTCGGACAGCGGTCCTCAAGGCGGTGAAGGATGTCGCGGATGACTGCCCCGGTCGGGGAGCTGACCACGCCGAT
>JAICXF010000003.1 GCA_025981625.1 Sphingomonas sp. | reverse complement strand
GCCGGTCAGCGCTTCCGAACGGCTGATTTCGAGCACCGCACTCAGGATCCGCATCAACGCATCCGCCTGCCGGATGACGCTTCCAAGCAGCTCTTCCTGTTCGGACAGATCGGCGGATTCGGCCGCTGCGTGCGCCGCTGCACGCAACCGGCTGACGGGGGAGCGAAGGTCATGGGCGAGGCTGTCGGTCAACAGCCGCAATTCGCTCATCAGCGCGCCGATCCGGTCGAGCATGGCGTTGATCTGCTGCCCGAGCTGGTCGAACGCATCGCCCGCGCCGGAGACCGGCACCCGCTGTGAGAGATCGCGGGCGCTGATCCGGTTCGCGACGGTCGCGATGTCGCTGATCCTGCGACCGACATAATGAGCGAGAATGAGGCCGCAGAACAGGCCCAGCAGTACGGAAACAAGCAGCGCAATAAGCAGCGATCGCTCGAGCGTCTGGCGGATTGCAAGCCCCTCGCCGGCGATTCGGCCGCTGACGAGCCACTGACCCGTGGGGATGCGGTGAACGATCAGCGCGGCCTCGCGCGGCGTGGTCTGGCCGCGAAGCCGGATGAGCCGGTTCTGATAGCCTTCCTCGAGCGGGATCACGGTCGGGGCCACCGTTTGCAGGTTTCCCATGATCTCGCGCCCGTTTGGCTGCAGCAGCGCCACTGCGGTTTGCGGGTCGGCGTAGGTCAGCGTGTCCTGGACGGCATCGTCGAGCGCCGCCTTGCCGCCGGTGCGATAGACGTCGCTGAGCACCTTGCTTTGCTCGGCGACCTGCCGGTGGACGGTGGCGAGCGCCTCGTCATGCGTCTGGTAGTAGATGAAGCCAATGACCGCGAAGTTGCACAGCAGGGCGAGCAGTCCCGCGAGCAGGGCGATGCGTAACGTGGTTGGCACGGGTGCAGTTTAGCGGGTCAGGCGGCTAGCATGTAGCCCGCTCCACGTACGGTATGCAGAAGCGGTTTCTCGAACCCTTCGTCGAGCTTGCGGCGAAGCCGGCTGACATGGACGTCGATGACATTCGTGCCTGGATCGAAATGATAGTCCCATACCTGCTCGAGCAGCATGGTGCGGGTGACCACCCGGCCCTCATTGCGGGCAAAATATTCGAGCAGCAGATATTCGCGCGGCTTGAGGTCGAGCTTCCGTCCAGCGCGCCGCACCGTCCGTGACAAAGGATCGATCTCGAGGTCCCCGACGGTCAGCCGGTGTTCGGCGGGATCGATCCGGGACTCGCGTCGCCGTAGCAGCGCATTCACCCGCGCCAGCAGCTCGGCGAACGAGAATGGCTTCACCAGATAATCGTCCGATCCGCACTCGAGCCCCTCGATCCGGTCGCCGACGGAGGCGAGCGCGGAGAGGATTAGGATCGGCGTGTCGATCTGTGCCGCTCGAAGCGCCTTGAGCACCGACAGGCCGTCCAGCCCCGGGAGCATGCGGTCGAGAACGATGAGATCAAAGCTGCCGTCGGTTGCCCGGAACAGGCCGTCCTGGCCGTTATTCGCCTGTTCGACGCTATGCCCTTCCTGTCCCAGCCCCTTGGCGAGGTAGGAGGCGGTCTCGCGGTCGTCCTCGATCAGCAGGATCTTGCGGCCCATCGTCTGCGCTTACTCCCGATTTTCCGTCGCAACAAAGAAGGCGAGCGCCGAACGAAGCCGCCCCCTATCATCGGATAGTTTTCGCTGAGTCTCACATCCATGGCGGTGAGGTTAAATGCCGTTCATCGACGGCTTTGCACCTGCGCCTGCGCCCGCTAGGGCTGAACCCTTGCGATGATTGCTCAAAAGACCCGTTACGCGCTCCGTTCCCTGCTGTTCCTCGCCGAAGAGCAAGGCGGCGCGCCGGTGCAACTCGGCCGGATTGCGGAAACACAGCGAGTTCCGCCCAAATATCTCGAGCTCATCATGCTCGACCTCAAGAAAGCTGGGCTGGTGAGAAGCGCGCGGGGACCCAAGGGCGGGTATCAGCTTGCGCGGCCGTCGGACCGGATTTCCTTCGGCGAGGTCGTCCGGACGATGGAAGGGCCGATCGCGCTCGTGTCCTGCGCAAGCACGAATTTCTATGCGCCGTGCGGCGACTGCCAGGACGAGGCGACCTGCGCCATCCGGCGCGCCTTCGCAATTCTGCGCGATCAAAGCACCGCCGTGCTCGACTCCATTTCCCTCGCGCAGGGTGCGTCGTGGGAAGATCGGTTGGGCGACTCCGAGGCGGACTAGCCGAGCAGCCCGATCCTGCCTGTCCCGGCGATCCGGTCGGCCGACGCAATGCCGGAACCGGCGTGAGCGCTTTTCGCCTGAGGCGTCGCGGGGGTCGGCAAGGCAAGGCTCGCGAGCGGAAGGGCCAGCGCAATTGCCAGCCCCAGGTCGCCAAACCAGTGGCGATCGACCATCGGGAAACTCCAATCTGCGTCACGCCGGGATGCCAGCGCACTTGCCGGTCTGACGAACAGCCGCGGATTAATGTTCCTGATTGTCGACCGCGTGAGTTGTTTGCGGGTCTGGTTGTTGACCGGACCCGTCGCTAGAAGCGGCCGCTATGTCGACCTTCACGATCGATACGAGCACGAGCCGGGCGACGCCGTCGCCAGTGCCGGGCAAGCGGATGACGGCGCCGGCGATCCGCGCACGCAAGGTCGGTGGCAGAACCGAGCAGCCGATCGTGATGCTCACCGCCTACACGATGCGCATGGCGCAGCTCCTCGATCCGCACTGCGACATGCTGCTGGTCGGCGACAGCCTCGCGCAGGTGATTTATGGCCTTCCCTCCACCATCCCGGTGACCATGGAGATGATGTGCGCGCACGGCGCGGCCGTGGTGCGCGGCAGCTGGCATGCGCTGGTTGGCGTCGACATGCCGTTCGGGAGCTACGAAGCCTCGCCGGCTCAGGCATTCGAATCGGCTTCGAGGATCATGAAGGAGACCGGCTGCGCGGCCGTGAAGCTCGAGGGCGGCGAAGCCATGGCGCCGACCGTCGAGTTCCTTACCCGTCGCGGAATCCCGGTAATCGGTCATGTGGGCCTCACCCCGCAGGCGGTGAACGTGCTCGGCGGCTATGGGGCGCGAGGCCGTGAGGAGCGCGAGGCGGGCAAGATCCTGGCCGATGCAAAGGCGATCGACGATGCCGGAGCCTTTTGCATCGTGGTCGAGGGCGTCATCGAGGATATCGCCAGCCGCATCACCCCCGAAGTCGCCGCGCCCATCATCGGCATCGGTGCCTCGGCCGAGTGCGACGGCCAGGTGCTGGTCATCGACGACATGCTCGGGATGTTCGAGCGCACGCCCCGGTTCGTAAAGCGCTATGACGATCTCGCCGCGCGCATCGCTGACGCCGCGCGCACCTATGCGGACGAAGTGCGATCGCGATCGTTTCCGACCGCGGACCAGACCTATCGCGCGAAACCGTAGCGCCTTCAGTGCAGAGCCACGAAGGCGAGCGGCTGGTTGACCGCAATGTCGCGCATGATGAGAACCGGTCGGCGCTTCGTTATTCCACATCGAGTTGTGGCTTTTTCGTTTCGTTTGGTTAGCACGGTGCCCGCCTGGCGCTCGAATGATTGAAGCCCATCTCAAGAAGCTGCGCGCTCGCGACAGCATCAGCGCCGAAGAGGAGCAGGCGATCCGGGGCCTTGTCTCCGAGGTGGTGGACATTCCGCAAGACCGCACCCCCATTCGGCATGGTGATGAGCTTCATCAGTCCATGCTCCTTCTGTCCGGCTGGATGGCGCGCGCAAAGGACCTTCCAAGTGGCCAGCGGCAGCTTGCCGAACTGAATGTTCCGGGTGATTTCGTGGACCTGCACGGCTTCACGCTGAAGCGCCTCGACCATGACCTCATCACCGTCAGCCGTTGCCGGATCGCGCTCGTCCCGCACGAGCGGCTGAAGGACATGACCGAGCGTTACCCGCATCTCGTTCGGGTCTTCTGGCTGATGACCAACATCGATGCCGCGATCCAGCGCGAATGGACGCTGTCGCATGGACGGCGAACCGCCATCGGGAGAATGGCGCAATTGTTCTGCGAGTTGAACGTGAGGCTGGGACTGGTGGATCTCAGCCACAACGACAGCTTCGATTTCCCGCTGACGCAGGTGGAACTCAGCGAATGCCTGGGACTGACGTCCGTCCACGTCAATCGCACCTTGCAGGAGTTGAGACGGCGCGGACTCGTCGAGTTCCACAACCGGCGCGTCACCATCCTCGACCTGTCGCTGCTCAAGGATGTCGCCGAGTTCGATCCGGCGTATCTTTACCTCGACAAGCAGCCGCGCTAGCGCCCCTTTGCCTTTGCCGCGGCAGCCGCTAGACGGTGCGGCGCCAGCTTCCGTTCATCATGGGTGGGGAAGGGAGCTTCGGCAATTGGATCCCCGGCCGAGTGGATTGAGACAGTTTGGCGCAGCCTCCCGACATCAGTGAAACCTTCCTTCGCGAAGTCGACGAGAACCTTCGGCGGGACCGTCTCCGCGATTTCTTTCAGGCCTACGGCAACTGGCTGATCGCCGGAGTCGTGCTGTTGCTGGCGATTGCCGGCGGGCTGATCTGGTGGAACCAGCACCAGGTGCAGCGCCGCGGCGAGCAGGTCGAGCAACTCGCGCAGGTGTACAAGGACATTGGCGCGGGCGATGTCGCCAAGGCTTCGCCTGAACTCGACCAATTGTCGCAGAGCGGTAGCAAGGCAGTGCGCGCATCGGCGCAATTCGCCCGCGCGGCGGTGGCGCTGCAGCAGAATGACGTCAAGGCCGCGACTTCGACCTACAAGGCCATCGCCGACGATAGCGGAATGCCGGCGCCCTATCGCGACGCTGCCCTGATCCGGCAAACGGCGCTGGAGTTCGACGACTTGAAGCCGGACGAAATCATCGCTCGGCTGGCGCCGCTGAACAAGGCCGGAGAGCCATGGTTCGGCAGCGCGGGCGAGATGACCGCGCTCGCGCTCATCAAGCAGAACAAGAATCAGCAGGCGGGGCAGCTGTTCGCCGCCCTCGCCAGGGACAAGGGCGTGCCCGACGCGATCCGCGCCCGGTCAAGCCAGATGGCCCTGTCGCTCGGCGTCGATCTCGGCGCTGTTCAAGCACAGGCCCAATCGAAACAAGGCCGTTAGGACCATAATGAGCAGAGCCACGACTTTTCGAGCTGCAATCATCATTGCCGCGGCGCTCGCCGCGAGCGGCTGCGGCGTGTTCAAGAAGGGCAGCGGGCCCAAGACTCCCGTGCTTGGTCAGCGGATCGCCGTGCTGACGGGCGAGGGCGATGTGTCGGTCGATCCCGAGACCAGAGCGCTTCCAATGAGCCTTCCGGACCCGGTCGCAAACGCTGACTGGGCGCAGTCCGGGGGCGACGCCGATCATTCCGTCGGGCAGGTCGCGCTCGGCAAGTCGCTGAGCCGCGCCTTCATGATCCAGGCGGGCCGCGGAAGCTCGCTGACGGCGCGTCTCGGCGCGCCGCCGATCGTTGCCAACGGCCGTGTCTATGTGATGGACACGCTCGGCACCGTCCGTGCGTTCGATGCCCGCACCGGCGCGCAGGTCTGGGCGAGCCAGACGCCGACCGAGAAGGGCAATCAGGCGGAGCTCTATGGGGGTGGTCTGGCCTACGATCAGGGCCACATCTACGCGACCAACGGGCTCGGCTTCGTCGCGGCGCTCGACCAGCGCAATGGCGGAATCGTGTGGAAGGTTCACCCCGGCGGGCCGCTGCGCGGGGCGCCGAGCGTTGGAAATGGCGCCGTCTACGTGGTCAGCCAGGACAACCAGATTTACTCGCTCAATGAGGCGAACGGCTCGACCAACTGGTCGGAGCCGGCATCGCTTGAAGTCGCCGGCGTGTTCGGCTCCGCGTCTCCGGCAATCGGTCAGGGGACGGTGGTGGCCGGCTTCTCGTCCGGCGAGCTCAACGCCTACCGCTATGAGAATGGCCGGTCGGTGTGGAGCGATACGCTTCAGCGCACCAGCGTCCGGACCAGCGTGTCCACGCTCAACGACATCGATGCCGATCCGGTCATCGACAACGGGCAGGTGATCGCCATTGGACAAGGCGGCCGAATGGTGGCGATGGACCTTATCACTGGCCAGCGGCAGTGGGAGCTGAACATAGCGGGCATCGCGACCCCGTGGGTCGCCGGCGACTGGATTTTCGTCGTGACCGACGATGCGAAGCTGCTCTGCATCTACCGCCAGAACGGACACCTGCGCTGGATCACCCAGCTGCCCCGGTTCGTGAAGGCGAAGTCGAAGAAGGGCGAAATCGATTATTCGGGTCCGGTGCTCGCCGGAGGGCGGCTGTTCGTGACCGGCTCGAGTGGAGCGCTTGTCACGGTCGACCCGATGACTGGCCGTTTTCTTGGGCAGACCAGCATCGGCGCGCCGATCAGCCTGCCGCCGGTGGTCGCCAACTCGACGCTCTACATCCTCGACGACCGCGGGCGCCTTACCGCGTTCAGATAGCATCCTCTCCCAGAGCGGGAGAGGATCGACTGACTAAAAGCGCGCTCGGTGAGGTCGTGCTCATCGCATCGTCACCCTTCCTCCGCTTCGAGGCTCACCCTCTCCCACATGGGGAGAGGGACTGTTAAGGCTCCCCCATGCCCCAACCGACCGTCGCCATCGTCGGCCGCCCCAATGTCGGCAAATCGACCCTGTTCAACCGGCTGGTCGGCAAGCGCCTCGCGCTGGTCGACGACCGGCCCGGGGTGACCCGCGATCGGCGCGAGGGCGAGGCGAGGCTGCTCGGGCTCGAGTTCCGGGTGATCGACACCGCCGGTTTCGAAGATGAGGATCCGCACAGCCTGCCCGGCCGGATGCGGCAGCAGACGGAGGCGGCGGTACGCGACGCCGACGCGGCGCTGTTCATGATCGATGCGCGCGATGGGCTGACTCCGCTGGACGAGGAGATCGGGCGCTGGCTTCGGGCTGAGGCAACGCCGGTGATTGTCGTTGCCAACAAGGCCGAAGGGCGCGCTTCCGAAAACGGCATTTTGGAAGGATTCCGGCTTGGGCTCGGCGACCCGATCGCGCTGAGCGCGGAACATGGCGAGGGCGTCGCCGACCTGTTCGAGGCGCTGCAGCCGTTCGTCGAGCGTGACGAAGGGGACGAGCAGCCGGACGAAGGCGACGAGGGCGCGCCGCTCAAGCTTGCGGTGGTCGGCCGGCCCAACGCCGGCAAGTCCACGCTGGTCAATCGGATGCTCGGTGAAGAGCGGATGATCACGGGGCCCGAAGCGGGCATTACGCGCGATTCGATCAGTCTCGACTGGACCTGGGAAGGCCGGCCCGTCCGGCTGGTCGACACCGCGGGCCTGCGAAAGCGCGCCAAGGTGGAGGACAAGCTCGAGCGGCTGTCCGCCGCCGACACCCGCCGCGCCATCGATTATGCGGAGGTCGTCGTCCTCCTGCTGGATGCCACCCGCGGCCTCGAATCACAGGATCTCAGGATTGCGGCCCAGGTGATCGAGGAGGGCCGCGTGCTGCTCATCGCGCTCAACAAGTGGGATGTTGCGGAACATGCGTCGTCGCTGTTCAACGGAGTGAAGGCGGCGCTTGCCGAAGGTCTGGCGCAGCTCAAGGACGTGCCGGTGCTCACCGTGTCGGCGAAGACCGGGAAGGGCATCGACACCATCCTGAAGGTCGCCTTCGAGCTGCGCGATGCATGGAGCCGGCGCGTTCCGACGGGCGAGCTCAATCGCTGGTTCGAGAGCGCGGTCGAGACCAATCCTCCGCCGGCGCCCAGAGGGCAGCGCATCAAGCTTCGCTACATCACCCAGGTGAAGAGTCGCCCGCCGACCTTCGTCGTGTTCGGCAACCGGACGGACGAGCTTCCCGAAAGCTATCGGCGCTACCTCGTCAATTCCCTGCGCCGGGACCTGCAACTTGGCGCAGTGCCGCTCAGACTCGAATTCCGCGGGCGCTCCAATCCGTTCGACCGCTCCAGGCGCTAAGGCAAATTTTACCCTTTCCGGTCTATCCCTCATGCAGCGAACACTGCCGGTGAGGACCGGCGCACAAGGAGCTTGGGGTGACCGAAGAGGCTCGGGACGTCATCGACAGGGTACTTTTCGAGAAGAGCCGGAGCGAGCTTGGCCCCGGCTTCATCAAGATTCTGAGCTATTTCCGGGAAGACGGCGTCAAGTCGATCGGCCAGATCGAGCAGGCGATGCGCGACGAGAATACGACCGCGCTGGTGCTTCCCGCGCATACGCTCAAGGGCGAGGCACGCCAGCTCGGCGCCGAGCCGCTCGCCAGGATCGCCGAACTGATCGAGACCACCGCCCGGTTCTGCGTCGAAAACGGGCGCTTTCCCGATGAACTGGTGCCAGAGGTCGTCGAACTCCGGCGCCTGTTCAACGCTACCGTCGAGCTGTTCGAGAAAGAAACCAACCCGCTGGTCAAGCGAGTCGCCCCGACCGGCTTCGGTCGCAAGGTGAGCAACCAGGGGTTCGGCCGGATTTAGCTTTCGTACGCCAAGTCCAGACGCTTGGCTTGAACTCGCAGCTTCTTGTCTCGCGTGAGAACTCGGCCATTTGGACTGAGCTTGGCGGAGATGAGAAGATGGGCATCGACATAGCCGATTCCGGTTCCCACTAGGGATGCCCAAGCAATGAACGCGCTTGCCTCGCCCGAAGATGCGATTGGCGGCTGCGGAAGAATTTGAAGCTGCTGTGCCACCTCTCCGCCCAACGGCACTCCCCCCAGCAACAGCTCGCCCCAGACATACGCATGTAAGGCAACGTCCTCATGCGCGATGATGTCCGCAAAGGCTGGATCGTCGTGACGGAAGTAATCGATCCAGACGGACGTATCGACGATGATCACTGTTGATTCAGGAACTCTGGAGGCCGCCGGCGAGGCGGTGCCTTGAGACCGGGCAAGGTGCCGCCGAGCGCCGCCAATCGACGTGCGGCCACCCGCTGACGCATTTCAAGCAGCGCCTGCCTGACGAGCGCGCTCGTTTCGCGAATGCCAGTCGCGTCGCGCAGGTCTTCGACAATCTTGTCGTCGAGGTTGACGGTGGTTCTCATGCATCAAAAATAGCATCAGATGATGCTCCATTCAATGCATCAGAGCTCCGGCGTCAGCTCTCCACCCATCAGCCTGGGGAAAAAGCCCTCATGCGCGGCGCGGAGGTCGGCGAGGGGGACCTTCGTGTTTCGCGCCGGGTCTTCCTCGAATTCAAGTTCAATGCAGTCGCCGGCCACTGATCCGATGCTCTCGCAGTGGATATCCAAGTTCATCGCATCCTCGACGATCGCCTCCTGGTCGTCGACGCTGCATGTGACCAGATAGCGGCCCTGCCCTTCACCAAAAGCCCATTCGGCAAAGGGGGTGCGCCAATCAGTGAAGTAGAGCCACGCGCCCAAGTTGCCGGCTAATGCCATCTCGGAAACGGCGACGAGCAAACCGCCGTCCGAGACGTCATGCACTGCCGTGGCTCGACCGCGCGCAATCAGGCTGCGCAGGTGTTCGCCGGTCTTGCGTTCCCGATCCAAGAAAACCCGCGGCGGCTTTCCTTCTGCCCGCCCGTGGATTTCACGCAGCCAAAGCGACTGATCGAGGCGGTTCTCGTTGCCGCCCCACAACAGAAGAATCGCCTCGCCTTCCTTCTTGAACGCGATCGTCGCAGAGTTCTCCCAATCCTCCAGTAACCCGACGCCGCCGATCGCCGGCGTGGGAAGGATCGCAAGGCTTGAGCCGTCCTCGTTCTTGGTCTCGTTGTAGAGGCTGACGTTGCCGCTCACGACTGGGAAGTCGAGGGCTCGGCAAGCCTCGGCGATGCCTTCGATGCAGCCGACGAACTGGGCCATGATCTCGGGCCTCTGGGGGTTGCCGAAGTTCAGGCAATTGGTGACCGCCAACGGCTTCGCGCCGACTGCACAGAGGTTGCGGTACGCCTCGGCGACCGCCTGCTTGCCGCCCTCGTACGGGTCGGCGTAGCAGTAACGCGGCGTGCAATCCGTGGTCATCGCCAGCGCTTTTTTCGACCCGTGCACCCGCACCACAGCGGCGTCGCCGCCGGGGCGCTGGACAGTGTCGCCGCCGACCTGCTGGTCGTACTGCTGCCAGATCCAGCGCCGGCTCGCGAGATTGGGCGAGGCCATCAGCTTGAGCAGGTCGGCCGCGATGTCCGTGCTCTCAGGCACGTGGTCGAGCGGCTTCACCTGGGCCCATGCCTTATATTCATCCAGGCTCATGTGCGGCCGGTCGTACAGCGGCGCCTCATCGGCGAGCGGATCGAGTGGGATGTCGCACACCACTTCGCCGCCGAACTCCAGGACCATTCGCCCGCTGTCGGTGACCTCGCCGATCACCGCAAAATCGAGCTCCCATTTCCTGAACACCGCTTCCGCCTCGGGCTCGCGGCCGGGCTTCAGGACCATCAGCATCCGCTCCTGGCTTTCGGAGAGCATCATTTCATAGGGCGTCATCCCGTCCTCGCGGCACGGCACCTGGTTCATGTCTAGGCGAATTCCGACGCCGCCCTTGCTCGCCATTTCGACCGACGAGGAGGTGAGGCCGGCGGCGCCCATGTCCTGGATGGCGACGATCGCATCCGACGCCATCAGCTCGAGGCAGGCTTCGATCAGCAATTTCTCGGTGAACGGATCGCCGACCTGAACGGTGGGGCGTTTCTCCTCGCTGTCCTCTGAGAAGTCGGCTGACGCCATGGTCGCGCCGTGGATGCCGTCGCGGCCGGTCTTGGAACCGACATAAACAACCGGGTTTCCGACGCCTGCCGCGGCCGAATAGAAAATCTTGTCGGTCCTGGCGACGCCGACGGTCATGGCGTTGACCAGGATATTGCCGTCGTAAGCCGGGTCGAAGTTCACCTCGCCGCCAACGGTGGGCACGCCGACGCAATTGCCGTAGCCGCCGATGCCGGCGACAACCCCGGCCACCAAATGCCGTGTCCTTGGATGGTCAGGCCGGCCGAAGCGCAGCGCATTCAAGTTGGCGATCGGCCGCGCGCCCATGGTGAAGACGTCGCGCAGGATACCGCCGACGCCCGTCGCCGCGCCCTGATAGGGCTCGATGTAGGAGGGGTGGTTATGGCTCTCCATCTTGAAGATCGCCGCGTCGCCGTCGCCGATGTCGATCACGCCGGCATTCTCGCCGGGGCCGCAGATCACCCACGGCGCCTCGGTCGGCAATTTCTTCAGATGGACGCGCGAGCTTTTGTAGCTGCAATGCTCGGACCACATCACGGAGAAGATGCCGAGCTCGAGCAGGTTCGGCTCGCGCCCGAGGGCCTTCAGGATGCGTTGGTATTCGTCTGGTGAAAGTCCGTGTTGGGCGACGGTTTCGGGCGCGATGCGAGAAGCTTCGAGGACATCCATGCGCGGCCCCTTACCCGCCCGCGCGGGTGGCGGCTAGGCCGGCGGGCGGCATGAAAAACCCCGCGGCTTCGCGATTGAAGCCGCGGGGCAAATCAAACGAATGTTGGGCTGCCTAAGCCTTGCAGCTCTGCTCCGGGTGACCCGGAAGCGCGATCTTGACCGACGCATCCGATGCGCTGCCTTCGAGCGAATAGCCCCCCGCCGCGGTCATCGGCTTGCCGGGCTCGGCAGCAGTGACCTGGACCGGGCCGCCGTTCTTGTCGATACGAACGTTCGCCGTCTTGTTGTCCGACAGGAAGTCCACATAGACGATCTTGTTGTCGGCGCAGCGATAGACCTTGCTGGCGGTAATCGTCGGCGGGAGGGCGACCGGGCCGTTCGCCGCGACGTTGGTGTCGGTGTCGGCGGGATCGCCGCCCCCGACAATGGTGTGATTTTCCTTGTTGCAGCCGGCTAACGCAGCGGTCGCAGCAAGCAGGAAGAGTAGGGGAGTGCGAGTCATGGAAGCGCACTTCACTATCGAAGGCCCGTGCGTCAAGGTGATGTTCTTGCATCTTGTCGAAGTGGGACATAGCGTTCGTCGACGACCATGCCCTATCAGGCCGGCAGCAGCGCTCAGCGCATCAGGATCGGGCTCACCGGACTCGCCTTCGCGTTTCTGCTCGTGCTTCTGGGATCGATCGTCAGCCGGTCGAGCCATGAGGACGTGTCCAAGGCGACGCAGCAGGCCACGGAAAACGAGCCAAGCGAGCCGCTCGCGGAACTCGGCGTAGCGCCCGGAGCGACAGACAACACGAAGAACAGCGCCGCCGCCAAGAAGTAGGGTCGGCGACGGATCGCGCCGGTACCTTCACGCCGGTCTCGGCGATTCGCCAAACCACAGACTTATCCACAGGCTGATCACCCAAGAACAGGAGAAGAACAGGGCCAGCATCGCTCATCCAAAAGGCGCGGAAATCCGCCTTTGGCCATGAAATCCCACGCATTCCCGTGAAAACCCATTGTGTCCCGCCCGCTGTTGGGTTACCAACATGTCTGTAGCGCGGGGGCTAACCCTTTGATTCGACCCTGACGCGGTGCGTGCGATGGCGCGCATCCGCGATCCCTGGCTCGCGCGCTGCGAACGGGGAGTGGTTTGGACGTGGCGCTAGAGCATCTGTTTCAGGGCAGCGCACTGAACGCGGTCGACGGGAAAGGCCGCGTATCCATTCCCGCATTCCTTCGCGGCGTCGTCGAGCGCCGCGGCGATGCGCGCACCATCGTCCTTGCCAAGCATGAGGCCTTCCCCTGCCTCAGCGCCTACGACCCCGCCTATGCGGCGCTGAAGCACGCCAAGCTCGAACGGCTGCTCGAGAAGGAAGAAACCAGCCCGGACGCGCAGCTCGAATATCAGCAGCGGAACCTGATGGCCTTCGCCGCCACCGAGGAAGTGCCGTACGACAGTTCGGGAAGAATCCTGTTTCCGCCGATGATGCGCCGCAAGGGCCAGATCGGCGAGCTCGCTCTGTTCCTCGGCACTGGCGAGACCTTTCAGATCTGGAACCCGCAGCTTCTCCTGGACGACTCTCGAATCCCCGAGGACCTCAAGGACATCGCCCGTTTTCGCCTCGAAGAGCGAGGCGTTTCATGACCAGCACCGGCGCCAACATTGCCCCACACGTGCCGGTGCTGGTCAACGAAGTGATCGCCGCGCTTGCGCTTCAGTCCGGCGATACGGTTGTCGATGGCACCTTCGGAGCGGGCGGCTACACCCGTGCCCTGCTCGCCGGCGGCGCGGGCCGAGTGATCGGCTTCGACCGCGATCCCGACGCGATCCAAGCAGGACAGTCGCTCGCTCCCGAGGCCGTCGAGTCGGGGCGCCTGTCCTTGATCGAAGAGCGGTTCAGCCAGATGGACCGGCTGCTCGCCGAACGCGGCATCGGCCAGGTTGACGCAATCGCGCTCGATATCGGCGTCAGCTCGATGCAGCTCGACCGGCCGGAACGCGGCTTTTCATTCCAGGGCGACGGCCCGCTCGACATGCGGATGAGCAAGTCGGGCCTGACCGCCGCCGAATATCTGAATTCGGCCGATGAGGCCGAGATCGTCCGGGTCTTGCGCGACTTTGGGGAGGAGCCGCGCGCCCGGGCGATTGCGCGCGCCATCGTCGCCGCCCGTCCGGTGGAGCGCACGGCCGAGCTCGCGGCGATCGTCCGCCGGGCGGCCGGATTCCGGCCTGGGCAGAAGAGCGATCCTGCGACCCGCACATTCCAGGCTATCCGAATCCACCTCAACGCCGAACTCGAAGAGCTCGAGCAGGGGCTGGAGGCCGCGGAACGCGCGCTGAAGCCAGGCGGGCGGCTCGCGGTCGTCACCTTTCACAGCCTCGAGGACCGGATCGTGAAGCGGTTCCTGCGCGAGCGCAGCGGCGCAACCCCGGCAGGTTCGCGCCATCGCCCGACGCTCTCCGATCCGAACCAGCCGACATTCGAGCGTGTCGCGAAGCCGGTTTCGCCATCCGAGTCCGAGCTTGCGGCTAATCCGCGTGCGCGGTCGGCGCGACTTCGCTCCGCCGTTCGAACCTCTGCCCCACCCCGCCACAATCAATCCTGGGAACGCCTGCAATGAGTAGCCGCAGCTTCCACTCCCTGTTCATGGTCGCCACCTGCGCCGGAGCGGCGCTTGGCTGTTACATGGTTTCGCTCCGAGTCGCGTCGGAACGCGCCCAGCTCGAGGATGTCGAGGGCCGGATCGTTCTCGCCCAGCAGGACATGCGCCTGCTCCAGACGGAGATTGGCACGCGCGGGCGGCTGTCCCAGCTCGAGCGCTGGAACGCCGGCGCGTTCGCCTTGTCCGCGCCCGCGGCGGACCAGTTCGTCAAGGGCGGCTTTGAGCTTGCAAGGCTCGCTCAGCCCGAGAAGAAGATCGACTTCCAGGCGCCGGTGGTGCTCGCTTCGGCCCCTGCGCCGCAGCATGCGAAGCCGGTGGTGGGTGAGCCGGTGACGGATGATTCCGGTACTCCGGCGAGCCAGCCGGCCGGCGGACTGCTCCATCAGGCGAGTTTGAAAATCCCATCGCGCGAGGTTCCGGCGCGGTTGGTTGCCGTATTGCCCCCGGCAACCCCGAAAGCTGCGGATAAGCCGGCCACGGCGGCTAGGCCGGCATCAAGATCATCCGTAGCCAAGCCGGACCTCGCGGCCGCCCATCCCCATGCGAACAAGCCGCTGAAGGTCGTTTCGGCGGCGGCCAAGAAATCGGTGGATAAGCCCAGCTTTTCGCCGGCGAGATCGGTGACAAAGCCGGTCCGGATTGCGAAACTCGACCCGCTCGCGCCGCTTCCGGCGAGGCATCTCGGTCACAACAAGGACGTCGCCGCCGAACGATGAACGCACCGTCGCCCGCTCTCGTCGCGCCACGGCCCGAGCGGCTCCGACTGGTCGGCCAACGCCGCCAGCTGCTTGCCGTCATGCACCAGCGGCTGATGTTCGGGATGCTGGTTTACGCCGGCATTGTCGCGATCATCGCCCTGCGAATCCTCTATCTCGCGGCATTCGGCGATCATGCCGGCAGGAAGGACGCAATCAGCGGACTTGTCCCGGATCGCGGCGATATCGTCGATCGCAACGGCGAGCCGCTGGCGCGGACCATCGACGCGTGGACGATTGCCGTTCATCCCAACAAAGTCATCGGCGACAAGCTCGCGCTTGCGGGCCGGCTCGCACAATTGATGCCCGAACAAAGCGAGCAACAATATTTCGCGCTGCTCCGCTCCAACAAGCCGTTCTTCTATCTCCGCCGCCGCGCTTCGCCGGCGCTGGTCGAGGCGGTGAACGCGATCGGTGAGCCGGGTCTGGCGATCGAACGCGAGCCCGACCGGCTTTATCCGCAGACAACGCTGGCTGCGCATGTCTTGGGATTCACCGGCATCGATGGGCATGGCGGCGCCGGTGCCGAGCGTGCTTTCGACAAGCAGTTGCTGGACCCGGCGACGCGCGGCGCGCCGGTGGTGCTGTCGATCGATAGCCGGGTGCAACAGGCGCTCGAGACCGAGCTCGGCGCCGCCCTGCAGCATTTCTCGGCGATCGGCGCCGCGGGCGTGGTGATGGACGTCCACACCGGCGAACTGCTGGCGATGACCTCGCTCCCCAGCTTTAATCCGAACGCGCCCGGGCAGGGGACTCCCGACCAGATGTTCAACCGGGCGACCCTCGGCGTGTTCGAGCTCGGCTCCACCTTCAAGCCGTTCACGCTTGCGATGGCGATGGATTCGGGCGTGGTTTCGGGACCAGCGCAGATCATGAACTGTCCGGAGGTCCTGCCCGCCTACGGGCACCTCGTCCACGACACCCATCCGTTCGGGCGCCAGTGCTCCATCGCCGAGGTGATGATGGAAAGCTCGAACATCGGGATGGCGCAGATCGCCGACAAGCTGGGAACGGTGCGGCAGAAGGCGTGGCTGAAGAAAATGGGCTTCCTCGACAAGCCCGAGATCGAGCTTCGCGAGCGCGGCCATCCGCTGACCCCCGGTTCGCGCTGGGGACCGTTCGAGACGATGACCATCGGTTTGGGTCAGGGCATCGCGGTGGCGCCGCTGCAGCTCGCGATGGGCTATGCCACGCTGTTCGACGGCGGCATCTATCATCCGCCGACGATCCTGAAGATCGGCCCCGGCCACGAACTGCCGGCCGGCAGGCGCGTGTTTACCGCCGACACCAGCTACCGGATGCGCTCGCTGCTTCGGCTCGTGGTGATGAAGGGAACCGGGCGGAAGGCTGACGCTCCCGGCTACCGGATCGGCGGCAAGACCGGCACCGCCCAGAAGCTGATCAACGGGCACTACAGCCAGACCATCAACCTCACCAGCTTCGCCGGTGTGTTCCCGATGGACGACCCGCGCTATGTGATCGTCGTCATGCTCGACGAACCCAAGGCGACTCCCGAGACATTTGGCTTCACCACGGCGGGCTGGAACGTCGCGCCCGTGGTAAGCAAGACGGTCAGCCGGATCGCGCCGATGCTCGGCGTTGCGCCGGACATCAACCGCGAGCCCAATATGGCGGAAGTGCTGCCCTACGTTCAGGACGCCAAAGCAGACGCGAAGAAGGACTGACCGGCGTGAAGCTGCGCGACATCGCCGCCGTCGATCATGATTCCGAAGTGACCGGCTTTGCCATCGATCATCGCAAGGTGGTTTCCGGAAGCGTGTTCGGGGCGTTCAGGGGCGCCCTGTTCAACGGCGAGGACTTTATCGGCCAGGCGGTCGATCGCGGCGCCGTTGCGGTCGTCGCTCGGCCGGAAGCGGAGGTGAGCCGCGTCCCGTTGCTTTCGGATCGGGAGCCGCGCCGCCTGTTCGCCCAGCTGGCGGCGAAATTCTACGCGCCTTATCCGGAGACGGTCGTCGCCGTGACCGGCACCAACGGCAAGACCTCGACCGTCGAGATGACGCGGCAGATCTGGCGGATGTCGGGCCATCGCTCGGCGTCGATCGGGACCCTCGGCGTGACTACGTCGGACGAGCAGGTGTCCACGGGCCTGACGACGCCCGACATCGTCACGTTTCTCAACAACATGGCGGGTCTCCAGCGCATGGGCATCAGCCATGTCGCCTATGAGGCTTCGAGCCACGGCCTCGACCAGCACCGAGCCGAGGGCGTTCCCCTCGCGGCCGCCGCCTTCACCAATTTCAGCCGCGACCATCTCGATTACCACGGCACGATGGATCAGTATTTCGAGGCCAAGATGCGGCTGTTCGATGAGCTGCTGCCGGCGGGCAGGCCAGCGGTCGTGTGGACCGATGACGCCAAGTCTGACGAAGTGATCGAGCGGTCGCGTGCGCGGGGCCACGATCTGCTGACGGTTGGCCGCAAGGGCAATACGATCCGGCTGATCGAGCAAAGCCCCACCGCGCTCGGCCAGACTCTGATCCTTAAGCATGAGGGCAAAACCCACCGCCTCGCGCTGCCGCTGATCGGCGCCTACCAGGCGGCCAATGTGCTCACCGCTGCGGCTTTGGTGCTTGCGACTGGTGGTGATTGGGCGACGACGTTCGCCGCCATGCAGCGGGTCGCGCCGGTTCGCGGACGACTGGAGCGCGCCGTCATCAGCCGCTCGGGCGTTCCGGTTTACGTCGATTACGCCCATACGCCCGATGCCCTCGAAGCGGCCATCGCCGCGCTCCGGCCCCACGTAGTGGGTCGCTTGATCACCGTCTTCGGCGCGGGTGGCGACCGCGATCAGGGCAAAAGGCCGCAGATGGGTGCCGTCGCCGCGCGGCTATCGGACGCCGTCATTGTCACCGACGACAACCCGCGGAGCGAGGATCCCGCGCTGATCCGCCGCGCCGTGCTGGCGGGCGCCTGCGGAGCGACCGAAGTCGCGGGCCGCCGCGAAGCGATTGCGCAGGCGATTCATCTCGCTCGCGAGGGCGACATCATCCTGCTCGCCGGCAAGGGCCACGAGACCGGTCAGGTCATCGGCGACAAGGTGCTGCCGTTCGACGACGCCCTGGTGGCACGGGAGTGCGCCGCTTGAGCGGGGTGCGAGCGACTACCCCCTACTGCTTGCGGGAGGGGAAGAGCCGCGAAGCGGCGAAGGGGTGGGCACGTCGATTCGGTCGGGCCCACCCCCCGGCGGCCTCCCGCAAGCGGGAGGGGGAGCTGTGACGCCCCCCCTGTGGACCTCCGATGAAATCGCCGCCGCGACCGGCGGACGCGCGAGCCGGACGTTCGAAGTCTCGGGAGTGACGTTCGACAGCCGTGAGGTGCAGTCAGGCGACCTGTTCGTCGCCATGCCGGGCACGGTTCACGACGGTCACAAGTTCGTGGACGGTGCATTCGCCTCCGGTGCCGCTGGGGCAATCGTCTCTCAGCCGGTGAGCGGACCGCACGTGCTGGTGGAGGACACATTCGCCGCGCTACAGGCGCTCGGCCGGGCTTCGCGGGAACGCAGCCGAGCGACGATCTTCGGGGTGACCGGCTCGGTCGGGAAGACCAGCACCAAGGAAGCGCTCTACGCCGCGCTCGGCCGCAACCGCCCGGGCAGGGTCCACCGTTCGGTGAAGAGCTACAACAACCACACCGGCGTGCCGCTCAGCCTCGCTCGGATGCCGCGCGAGGTCGACTTCGCGGTGTTCGAGATGGGCATGAACAATGCCGGCGAAATCCGCGCGCTGACGGCTCAGGTGCGCCCCCACGTCGCGCTGATCACCGCCATCGCTCCCGCGCACATCGAGAACCTCGGTTCCGAGGAAGCGATCGCTGAGGCCAAGGCGGAGATCTTCGAAGGCCTCGAGCCGCACGGCGTCGCGATCGTCCCCAATGAGACCCCCCACCGCGACCCCCTGGTGAAGGCGGCGCGGCGACACGCCGAACGGATCATCACCTTCGGCAGCGGAGATGCCGACGTCCACGCGGTGCATGCCGTCGCGGCGGAGACCGGCGGAAGCCTGATCAGCGCATCCTTGCTGGAGCGCGAGCTCACCTTCACCATTTCCCAGCGCGGCGAGCATTGGGTGTCGAACGCGCTCGCGGTGCTGACCGCGATCGAGGCAGTCGGCGCTGACGTGGCCCTCGCCGGGCTGGCTCTTGCCGACCTTGGGGGCCTCAAAGGCCGCGGGCAGCGGCACATCATCGCGCTCGATGGCGGCGAATTGGTCCTCATTGACGAGAGCTATAACGCCAATCCGGCCTCGATGGCGGCGACGCTCAAGAGCCTCGGCGAGGAACGCGATGTCCAGCGGCGCATTGCCGTGCTGGGGCCGATGCGCGAACTGGGCGAACATGGCGGGCGGCTGCACGCCGACCTCGCCCCTGCTGTCCTGTCGGCGCACGTCGACGAACTCATCCTCATCGGTGACGAGATGCAGCCGCTGAACGAAGCCCTTGGTGGTCGCCTGCCGATCGATCGGGTCGAGACGGTCGAGCAAGCCACCGCCGCCCTTCGCCGGATGGTCCGTGCCGGCGATGCGGTGCTCGTCAAGGCGAGCAACAGCGTCGGTCTCGCAAAGCTGGTCGAGAGCATGGCAAAGGAGCCGGCATGCTCTACCTGATCGCCGAGCAGCTCGGCTTCCCCGGCGCACTCAACCTCATCCGCTACATCAGCTTCCGGGCGGGCGCGGCGAGCGCGACGGCGCTGCTGATCGGTCTGCTGCTCGGGCCGAAGTTCATCAGCTTTCTGCGAATGAAACAGGGGAAGGGCCAGCCGATCCGCACCGACGGCCCGCAAAGCCACCTCGCCAAGCGCGGCACGCCGACCATGGGCGGCCTGCTGATCCTGACCTCGGTCGCCATCTCGGTCCTGTTGTGGATGGACCTGCGCAATCCCTACGTCTGGGCGTGCCTCCTGGTGACCGCCGGCTTCGGGCTGATCGGGTTCCTCGACGATTACGACAAGGTCAGGAAAGCGCATCACGCCGGGCTGTCCGGCAAAACTCGGCTGGCGCTCGAATTCCTCATCGCCGGCGTCGCGACCTGGCTGATGGTGCGGACCGGCGGCACCGGGCTTCACCTGCCGTTCGTCAAGGAGACGGTCGTCGACCTTGGGTATTTCTATATCCTGTTCGGCGCCTTCGTGATCGTCGCATTCGGCAATGCCGTGAACCTGACCGACGGCCTCGATGGCCTCGCCACCATGCCGGTGATCATCGCCAGTATCGCCTTCCTGCTGATCACCTACCTCGTCGGCAACGTGAAGTTCGCGACTTATCTCGGCATCCCGCACGTGCCGGGGGCGGGCGACCTCACGGTGCTGCTGCTGGCGATCATTGGCGCGGGCCTCGCTTTCCTGTGGTTCAATGCGCCGCCAGCCGCCGTTTTCATGGGCGATACCGGGAGCCTTGCCCTTGGCGGAGCGCTGGGCGCCGTCGCGGTCGCCACCCACCACGAGTTCGTGCTGGCAATCGTCGGCGGGATCTTCGTGGTCGAGGCGCTGTCGGTCGTGATCCAGGTCGCGGTCTACAAAAGAACCGGCAAGCGCGTCTTCCTGATGGCTCCGATTCACCACCATTTCGAGCAGCTCGGCTGGTCCGAGCCGACCGTCGTGATCCGTTTCTGGATCATCAGCTTCGTGCTCGCCCTGGCGGGCCTCAGCACCCTGAAGCTGCGGTGACCTATCCCTCGTCATTGCGAGGAGCCGCAGGCGACGCGGCAATCCAGAGTGGATTGCTTCGCTGCGCTCGCAATGACGGCAAGTGGCGCACGTGATCACCGCCAAGGCCTTCGCCGGGAAGAGATACGCGGTTTACGGGCTTGCCCGATCCGGGCTCGCAACAGTCGAGGCGTTGCTGGCGAGCGGTGCCAAGGTGACCGCCTGGGACGACAGGCTGCTCCCCGGCGAAGGCCGGGGCCCAGGCCGCTGCGAAGCAGCGGTTCCCGCTGCCCTGGACCCCGGCCTTCGCCGGGGCACAGAAATTGCAAACCTCAACGAAGCAGACCTCACCCAATTCGACTCGCTCGTCGTCACCCCCGGCCTGCCTCTGAACCGCCATCCGATCACCGAGCGCGCGCGCGGCGCGGGCGTCGAAATCATCGGCGATATCGAGCTGTTCGCCCGCGCCCGGCCCGAGCTTCCGGCGCATAAGGTGGTCGGCATCACCGGCACCAACGGCAAGTCGACCACGACCGCGCTCGTCCACCACATCCTCGAGACCGCGGGCGTGCCGACGACCATGGGCGGCAACATCGGCCTCCCGATCCTCGCCCAGGAGCCGCTGCCGGAGGGCGGCGTCTATGTGCTGGAATTGTCGAGCTACCAGCTCGACCTGACACAGAGCCTCGATTGCGACGTGGCGGTGTTGCTCAACATCACGCCCGACCATCTCGATCGGTACGCGAGCTTTGAGGCCTATCGAGATTCCAAGTTCAGGCTATTCAAGATGCAGAAGCCGTGGCCGGACTTGGCCATCATCCCATTTGATGACGAGTCACTTGAGCAACTAGCTTTGAAGCGGCTCAAGAATGTAAACATCGGCCACATCTCCAGCGATCCCAATTTCGACGAGCGGGAATTCGATCAGCGTCAATGGCCGGCGCTCCAGGGCCCGCACAACGCTCTCAACGCCAGAGCAGCAATCATGACTGCTCAAGAATTCCGCATTTCCAATCAGGTCATCGCCGAAGGCCTCCGCACCTATCCCGGCCTTCCGCACCGCATGGAGCGCGTCCGCGAGAAAGACGGCGTGCTGTTCATCAACGACAGCAAGGCTACGAACCCGACCGCGACCGCACCCGCGCTCGCCGCGTTCGAGCGCATCCGCTGGATCTGCGGCGGGCAGGCGAAGACCGACAATCTCGACGAATGCTTGGCCCATTTCGGGCATGTCGCCTCGGCCTACACGATCGGCGAGGCGGCCGAGCTGTTCGAGCGGCTGTTAAGTCCTCACATCCCCGTGAAAAATTGTGGAAAACTGGACGTCGCCGTGCGCGAAGCGGCTGCGGATGCCGCGCCCGGTGATACGGTGCTCCTGTCGCCGGCCTGCGCGAGCTTCGACCAGTTCAGGGATTTCGAGGACCGCGGCGACCAGTTCCGGGCTTTGGTGGGGGAATTATGATCAAGAGCATCTCGGGCCAGATCAAGGCCAAGGCCGCGCTGATCGACCCGGAGCGTTACGGCCGGTCGGACACCAGCGCGATGGGCCGCTGGTTCTGGGAGATCGACAAGGTCCTGCTGCTGCTGGTGACGGTGCTGATCGCGATCGGCCTGATCGCCGTCGCCGCAGCCTCGCCCGCAGCCGGCCAGCGCTATTCCGGCGGCAACGTGCACTTCTCCGAACTTTATTATTTCTGGCGCCAGCTCGCCTGGATCGCGCTCGGCGTGCCGGTGATGATCGCCATTTCGATGATGCCCAAGGACCGCGCCCGCCGCCTGTCCCTGTTCGGCGCAGCATTCTTCTTCGTCCTGCTGATCTTCGTGCCGATCCTCGGGCCGGAGGTGAACGGCGCCCGCCGCTGGATCAACTTCGGCCTCGGCCAGGTGCAGCCGTCGGAGTTCCTGAAGCCGTTCTTCGTCATCTCGATGGCTTGGCTGCTCAGCCTCAAGGAGAAGGACAAATCACTTCCGGTCTATCCGATTTCCGCGGTGCTGACCGGCGCAGTCGCGTTCCTGCTGATGAAACAGCCCGACTTCGGCAGCACGATCATCTTCTGCGCCGTGTGGGTGGCGATGCTTGCGCTCGCGGGCGTGAGCCTGCGCATCCTGGGCATTCTCGCCGCCGCGGGCGTGGTCGGCGTCATCCTGGCTTACTTCTTCTACCCCGTCGCAACCACGCGGATCGACGAGTTCCTGTTCGGGACCGGCGACAATTTCCAGGTCGAGAACGCACTTCGCACGATCACCGCCGGCGGGCTGTTCGGCATGGGGCCAGGCGGCGGCACGCGGAAGTTCGGCCTACCCGAGCCGCACACGGATTACATCTTCTCGGTCATCGGCGAGGAGTTCGGCCTGATCGCCTGTCTCGCCATCGCCTGCCTCTACCTCGCGATCGTCGCGCGGGTGCTGATCAAGCTGCTCGACGAGGACAGCAGCTTCTCGATTCTGGCCGCCGCCGGCCTCGCCATCGAGTTCGGGCTGCAGGCGCTGATCAACATGATGGTCAACGTCCAGCTTGCGCCGTCCAAGGGCATGACGCTGCCGTTCATCAGCTATGGCGGAAGCTCCATGCTGGCGCTGTCGATTGGCATGGGCCTGTTGCTCGCCTTCACCCGGAGAAACCCCTATCTCTCCCGTTCGCCCTACGTCGTGAAGTGGAGCGGGGAGTCCCTGATCGCATGAGTCCGTTCGCATGAACTTTGTGCTGGCCGCCGGAGGGACCGGCGGACACATGATTCCGGCGCACGCGCTGGCGGCGGAGCTCAGGAGCCGCGGGCATGGCGTGCTGCTGATCACCGACGAGCGCGGCGCGCGGTACCCGGGGCTGTTCGAGGGCGTGCCGGTGCACATCCTGCCTGCCGGCCGGCTCGGCGGCGGGCCGATCGGCTGGCTGAAGGCCGCCGGATCGGTGGTGAAGGGCAGGGGAGAGGCCAAGCGGCTTTACCGGGACCATAAGCCAGACGCCGTCGTGGGTTTCGGCGGTTATCCCGCCTTCCCCTCGCTGCTCGCCGCAAGTTCCAGGCGCATCCCGGCGGTGCTTCACGAACAGAATGCGGTGATGGGCCGCGTCAACCGGCTGCTCGCCGGCGATGCCGAAGCGATCGGCACCGCCTACCACCAGATCGACCGGCTGAAGCCCAGGTTCAAGAAGAAAGCCGTGCTGGTCGGCAATCCGGTGCGGGAGGAGATCGCCCGCCTCGGCGAGTTGCCGTTCCCGGCCTTCGACGAGTTCGCGCCGCTCAAGATCTTGATCACCGGCGGCAGCCAGGGCGCGACGGTGCTGAGCCAGGTGGTGCCCGCCGGCCTCGGCCTGCTCGAGCCGTCGCTGCGCCGCCGCCTGCAGGTGGTCCAGCAATGCCGGCCCGACGACATCGAGAAAGTCCGCAAGCAATATTCGGATCTCGGGATTCCGGCGGAGCTGACGACCTACATCGAGGACATGGCCGAAAAACTGGCGGACGCGCATTTGGTCATCGGCCGCGCGGGGGCTTCGACGATCGCCGAGCTGACCGCGGCGGGGCGACCGGCGATCCTCATCCCGTTTGCCGCGGCGACGGACGACCACCAGACCGCCAACGCGCGCGAGATGGTCAAGGCCGGCGGCGCTCGGGCGATAGCGCAGGGCAATTTCACGCCCGAGGTGCTCGCAAAGCAGATCGAGGCGCTGGCGATCGACCCCGTTGCGCTCAACAACGCCGCGGCTCGCGCCTTGTCCGTGGGCCGCCCGCACGCGGCGCGCGACCTCGCCGATCTCGTCGAGCGGGTCGGGAATGGAGTTGCGCCGGTCGAAGTTGGACCCGCCCTGACGCCGCGCGTCGCTGCGCTCGCTCCTGGCGGAGCAATACCCGCATGATGAAGGCAATGGGAACCGACATCGGCACGATCCACTTCGTCGGGATCGGCGGCATCGGCATGTCGGGAATTGCCGAGGTGATGCACCAGCTCGGCTATAAGGTGCAGGGGTCCGACGCCGCCGACAGTTACGTGGTCGAGAAGCTGCGCAAGACAGGGATCGCGGTCACGATCGGCCATTCGCCCGATAATCTCGGCGATGCGGCCGTCGTCGTCTGCTCGACGGCGATCAAGGAAACCAATCCTGAATTGCAGGCCGCCGCCGAGCGCCGCTTGCCGCGCGTCCGCCGCGCCGAGATGCTCGCCGAGTTGATGCGGATGCAAAAGACGGTGGCGGTGGCCGGCACGCACGGCAAGACGACCACGACATCGATGGTCGCCGCACTGCTCGACAGCGGCAACATGGACCCGACCGTGATCAACGGCGGGATCATCAATCGCTACGGCTCCAACGCGCGGCTGGGGAAAAGCGACTGGTGGGTCATCGAGGCGGACGAAAGCGACGGCAGCTTCCTGCGCCTGGATGGCACGATCGCAGTCGTCACCAACATCGATCCCGAGCACCTCGAACATTACGGCAGCTTCGAGCGCGTGAAGGACGCGTTCGTCGAGTTCGTCGAGAATGTGCCCTTTTACGGCCTCGCCGTGCTGTGCGTCGATCATCCCGAAGTGCAGAACATCATCGGCCGAATCCGCGACCGGCGGATCGTCACTTACGGCTTTTCCGCCCTCGCCGACGTGCGGGCGGACAATCTCACGCCAATCCCCGGCGGAAGCCGGTTCGACGCGTTGATTCTCGAAAGGGAAGGCAACCGCCGGTCCATTTCCCTCCACGTCCCGATCCCCGGCCGGCACAATGTGCAGAACGCGCTGGCCGCCATCGCCGTAGCGCTCGAACTCGGAATTTCGGACGAGGCAATAGTTGCAGGCTTTGAACGGTTCGAGGGAGTCAAGCGTCGTTTCACTCGCGTCGGCGAAGTCGACGGCGCCATCATCATCGATGATTATGCGCACCACCCGACCGAGATCCGCGCGGTGCTTTCCGCGGCGCGCGAAGGGGCGACCGGACGGGTCATCGCGGTGGTGCAGCCGCACCGTTACACCCGGCTTCAGTCGCTGATGGACGAGTTCCAGAACGCCTTCAATGACGCGGACGTGGTGTTCGTGACCCCGGTATATGCCGCCGGCGAGGAGCCGATCGAAGGCGTGGATTCGAGCGCGCTTGCGGACGGTCTGCGCGCGCACGGCCACCGCATGGTGCGGTCGGTCACCGATCTCGACGAGCTCTGCCGCGAGCTGCGCGATCTCGCGGCCGACGGCGACATGATCATCTGCATGGGCGCCGGCGACATCACCAAATGGGCCGCGGCGCTCGCGAAGGGCGTCGGCGACGCGAGGACAAACAAATCACCCCTACCGCTTGCGGGAGGGGATGATGCACGCAGCGGCGACGGGGTGGCGGCGTGAACGCCATTGAACGGGCCCACCCCCGGCCCCTCCCGCAAGCGGTAGGGGGGAAGGTCCGGGGCAAGCTCACCCGCAATGCCGCGTTGGCGCCGCTCGTCTGGTTCAAGAGCGGCGGCATGGCCGAATGGCTGTTCGAGCCGGCCGACGAAGAGGACCTTGTGCAGTTCCTCCGCAAGCTGGACCCCCACACGCCGGTGATGGCGCTGGGGCTCGGCTCCAACCTCATCGTCCGCGATGGCGGCGTGCAGGGCGTGGTGATCCGCCTTGGAAAGGCATTCTCCAGGATCGAGCGGGTCGACGAAACCACGCTCTGCTGCGGCGGCGGCGCGAGCGGTATCCTCGTGTCCTCGACGGCCCGCGACCACGGGATAGCCGGGCTCGAGTTCCTCCGCGGCATCCCCGGCACGGTGGGCGGGTTCGTGCGCATGAATGGCGGCGCCTATGGGCGGGAGGTCAAGGATATCCTTGTCTCGGCCCGTCTCGTGCTGCGCACCGGCGAGGTCGTCGAATGGCCCGTGGAGAGGCTCGGCTACACCTATCGCCACAGCGAAGTGTCAGACGGCGCCGTGGTAATCGGAGGCACATTCCGGGGAGTTCCGGGCGATCCCGTAGCCATCGGCGCCGAAATGGACGCGATCGCCCGCGCCCGCGAGGAATCGCAGCCGCTGCGCAGCCGGACCGGGGGCTCGACGTTCAAGAATCCGCCGGGGCACAAGGCCTGGGCGCTGGTCGATGCGGCAGGCTGCCGGGGCCTGCGCATCGGCGATGCTCAAGTCTCGGAAAAGCATTGCAATTTCCTGCTCAATCTCGGTAGCGCTTCGAGCGCCGAGATCGAGGCGCTGGGCGAGGAAGTCCGGCGGCGGGTCGAGGAGAAAACACACATCAGGCTCGAATGGGAAATCCAGCGCGTGGGGGTCGAGGGTTGAGTTGCAATGTCGTCATTCCCGCGAAAGCGGGAACCCAGTTTTCCTGTCTCGGCTCGGCCCCCGTTTTCGCGGGGGTGACGAGCCAAAGGCATGCGAATGGATAAGTCGATTCACGTCGTCGTGCTGATGGGCGGCTGGTCGTCGGAGCGGGACGTGTCGCTGACGAGCGGCAAGGGCGTCGCCGACGCGCTGCGCGAGCGCGGCTGGTCCAAGGTAACCGAGCTGGACATGGACCGCGATGTCGCCGCCGGGCTCGCCGAGCTGAAGCCTGACGTCGTCTTCAACGCGCTCCACGGCACGCCCGGCGAGGACGGGACGGTGCAGGGCATGATGGACCTGATGGGCCTCACCTATACGCACAGCGGCCTCGCGACGTCGGTGATCGCCATCGACAAGGAGCTGACCAAGATGGTCCTCGTCCCGCACGGCATTCGAATGCCGGCGGGGCGCGTGGTCTCGACCGAGAGCCTGCACCAGGAAGATCCGATGCCTCGCCCGTACGTGGTGAAGCCGGTGAACGAAGGCTCCTCCGTCGGCGTCGCGATCGTTACGGAAGAGGGCAATTACGGCAATCCGATCGGGCGTGACGTGCCCGGACCATGGGACGAATTCGACCAGCTCCTTGCCGAGCCGTTCATCAAGGGGCGCGAGCTGACGGTCGCCGTCCTGGGTGGCGAGCCGCTGGCGGTCACCGAGCTGAAGCCCAAGGCGGGGTTCTACGATTATGCCGCCAAATATACCGACGGACTGACGCAGCATGTCTGCCCTGCGCAAGTGCCTTATGAAATTGCGAGCGCGATGATGGACATGGCCGCGCGGGCGCATCAGCTGCTCGGCTGCAAGGGCGCGTCGCGGTCGGACTTTCGCTGGGACGACGAGCTCGGTGAAGCCGGCCTCTATCTGCTGGAGGTCAACACCCAGCCCGGCATGACTCCGCTCAGCCTGGTGCCCGAGCAAGCCAGACACAAGGGCATTCCCTACGGCGAGCTCGTCGAGCGGCTGATCGCCGAGGCGCTGCCCAAAGGAACTGGGGAATGAGCGCCGCCCATGTTCGCCGCGGCGGAGGCGCGGGTCGCGCCAATGCGAAGAAGCCGTCGCGGGTGACCGTACCGAAGAAGATCGCCAAGCGCCTGCCGGTCGACCAGGCGCGGGCCAACAAGATCGCGGGCCTGGTGTTTGGCGCGTTCGTTCTCGCCATTGGCCTGGTGGTGCTGGTCGCGCTCGACATTCCGGCCAGGGCCGAACGAGCAGCGGCGACTGCTGTCGGCGAAGCGGGATTCAAGGTCGGCGGCTATCAGATCGTCGGGATCAACCACATGAATCGCGCTCTGGTCGACGCCGTCGTGACCGATGAGCTGCATCGAGCCGCCGCCGAAGCGGAAACCGCAAACGCGCCGCAGGCACTTGTCAGCGTCTCCGAGATTCGCCGCCGATTACTCGAATACGGCTGGGTCAAGGATGCGCGAGTGTCGCGCCGGCTGCCCGATACGCTGGTGATCGACATCGTCGAGCGAACCCCCGCCGCGCTCTGGCAAAACCAGGGAGAGCTCGCGTTGATCGACAGCGAGGGAGTCGTTCTCGACCATGTCCCGGTCGACAAGATGCCCGATCTGCCGTTGCTGATCGGGCCCGGAGCCAACGGCCAGGAGCAGCAGCTCGATCGATTGATGGCTGCGGTGCCGACGCTCAAGCCGCAGCTCGCTTCGGCGAGCTGGATCGGCGGCCGCCGGTGGGATCTCGCTTTTCAATCGGGCGAGATCGTCGCGCTTCCGGAGGGCGAGGACAATGCCCGCACCGTGCTCACGAGGTTTGCACGCCTCGACAAGCAATCCGGGCTGCTGGGACGAGGGTACATGCGCTTCGACCTGCGTAAGCCGGGCCAGATGACCGTGCGGCTCAAGCGCGCGCCGGGCGAGCCGATCGCGCCCACGGCTCCCCCGCCGCAGGAGGGCTAGACCTTAGTGGCCCAGCCCGACGACCGGCCCCTGATCGCGGCACTCGATATCGGCTCTTCGAAGGTCAGCGCGATGATCGCGCGGCCGGAAGGCGACGGCCGGCTGACCGTGCTCGGCACCGGCCAGCGCGAGAGCCGTGGAGTGAAGCGCGGCTTCATCACCGACATGAACGCCAGCGAGTTCGCCGTCCGCGAAGCGGTCGAGCTCGCCGAGCGCATGTCCGGCCTGACCGTCGAGGACGTGTGGGCGAGCTATGGCGCCCATGGTCTCGTCAGCGATCTCGCCAACGTCGAGGTCGAGCTCGGCGGCCACCCGGTGGAGCAGGCGGACCTCAACCAGCTGTTTGCGGCCGGCAAGGAGGCGATCGACAAGAACGGGCAGGTCGTGCTCCACGCTCATCCGGCGCTCTACACCATCGACCGGGCTCAGGGCGTGCAGCAGCCGATCGGCCTTCACGCCAATCGTCTCGGCGTGGACATCCACGTCATCGCGGCCGAGCCGTCGCCGCTGAGGAACATCGACACGGTCATCCGCCAGGCGCACCTTGGCGTTCGTGCAATCGTTGCATCGCCCGTCGCCGCCGCCCTCGCTTGCCTGAGCGAAGAGGAGCGCGACCTCGGGGTTGCGCTGGTCGAGATGGGCGCGGAGGTGACCAACGTCTCCGTCCATTATGGCGGGATGCTGGTCGGCCTGCGCTCGATCGAGCTCGGCGCGCGCGACATTACCAACGACATCGCCGCAGCGTTCGCTGTCCAGCGCCGCGACGCCGAGCGGCTCAAATGCTTCTACGGCTCGGCCATGACCAGCCCGCGCGACAATCACGAGATGATCGAGGCGACCCAGATCGGCGCCGAGCCGGGCGCCGAGCCGATGAAGATGACGCGCGCGCAGCTGATGATGGTCATCCGGCAGCGCGTCGAGGAGCTGACGAACGAAATCGAAGCAGCGCTGAAGGGCCTCGGGTTCACCGGCCCCGTCGGGCGCCAGGTGGTCCTGACCGGTGGCGGCGCCGAGCTCAAGAATATCGCCGATTACATGCAGGGCGTGCTCGGCCGCGCCGTCCGAGTGGGTCGCCCCAAGCAGATCACCGGGCTCCCCGACGCTCATAGCGGCCCGGCGTTCTCGACCCTCGTCGGGCTTGCGCTTCTAGCTGCGAGCGGCCGCGGCGACATCCGCGACATCGCCGGGCCGGTGGTCAGGCCGGCGCGCGCCAAAGGCATGTTCGGGCGACTGTTCGACGCGATGAAGGGCGGCTATTGAGCGCCGCCGCTCGGCAGCGAAGCACGGCCCTGCTGGTGGTGCTGCTCGGCGCCGGGGTGTTCTTCAATTATGTCGACCGGGGCGCGATCGGCATTGCCGCGCCGCTGATGACATCGGAGCTGAAGCTCCGGCCGGAGGCATTCGGGATCATTCTCTCGGCCTTCTTCTGGGTTTATGCCCCGATCCAGTTGTTCGTCGGCGCGCTTGTCGATCGCTTTTCGGTTTACCGGGTGATTGGCCTCGGCGTGCTCCTATGGGCGGCGGCGACGCTTGCCACGGGCTTCGCGGCGGGGTTCGCTTCCTTGCTGGTCCTTCGCGTGATCCTCGGAATCGGGGAGACGGTCGCCTTTCCGGGCGCCTCGAAGATCATCGCGCATCATGTCCCTGCGGAGCGCCGCGGCATGGCCAATGCCGTCCTGGCGCTCGGTATCGCACTTGGTCCGGCGGCCGGAACCCTCGCCGGGGGTCTCATTCTCGGGGCGTGGGGCTGGCGAGCGATCTTCCTCGCTTTTGGTGCAATCACCTTGCTTTGGCTGGTGCCGTGGTTCCGGGCTGCTTCAGATGCCGAGCCGATCGCAGGCGGTCGCGACCGCAGCGTCTCTATTCGCGCGCTTGCGGGCAAATGGTCGCTCTGGTCGATGTCGATCGCGCACGCCGCGAGCAATTACGTCTTCTATTTTCTGCTCGGTTGGCTGCCGCTGTTCCTCACGAGGTCGCGCGGGCTGCCGATCCATGAAATGACCGTGATTGCGACCATCGGCTATGTGGCGCAGGCCGCGGCGGCCCTCGGCTTTGGGTATGCCTCCGACCGATGGACGCGCGGCGGGCGGTCGGAAGGCGCCATTCGCCGGGCGATGATGATCACCGGCCAGCTGGTGGCGGGCGCAGCCGTGTTCGGCCTACCGTATGCCGATAGCCCGGTAAAGCTCACGCTGTTGCTCTGCGCTGCGGGAGTTGCCACGGGCGCCCTGTCGCTCAACACGTATGCCGTAGCGCAGATGTTTGCGGGTCCCAGGGCGGCGGGCACCTGGGTCGGAATCCAAAATGCCATCGGCAACAGCTCAGGCATCTTCGGTCCGCTTCTCACTGGAGTGATCGTAGGCCGGGCCGGCTTTGGAGCAGCCTGTGCCGTGACCGCCGCTATCGCCGCCGCCGGAGCCTTATGGTGGGTGATCGGTGTTCCGCGCATTCAACAAGTCAAGTTTGACGAAGCTGTTTAGCCCGGCCCGCAGATCTTCGCGTTTCGCCAGCGTAAATAGCTCTGCGGCGGCATCTGGGGCATGGCTTCGAGATAAGCGACGACATCGCCGATCTGATGCTCGGACAGCGTCTCGCGCCACGCCGGCATGCCCGTCATCTTGATCCCGTTGCGGACGATCCAGTCGAGCTCGCGCGGTTTCCACTGCCGTGTCGCGTCGAGCAGATATGGCGGCGCTGGGTTCATCCCGTTGACCCACTGCTCGCGCGCGACCGCCGGGCCGCCGTGGCAGGCGACGCAATGCGCCTCATATTCACAAAATCCGCGCTTCGCCTGAGCCACGGAAACGATCGCCGGAAGAGGCACGTCGCCGGAGCGACGTTTGACCGAGTTGATCATCGTGTCGTGGGTTAGCCACTCCACGACCTGGCTATGGGGATGGGAAGCGGCGACGTTGAACACGCCGAGCTTCACGTATCCGACTGCCCCGATGATGCCGAGAACACTCACAGCCAGGGCTGCAACCACGAAATGGTGCGGCGACGGCCAGCGATTCAACCGGGCCTCGGCCGGTCAGCCCGGCAGCGCGTAGGCAATCAGGCTATCGCCCATGGGCGTTTCCATGAAGTGATGCCCGCCGGCGAAGATCACCAGATATTCGCGCCCGTTCTGCTGATAGATCATCGGGGTGGCCTGGCCGCCCGCCGGAAGCGGCACCGACCACACGACCTTTCCAGTGCGCTCGTCGATGGCGCGCAGCAGGTCGTCGGTCGCGGCGGCGATGAAGATCAGGCCACTTGCCGTCGTCACCGCTCCGCCGTTGTTCGGAGTCCCGATCGTCAGCGGCAGCAGCGTCGGCAGGTTGAACGGGCCGTTCTTGCGCGCCGTTCCCAGCGGCCGGTCCCACAGCGTCTTGCCGGTCGCGATGTCGATCGCCCGAATGCCGCCATAGGGCGGGCGCTTGCACATCAGCTTGGTGAACGGCACGCGCCAGCCGGCGTCGACCTTGACCGCATAGGGAACGCCCCACTGGGGATCGATCTCGTGCGGCTTGCTCGGCGGTGTGCTGGTCGCGAACCGCGGCACGATCCCCTCCTTGTTCGCCTCGGCTCGCGGCACCAGCCTCACGTAATTGGGCATGTCGTTGTAATTCGCGATGGCGATTCCGCGGACCGGGTCGATCGACAGGCTGCCCCAGTCGCTGCCGCCGTTGTAGCCGGGATATTCGACCGTGAACTTGTCGGCACGCGGCGGCGTGTAGAATCCGCGATAGTCGGCCAGCCGATACTGGATTCGGCAAGCCATCTGGTCGATTGGCGACATTCCCCACATGTCCGATTCCGTGAGGTCAGGCTTCCTCAGCGTGTTCCACAGCGAAGTGATCTGAATCGGTGAGCGTTCGGTCGGCTCGAGACCGCCCAGCGGAGCCCTGATCGTCCCTATCGGCGCCAGCGGCTTCCCGGTGGCGCGATCGAGCACGTAGAGATCGCCCTGCTTCGATGCGACGAGCAGCGCGGGCGTCCCGCGATAGTCGATCAGGCTCGGCTGGCTGCCGATGTCATAGTCCCACACGTCTTTCCTGACAGTCTGGAAGCTCCACCTGGGCTTGCCGGTGGTGACGTCGATCGCGACGATCGAGCTGTTGTACGCATCCTCCAGCGGCGTCCGCCCGGCGGAGATGTAATCGTCGGCGACGTTGCCGGTGGGCACATAGACAAGCCCCAGCTTCTCGTCGCCGGCACTGATCGACCAGCTGTTCGGACTCCCGCGCATCCACGTCTGCCCCTTGGGCGGATAGCCGTGCCAGTCGGGATGCTGCATGTCCCACGCCCAGGCGAGCTTGCCTGTTTTCGCGTCAAAACCCTGGATCACGCCCGACGGGGCGCAGCGGCACTGGCCGTCCAGCACCTGGTGCCCGACGACGATGATCCCCCGCACCACCGGCGGCGGCGAGTTGATCCCGACCGACCCGGGCGGCGTCCAGCCCATCCCGATCTTGGTGTCTTGCTGGCCGCTGCCGTTGAATTCGGTGCAGGGCTTGCCGGTCAGCGCGTCGACCTCGATCAGCCGCGAATCCATCGTTCCTTCGATGATCCGGCCGGCGCACATGCTGTTCGCCGCCGCGCCAGGAACCGCATAGTAACTCACGCCGCGGCAGGCGGTGGTGTATGGAATCCAGACGTCGGGAACGTGCGGATCGACCCGCCACATCGGCTTGCCCGTCGCGGCATCGAGCGCGACGATGATGTTCTTGGCCGTGCAGGTGTAGAGCAGATTGCCGATTTTGAGCGGCGTGTTCTCGGTCCCGTAAAGTTTCTTGTAATCGGCGTTGAGCGGCATCCCGCCGGTGTGGACTTCCCACACCTTCCGGAGCTTGCCGACATTGTCGGGCGTGATCTGAGTGAGCGGAGAGAAGCGCCACGCGGCGTTGGTCCCGCCATAGGAGGTCCAGTCCGCGCCCGTCGCGACACCCGACGGGTCCGTCATTCCGGGAGACTGCTGCGCTGGGAGCGCGGCAACGGCGCTCGCATTGTTGCCGAGCATGGCGAAGCTGACGACCACGAACAGCACCGCGAGCGCGATCCCGCCGCCGGCGATTTTCCACCGGTTGGCGGCCGGGGTGAGCGTCGGCATCACCAGCAGCACGGCGATCAGCATCACCAGTGGCGCAATCAGCCACGGGACCATCGCCCATGCATCGTCGCGGGCTTCGGCGAAGCCCCAGATCGCGCTGAGGATGAACAGCCCGACGTAGATCCACCCGCCGAGCAGCCGGCCGCGAAACAGCAGCCACGCCGACACGAGCATCAGGACGCCGGCGATCAGATAGTAGAGCGACCCGCCGAGGATCACGAGCCACGCGCCGCCGACCGTCAGCACGATCCCGATCAGCGCCATCACGAATGCGACGATCACCGCCGCCCAGCTGCGCCTCATGGTTTCGCCTCCGTGCCGATTGCCAGCCGTTAACGGGTCGTGGAGGGCACGCGTTCCATGGATTCGGCGCCTTGACGACAATCAAGACGCTTAGGTCCAAGTTAGGTTAGTCGGTCAGCTCCGCCTCGGCGGGCACCATTGCCTTCGCCAGCAGCTCATACGACCGTAGCCGCGCCGCATGATCGTAGATCTGGGCTGTGACGATCAGCTCGTCGGCGCCGGTGCGTTCCACGAATTCGTCGACCTCTCGCCGGACCTTGGCGGGCGAGCCGATTGCGCTGCAGGTCAGGAAGCTCCGCAGCATTGCCCGACCTTCGACCGGCAGAGTCTCGGCATAGCCGGCCAGCGGCGGCTGGAGCTTCGCCGCATGTCCGGTCCGAAGCGCGATCACGGCCTGCTGCACGGAGGTTGCAAGCAGCTCCGCCTCCTCGTCCGTCGGGGCGGCGAAACAGTTGAAGCCGAGCATGACGTACGGTCCGTCGAGCTGCTCCGAGGGCTCGAACCGCGTGCGGTAAAGGTCGATCGCCTCCATCATCATCTGCGGCGCGAAGTGCGAAGCAAAGGCGTAGGGCAGGCCGAGCGCGGCCGCGAGCTGCGCTCCATAGAGGCTCGAGCCCAAGATATAGATCGGGATTCGCGCACCCTCGCCAGGGATCGCCCGAACCCTCCCGTTCTCGCCGCGGAAGTAGCCCATCAGCTCGATGATATCGTTGGGGAACTGGTTGTGGTCGCCGGCAAGATTGCGTCGGATGGCGTGGGCCGCCGGCTGGTCGGTGCCCGGCGCCCGGCCGAGGCCGAGGTCGATACGTCCGGGATAGAGTGCGTCGAGGGTCCCGAACTGCTCGGCGATGATCAGCGGCGCATGGTTGGGCAGCATCACCCCGCCGGCGCCGATCCGGATGGTGGAGGTCTGCGACCCCACGTAAGCGAGCGCCACGGCCGTCGCGGCGCTGGCGATCCCCGGCATCGAATGATGCTCCGCCATCCAGTAGCGCTTGTAGCCGAGCTGTTCGGCGGTTCGCGCCAGCTCGGCGGAACGGCGCAGCGCCGTGCCCGCGTCGGAGCCTTCGGTGATCGGCGCGAGGTCGAGAACGGAGAGGGTGACCATTGAATTCAGATGGTCTGCCCGTGTGCCAATTCAATGTCGGAATTGCAGGCCCGCCGAGCTTGCAGACGCAATCATAGGCCGTCGGCCCTGGCTGAAAGAGCTATTTGACCGTGTTCAGTTGCCGACCGGCTGGTTGAACCCGGTCCACAAGGTGATTGGCCCACCGACGATTTTCGGAACGTCGACGCGCTGCTCGCCGAGCATGACCGAACCGACGATGCCGCAGACGAACCATACGCATATCGCACCCAGGATGTACGGCTTCATTGCTCCGCTCCTGGCTGGACGGGGTCGGGCGCGCTCTGCGTCGGCGAACCATAAATCTCGAGCGCGGCCGATCCGTCGAGCTGGATCTGCTTCAATATTCTGGGCGAGACGGGCTCGTCGAAACGGACTCCGCACGAGCCTTCCTTCACCCACACGACGCGGCAGAGGACTTCCAGCGCTCCGGTTCGGAGCAGAGCCACGGTTCCTTTCGGCGGAAGCGGTGAACCGACGAGCTTGGCGCCGCTCTGCGAGATGTCGGCGAGTTGAGGGAATTGGTACGCGCTCATGGTCACGATCGAGGCGGCCATCGACACGGGCGCGCGCTCGGCACGCACCCGCAAGACCTTGCGCAGCATCTGGGATGAATATGCATTCATGGTACGCCGACAGTCCCTCGCACCTTCCGCCCGATCATCGCCAGGCTTGGGCTCGAGCGCTTTTTATCCTTCGGAAGGTTAAAGCCTGATTGCGATCGGCCGATAAAAAGATCGGTTTTTCGATCCGATTGGGAGCTTAGCTCGGTGCGAGAAGGAGAACGAAGCCGCTACGGCCCGCAATGGGCGGAAAGCCGGCTTTAGTGCGCATCGCCTGCTTAAGTTGGGAAGTTCGGCGGCAGGTTCCTTACGCACGAGCCATAATGATCTTTCGCTCGAGTCATAAAGTCTTGTGTGCGGGCCGGATCCAGTTCGCCGCCGAGCGCGTGCAGCGACGGCATGATCCACACGGATGCGAGCCACATCGTCTGATCCTCGCTCCTAAGCGTCTCGACGGCTAGCAGCAGCTGGCTCGATTCGGCCTCCGACAGCGGGCCACCCGTCCGCCGGAGCGCCCGCAATCGTGGCAAATCCGCCACCTCCTCACGATTGGTGCGCTCCATCAGGGGTATGATGTAGTAAGGCGTATTGAAGAGCTCGAGCTGCGCAGGCGACATGTGGGTCGCTACGTCAGACGTATTCGCGGCATCGTGCGCCAGGCTGTCGAAGGTGGTGACCTCCATCCAATAGCCGTCGATGGCTCGGCTGACGTCCTGACGGCTTTTGCCGGATTCGACGGCAGCGCGGATTGCATCCAAGCTGGCGGCGACGCAGCGGTGCATCGCGGCCCGCTGGTAAATCTGGGGGCCGTCATCCCACAGTAGCTCACGGCGGATCGCCGCTTGGGAGGCGTTGACCTTTTCGTGCCAGTGCCAAGCCTCGACCATTTGCTCGAGCGACAACGCAATCAGCACGCCGAGCACGATGATCCCGACTTCTTTTAGAAAGTCTCGCCAGTCGTGCAGCGCCTTCGGCATGTGGATGTGCATCGCAGGCCCCCTGTGGGCAGCGTATCAGACGCGTTAATGTCCGCAATGGGTCGAAAGCTGTCACCCCGCTAATAGGCAGGAATGGGCGGAAAGCGGACGCTGATTAAGTTCTCTACTTGTTGCGCGTTCCCGCCTCGCGGCGCGCAACGGCAACCACCTCGTCAACCGCATCAATGACCACCTGCGGCTGGTCATACTGAATGTAATGCGTGCTGTCGGGGACGCGACGGTTGACGCCGCGCGACGACAAAGCAGCGTATTCATCATGACCACGCACCCATAGCGCGTGGAACGCGGGCAGCTCATCCTTGGCGGCTTGGCTAAAACCGGGAGGCCATGCGGCCGGGTCCTTGGTTGCAGTCAGGACGATCAGCGGCATGCTGCCGTAGTTGCGCGTAGGGTTGATCATGGACGGGCCGTCCGCGTCAAAGTTTTGGAACATTGATTCAGCAGCGGCAAAACGCAGCGGATTTAGATCTCGCTGATCTAACGCCAGCGTGAGGTCACGAGGATAGTCTGCCGGGTAACCGAGGCAGCCATCCGGGTCTTTCGACCCAATCTTGAGTGTGCCCGACTTCAGGCCCGCGATACAGCGCGCGTACACAGCCAAACTGCTCGCCGTATTCGCATTCATCGATTGGGCGAACGCCGGTGCGGCTTGGCCAACGCGGTTCTTCTGGTCCGGGATGCTGGGGTCGACCAAAACCATGCCGACGACCGCTTGTGGATCGCGGTCCTTGAACATGACGCTTTCGTATCCGCCAAGCGAATGACCGACGGCAATGTACGGCCCGCGAATGTGCGCGACCTTGAGCGCCGCCTCGAGATCGCTCGTGATGTTGCTTGTCGTTTGCGGCTGGGTGCTTCCGCTGCTGTAACCGAAGCCCGGCCGGTCCCACGCGCACACCCGCGTAGTCTTGGCGATTTGCGGCTGCACCTTGCGCCACGCTGCCGACCAATCACCGGCGCCAGCGGTCAAGATGACGGTCGGCGAACCGCTACCCATGCACTTTAGGTGGATCGTCTCGCCAGTCGGGATCTTCGCGAAAGTGCCGGGCGCTTCATATGGCAAGTAAAGCGGATCAGCGGTGGGCTTTGCGGCGGCGGGCTGAGTATCTGCATGGGCCACGGCGCTCAATGAAAGTCCGGCAGCAAGTGCGATCGTCAGGAACTTCATGACTACACCCCTTCGCAACAACTCACCTTCGCCGCCGAGAAGTCTCACGATCAGGCGCTCGCAACAAGATGGCGGCTTGCTCAAGGCCCAAAACACACGTGATGACCGCAATGGGTGAACGCCGACATCAGCTCGCGGCAGTCCTGGCATTTGTGACCTCGGCGAGCTTAAATCCGCGGACCTGTGGATAAGTGAGTCCCGGATGTGACACTTTCCCCATATTTTTCGACCCGCGTTAACTTTTCCGCTTGGCTTGCGACTCGCAACGATTCATAGATTCTTCCCGAAGGCTCAACGCGTTGCAGTGTTTGGGGGAGGTTTAGGGACATGAGCATCGATTTCATCCGGCCCGAGGTTGACGAGCTTCGCCCGCGGATCAGCGTGATCGGCGTGGGCGGCGCGGGCGGCAACGCCATCGCCAACATGATGCGCGCCGACGTTCAGGGCGTCGATTTCGTGGTCGCCAACACCGACGCTCAGGCGCTCAACAACAGCGCCGCCGACCGCCGGCTCCAGCTCGGGCTCAAGATCACCCAGGGACTCGGGGCGGGATCGCGTCCCGAGATCGGCCGCGCCGCCGCCGAAGAGACCCTCGCCGATATCGAGCAGGCGCTCGACGGCGCGCACATGTGCTTCATCGCCGCCGGGATGGGCGGCGGCACCGGCACCGGCGCTGCCCCTGTCATCGCCAAGGCGGCGCGCGACAAGGGCATCCTCACCGTCGGAGTCGTGACCAAGCCGTTCGCGTTCGAGGGCGCTCGCCGCGGCCGCTCGGCCGACGCCGGCATCGCCGAGCTTCAGCAGCACGTCGACACGCTGATCGTTATCCCCAACCAGAACCTGTTCCGCCTCGCCAATTCCGAGACAACCTTCAAGCAGGCGTTCGAAATGGCCGACGAGGTGCTTCAGCAGGGCGTCCGCGGGATCACGGACCTGATGGTCATGCCGGGCCTCATCAACCTCGACTTCGCCGACGTCCGGTCGGTCATGAGCGAGATGGGCAAGGCGATGATGGGCACCGGGGAGGCCGATGGCGACAACCGCGCCATCGAAGCGGCCGAAAAGGCAATCTCCAATCCTTTGCTCGACGGGGTCAGCATGAAGGGCGCCAAGGGCGTCATCATCTCGATCACGGGCGGCGAGGACATGCGCCTGATGGAAGTCGACGAGGCCGCCAGCCACATCAAGGAACTAGTCGACCCCGACGCGAACATCATCTGGGGCTCGGCGTTCAACAACGACCTCGGCGGCAAGATCCGCGTGTCGGTCGTCGCCACCGGCATCGAGGCGGAAATCGGGACCCAGCCGCAGCCGGGCAAGGTGTTCACCTTCCCGGCGCGCCAGCCCGCTGCCGCTGCTCCGGCCGAGGCGCCGGCCAAGATTGAAGCGCCGATCCAGACGACCGCGGAGGACGGCGGCGACGAGCTGCTGCTCGGTGCCGACGACATCCTGACCAGCCCGGTCGGCGCTCCGCCGTTCGCGCCGCCCACCGACGAGGACGAGGTCCAGGCTCCGGCTGCCGCGACCGGCGGCGGAACCTTGTTCGAGCGGATGTCGAACATCGCTCGCGGCGCCCCCAAGGCGCAGATCGACGAGGAAGAGACCGACTACAAGCGCGAGCCGATCGACATCCCGCGCTTTCTCAACCGCCAGAACAACCAGTAAGCCGGTCGATATATCGAGAAGGGCGGCCCGTTGGGGCCGCCCTTTTTCGTTGCAAAGCTGCTCCTTGTCCCCGCGACCGCACGGCTCACCGTAAACCCTCTAGCCAGAAAGCTCTCCGCAAGATTCCATGCTTCACCGGGGAGGGACGATGCGGGGACTGGTCTATTTCAGGATGGGCGCGGCGCTGGCGATTTGCGGCGCACTGCCTCTCGCCACGCCTGCGGCCGCGCAGGGCAGCTATTCGCCGTACGATGAAAGCGCCAGCGCGGCGCTCGCCCGCTATGTCCGCACGCTGGCGTCCGACCCCAAGAATTTCGAGGCGCTGATCGGTGCCGGCAGGGCGGCGGTGGCGCTCGGCGACGGGCAGGCCGCTGCCGGCTTCTTCGCCCGCGCCGACGAGGTGGATCCGCGCAGCCCGCTGCCGCAGGCCGGCATGGGCGCGGTGGCCGTCGCCAACGGTGAGCCGGAGGCGGCGCTTCCCTACTTCGCGCACGCGCAGCAGCTCGGCGCCTCCGTTGCGAGCATCGCCTGCGACCGCGGCCTGGCCTACGACCTCATGGGTCAGCAGGAGAAGGCGCAGGCGGATTATCGCCTCGCGCTGTCCGGGCGCGACCGCGAAGAGGCCCGCCGCCGCCTGGCGCTCAGCCTGGCGATCAGCGGCGACCGCGCCGGTGCAATCCAGACGCTCGCGCCGCTATCCGCGAGGGGCGATCCGGGGACCGCGCGCGTCCGCGCCCTGGTGCTCGCGCTGACGGGTGACACCGCGTCGGCCTTGTCGGCGATCAACGCCGCGATGCCCGGCTCCTCGGCAAGTGTCGCGCCGTTCCTGCAGCGGCTTCCGGGCCTGTCGCCGGGCCAGAAGGCGGCGGCGGTGGAGCTCGGTATTGTCCCGGACGCCGGTGGCAAGGCCTATGCCTACGCAAGCGCCGCGCGGCCAGCGGCCACGGTGGCGAGTACGACCACCGATCGTCTGGCCGGGATCGACGCCTTGCTCAGCCCGGCGCCGGCACAAGCCTCACCTCCCGTCGCGCAGTCCGCGACGGCGGCGCCCGTTCGCGTCGCCTATGCGCGGCGCCCGACGTCGGCGTCGGTCCAGCGAACCCAGCCGATGGAGCAGCCGAAGCTGTGGCTTCAGCTTGCCAGCGGGTCGGATGTCGATGCCCTGGCTTCACGCTTCCGCCGATTGAAGAACATGAACCCCGAGCTGTTCGAGGGCATCACTCCCTACGTCTCCCGAAGCGCCGACGGGGCCCGGCTGCTGATTGGTCCGTTCCGCGGTCGCAGCGATGCCTCCATCTTCGCGGACGATCTCCAGACCGTCGGAGTCGAGCCGATGCAATGGACCAATTCACAAGCCGACAGGATTGCGCCACTGACCGGTGAATGAGGTCATTGGAAGCGCTTGCCGCGACGCCAGCCGGTTCGCGCGGCCGGCTCCATCCCGAAGATAACCACGGCCCGCGCGGACCGCGCGACATTTTCCAGCGCGACCGCGACCGGCTAATCCACTCGGTCGCTTTCCGCCGGCTCAGGCACAAGACGCAGGTGTTTGTCGCCCCCGACGGCGATCATTATCGGGTAAGGCTGACCCACAGCCTCGAAGTCGCGCAGATCGGCCGCACCATGGCCCGCGCGCTCGGCTTGAACGAGGACCTGACGGAGGCCCTGTGCCTGGCGCACGATCTTGGCCACCCGCCGTTCGGCCACGCTGGCGAGGACGCGCTGAGCGCCGCTCTCGCGGATGCGGGTGGTTTCGATCACAACGCACATACGGTTCGCATCGTCACCCGGCTGGAAACGCCCTATCCGGACTTCGACGGGCTCAACCTCAGCTGGGAAGCGCTGGAGGGTCTCGCCAAGCATAACGGCCCGGTGATCTCACCTACCTGGGCGATGACCGAAGTTGATTCCGAAAGAGACCTCGAACTCGGCAGCTGGCCCGGTCTGGAGGCGCAGATCGCCGCCATTTCCGACGACATCGCCTATGACAATCACGACATCGACGATGGTCTCAGAGCCGGGCTTCTCCAGCTCGGCGAACTGCTCGAATTGCCGCTCGTCAATCGGCTCTGGGAGGCGATCGGGAAGCGTCATCCGGGCATCTCCACCGAGAAGCGCCAGCGCGCGCTGGTCCGTGACATGATCGGCACCATGGTTGGGGACGTCCTCGCCGAAACCGAGCGGCGCGTGCGTGAGGCTGGCGTTCAAAGCATCGAGGAGGTCCGCTCCGCGGGGCGTTCGCTCGCCGGCTTTTCCCCGGCGCTCGAGGCGGAGGAGCGGGCACTCAAGCGATTCCTCTACGCCCGGCTCTACGGTTTGCCCGATCTTCAGCCGATTCGAATGGAAGCCGAGCGGGTCGTTGCCAATCTCGCCGCAGCCTATCGCGATGACCGTGGCCTTCTTCCTGAATGGTGGCAGCACGGCGGGGACGAAATCCGGCAGCTGCGAACCATCGGCGACTTCATCGCCGGAATGACCGATCGGTTCGCCATCGCCCGGCACGAGGAGCTGGTCGGGCCGGTCAACCTGCCGGCGGGCCGCTTCTAGGGTTAGCGACCGGTAAAAAATGGCTTCACAGGCGGTTCAGCTGAGTTGAACATATTGAGCGGCGAGAGGAGACGGGAATGCTCGCCGCGACGATCGCCCTCAATCGGTTCGGCCTGGGCGCCAGGCCTGATGATCAAGCACCGGCCGATGCCAAGCGCTGGCTGATCGGGCAGATGGACCTGTTTCAGCCGCGCCCGGAAGCGCTCGCGCAGGTGCCGGCCCGTGCTCAGGTGGTTACGCAGCTCGCCGATTATCTCCAGGCGCAGCAGATGGCGGCGCGCGCCAGGCGGCAGGTTCAGCCCGCGTCGATGCCGATCTCTGCTCCGCAACAGCAGGCTCCGCAACAGCAGCGGCCCGCCGCGCAGGCTGATCCCGTCAAGCGCTACCTACAGCAGTCGATCCGCAACGATTATGTCGTGATGAACGCGGCCCGGCTCGATTCCGCGCTCACTACCGATGCTCCCTTCGTCGAGCGGCTGGTTCACTTCTGGGCCAACCACTTCGCGGTCTCGGTCGACAAAATCCCGGTGATCGGCCTGGCCGGACTGCTCGAGTTCGAAGCGATTCGACCGCACGTGCTCGGCAAGTTTTCAGACATGCTCCTCGCGGTCGAGCAGCATCCGGCGATGCTGCTCTATCTCGACCAGGTGCAGTCGATCGGTCCCAATTCGCAGGCCGGCGCCTTTCTCGCTCTACGCGGCGCGAAACAAAGGGGACTGAACGAGAACCTCGCGCGCGAGATCATGGAGCTCCACACCCTCGGCGTTCGCACAGGCTATACGCAGGCAGACGTCACCGAGTTCGCGCGCGCGCTGACGGGCTGGACCGTTGCCGGCGTTGGCCGGGGTCCGGCTGAGCGCCTGGTGGGCGGCACTCCGGGACAGTTTCAGTTCGCCGAGCTGATCCACGAACCGGGCGAGCGCACCATCATGGGAAAGCGATATCGCCAGAACGGCGAGGCGCAGGCCCGATCGATCCTGCTCGATTTCGCGGCAAGTCCGGCAACGGCGAAGCACCTCGCGACCAAGCTTGCCCGCCACTTCGCCGGGGACGATCCGCCAGCGGCGCTCGTCGACCGGCTGAGCAAGACCTATCTCGCCAGCGGCGGCGATTTGCCGGCGGTTTACCGCGCGCTGATCGACTCGCCGGAGGCGTGGTCGCCCAAGCCGGTGAAATTCAAGACGCCGTGGGGGTGGTCGGTTTCAGCGCTGCGCGCGGTCGGCTCTCGAGAGCTCGAGCCGAAGATGGCGGCCAACGTGCTGAGGCAACTGGGACAGCCGACGTGGCAGCCGGGCTCGCCGGCGGGCTGGGACGACATCGCCGCGAGCTGGGCCGGTCCCGACGCGCTCGTCCGACGGGTGGAAGTGGCGCAGCGCATTGCCGACAAGGCGGCTTCGACAACGGATGCCCGAGCGCTTGCCGAGAAGCTCTATCCGGGTTCGTTGAGCACCTCGACGCGGACCGCGATCGCCCGCGCCGAAAGTCCCGCCGAGGGTCTCGCGCTGCTGCTCGTCAGCCCGGAATTCGTGAGGAGATGAACATGCTTGACCGCAGGTCTTTCATTCGCGCGGGCGGCGCCGCCACCGCGCTTGCCTCCCTCGGCTGTCCGCGGATGGCGTTCGCGCGCTCGGCAGGCGAGCGCCGCTTCGTCTTCATGATCCAGCGCGGCGCAGCCGATGGCCTCTCGATTGTCGCGCCGACGGGCGACCCGGCGTTCGCCGGCATTCGCGGCGATTTCGTCCAGGACACCGCGGCGGGCGCGAAGCTCGGCTCTTTCTTCACGCTCCACCCGGCGCTGGCGGAAACGGCGAAGATGTACGGCGACCGTCAGGCGCTGTTCGTCCATGCCGTCGCCTCTCCCTATCGCGATCGCTCGCATTTCGACGGGCAGAACGTCCTCGAGACGGGCGGATCGGCGGCCTATCGGCTGAAGGACGGCTGGATGAACCGGCTGCTCGGGCTCGTTCCGGCGACGGATGCCAGTGCGCTTGCCTTGTCGTCGACGGTGCCGATGGCGCTGCGCGGCGCGCATGAAGTCTCGTCCTATGCGAGCTCGCAGCTGCCGAGCCCGACCGACGACCTGCTCGCGCGCGTCAGTACGCTGTACGAGGGCGACCAGCAGCTTCACGAGCTGTGGAGCGCGGCGATGGAAACCCGCATGCGGGCCGGAGCGACAATGCAAGCGGGCGGCGGCCAGAAAGGCGCGGCCACGGGCTCGCTTGCCGCCAAAATGCTGCTCGGCGACGGCGCGCGGATCGCGATGATCGAGACGAACGGATGGGATACTCACTCGGGACAGCGAGGCCGGCTGGCGTTCCAGCTGCGCGATCTCGACCAGCTGCTGGCGGCGCTGAAGTCGGGCCTCGGCGCCGAATGGGCCAATACGCTGGTTGTGGTTGCGACTGAGTTCGGCCGCACGGTTCGTCCCAACGGCACGGGAGGCACCGATCACGGCCAGGCATCGGCCGCGATGCTGCTCGGCGGCGCGGTTGCCGGTGGAAAGGTGATCGCCGACTGGCCCGGGCTCAACCAGGCCGCGCTTTACGAAGGCCGCGACCTCAGGCCGACTACCGATCTCGACGCGCTCGTCGCCGGAGCGCTGGCGCAGCACTATGGCCTGGAAGCTTCTCGCGTGATCGGCACCCTGTTCCCGGACAGCCGAGGAAGCGCGTTCGCGCAGCCGCTTATCGTCGCCTAGCGAGGCGTGACGGCGGGGGATTGCTGCGCTAGAGGCGCACGCTTCCTCACATCAATGGACGCGATTTGAGCCTCTACGCCCAATATGCCGCGCTCCTCGACGGAGTGCTCGACGATCTCGTTGCCGAAGGCGCGCTGCCGGCCGGCATCGATCGCAGGAACGTGACCGTCGAGCCACCGCGCGACCCCGCGCACGGGGACCTCGCGACCAACGCGGCGATGGTGCTGGCCAAGCCGGCCGGAACGAACCCCCGTGCGCTTGCGGAGGTGATCAAGCCGAAGCTCGAAGCGCTGCCGCCGGTGATTGCCGTCGAGATTGCCGGACCGGGATTCATCAATCTTCGGCTGAAGCCCGACGCCTGGCGCGACGAGTTGCGGACGATCCTGCGCGAAGGCGACGAATATGGCCTCTCTAAGGTCGGCGCGAACGAGCGGGTGAATGTCGAATATGTTTCGGCCAATCCGACGGGTCCGCTGCACATGGGCCATTGCCGGGGCGCGGTGGTCGGCGACAGCCTTGCGCGGCTGTTGGAGGCGGCGGGCTTCCGGGTCACCAAGGAATATTACGTCAACGATGCGGGCGCGCAGGTCGATACGCTCGCCCGCTCGGTGCACCTCCGCTACCGCGAGGCGCTCGGCGATGAGATCGGCGACATCCCCGAGGGCATGTACCCTGGTGATTATCTGAAACCGGTCGGCACGATCCTCGCCGCCGAATATGGCAGCGATTATGCCGAGATGCCGGAAGCCGAGTGGCTGCCGATATTCCGACAGGCGGCGATCAACGCGATGCTCGACCTGATCCGGCACGACCTGGCGCTGCTCAACATCCATCACGACCTCTTCTCGTCCGAGGCGAAGCTGCAGACCAGCGGCGCGGTGACGGAGGCGATGGAGGTGCTCCGGTCCAAGGGACTGGTTTACGAGGGCACGCTCGAGCGGCCCAAGAGCCTCGACCCGCACGACGAATGGGAGCCGGTCGATCTGACGCTGTTCCGGTCGAGCGAGTTCGGCGACGACCAGGACCGCCCGATGAGGAAATCGGATGGCAGCTGGACCTATTTCGGCTCGGACTCCGCTTATCACTGGCAAAAAGCGAAGAGCGCCGATCACCTGGTCAACATCTGGGGCGCGGATCATGCCGGGACCGTCAAGCGCGTCCAGGCGGCGGTGAAGGCGCTGACGGACGGCCGCGTCGATCTCGACGTCAAGCTGGTCCAGATGGTGCGGCTGTTCCGCGGCGGCGAGCCGGTGAAGATGAGCAAGCGGGCGGGGGATTTTGTAACTCTGGCCGAGGTCGTCAACGAGGTCGGGCGCGACGTCGTCCGTTTCATGATGCTCACCCGCCGTGCCGATGCACCGCTCGACTTCGACTTTACCAAGGTGGTCGAGGCATCGAAGGACAATCCGGTGTTCTACGTCCAGTACGCCCATGCGCGGATCAGTTCGCTGAAGCGCAAGGCGGCCGCCGCGGGAGTGAACCTTAATGATCCGGCCGACCTGTCGCTGCTCGACGACGAGGAGCTGACGCTGGTCAAGCGCGCGGCGCAATATCCGCGGGTGCTGGAAGGTGCGGCGCTCGCGCATGAGCCGCACCGGATCGCTTTCTACCTGTATGATCTCGCGGCGGAGTTCCACGCGCTTTGGAACCGCGGCAACGATGACCCGGAACGCCGCTTCCTCATTGAAAATAATCCACAACTTTCACGTGCGCGGCTGGAACTCGCGACGGGAATCGCGCAAATCATCAGGAGCGGCCTCGACCTGATGGGGGTCGCCGCAACCGAGGAGATGCGCTGATGAGCGTCCAGACGGCTGCCGCCGAGGACCGGCTGCCGTGGTTACCCGACGAGCCCACGCCGAAGCGGCCGAGAGCCGGCGGCGGAAGCGTCGTCGCGGGCGTCGCCGCGATGCTGCTCGTCGCCGGCGGGGCCTTCTGGATGGGTGCGCGCACGGTCGACGAGACGCCGGCGCCCGTTCCGTCGAAGCCGCAAGGTTCGATGACAGTCCGCCTCCCGCGCGCGCAGCCGGCGACGCCGGTCAGTCAGGCGCCGCAGGTCGAGCGGATGGCCGGTTCGCCGATCCCGATCGTTGAGGATGAGCCGCGCGCGAGCCACGCATCCGTCCGTGCCGCCAAATCGCAGAAGTTTCGCAAGCCGGCGCCGCCGGCGAGCAAGCCGGTGGTCGTCGCCCAGGCCGAACCTCAGCCGGAGCCCGCCAAGCCCGAGGCGCAACCGCTGCAACCCTGGCCGGTTCGCGACATCGATGGCGCATCGGGCCGCCTGGTCCGAATCGGCGCGTTCGTCACTGCGCATCAGGCGAAGCGCGGCTGGTGGGCGATCACGCGCGTGAACCCGGCGCTCAAGCACCTGCCGGCGCTCGTCGTTCCCGTGGAGTCGCTGCGCAACCGCCGGGTCTATTACCGGCTGCAAATGGGAACGACGTCGCAGGCGCATTCCGCGGTGCTCTGCCAGCGGATGCGGATGATCGCCCAGAGCTGTGTCGTGATCGGCGCCGGCTTGTCGGGCGCGGGAACGGTTTGAGGCCCGGATGACCGACGAGCGCGTCTATGACGAGCCGCTGCCGTGGCTCGCGCCCGTCGAGGACGAAGACGAGCCGCGAGGGATTTCGGCGCAGAAGATGTTCGCGGCGGTTGTGGTCGTCGTTCTCGCGGTGGTGATCGTTGCCGCTGCATTCTTCTGGATCGGTCACCGCGAATCCGTGGGCAACGGACCGCCCCAGCTGATCAAGGCGCCGCCGGGTCCGTACAAGATCAAGCCGCCGAACCCTGGTGGCCTCGACATCAGCGGCGAGAGTGAAACGGCGTTCGAGACCAGCGCCGGCGAAGACAAGGATTCGCGGCTCGACCTCAACAAGTTGCCGGAAGCGCCAGTCGCGAAGCCCGCGCCGGCGCAGCCAAACCAGCCGGCCGCAGCCGAAGCGAAGCCGACGATTGCCACGCAGCCCGAAGCGAAACCGACCGGCGGCACCGGGAGCGTCGTCCAACTCGGCGCATTCGCGAACCAGGCGCAGGCCGAGCGGGCATGGACCGCACTGTCGGCACGCTTCCCCTCCGTGGCCGCGCTCAGCAAGATGGTCGTGCCGTTCTCCGGCGGGATCCGGCTGCGCGCCGCGGCGGGATCGCCTGCCGACGCGAAGCAGGTGTGCCAGACATTGCGGGCCGCCGGCGAGAATTGCTTCGTCGCCCAGTAATGCAGGCGGCGATCTACGGTTTTGCCGGGCTCGAGCTCACCGCCGACGAGCGCGCCTTCTTCCGCGACTCCGATCCCGTCGGGTTCATCCTGTTCAAGCGCAATTGCGACAATCACGAGCAATTGCGGCGCCTGACAGACTCGCTGCGTGACCTCTCGGGTCGCGATGACGTTCCGATCCTGATCGATCAGGAAGGCGGCCGAGTGGCGCGGTTGAAGCCGCCTGAATGGCCCGCTTTCCCGCCCGCGGAGCGTTTTTCCAGGCTGTACCAATTGGCTCCTTCCTCGGCGATCGAAGCGGCTCGCTCGAATGCGCGGGCCCTCGCGCTGATGCTGCGCTCGGTCGGCGTGAACGTGGATGCGCTGCCGCTGCTCGACGTCCGCCAAGAGGGCGCGAGCGATATCATCGGCGATCGCGCGCTGGGTTCCGAACCGATGCAGGTCGCGGCCCTCGGTCGCGCAGTGCTCGACGGACTCGCATCCGCGGGCGTGGTGGGGATCGTCAAGCACATGCCCGGCCACGGGCGCGCCCTCGTCGACAGTCACCACGAGCTCCCGGTGGTCACCGCAAGCGCCGAAGAGCTGGAGGCCGACCTCGAGCCGTTCGAGCGCCTGTCCTCGGCCCCGATGGGGATGATGGCCCACGTCGTGTACACCGCCTGGGATTCCGATCACCCCGCAAGTCAGTCGGCGGTCGTGATCGAGCACATCATCCGCCAGCGCATCGGCTTCGACGGCTTCCTGATGAGCGACGACAGCAACATGAATGCGCTGACGGGAAGCCAGGCCGAACGCGCGCTTGCGTGCGTCGCCGCCGGCTGTGACGTGGCGCTCCCCTGCAACGGCGTCCTGAAGGACAATATCGCGATTGCGGCGCGACTTCCGGAGCTCTCGGGCGCGGGAGCGGAGCGGCTGTCGCGCGCGATGGCGGGAACGCGCCTGGAGCTCGACCGCTTCGACTTCGCCGAGGAAATCGCCAAGCGCGATCAACTGCTCGCGCTCGCCTAGTTATCCCCAACATCGTGGGATAGCGGCTTCGCGGTGCCACAATGGCTTGATATTCTTGGGCCGTGGACGACGAGGATTTCGAGCAGCGGCCAATCCGGAATCCGGATGAGCTCAACCTGACGCTCGACGGCTGGGAGGGGCCGCTCGACCTGCTCCTCAATCTTGCTCGCGGGCAGAAGGTCGATCTCGCGCAGATCTCGATTCTGCAACTCGTCGAGCAATACCTCGCTTATCTAGCCGAAGCGCGCGCGCTGAAGCTGGAGATCGCCGCCGACTATCTCGTGATGGCCGCGTGGCTCGCCTATCTCAAATCCTGCCTGCTGCTGCCCAAGGATCCGGAGCAGGACCCGAGCCCGGAGGAGATCGCGCTGAGGCTGCAGCTCCGGCTCCAGCGCCTCGACGCCATGCGCGAGGCCGGCGCCCGGCTGCTCGGCCGCGACCGCATCGGCCGCGATGTGTTTCTGCGCGGCGCTCCGGAAGGACTGCGGCTGGTTCGCAAGTCGGCGTGGCAGGTCCGCGATTTCGACCTTTTCGCCGCTTATGGCGCGGTCCGTGCCCGCACCGCGCCGACGATGCACGTCGTCCATGCACGGGCGGTCATGACCCTCGAGGAAGCCATCGAACGGGTCGGGAAGATGATCGGCATGGCGCTCGACTGGACTTTCCTCGAATCTTTCCTGCCCTCCACCCAAGACCCCCAGTTCCGCCGGTCGTGCCTTGCCTCCAGCTTTCTTGCGGCGCTCGAGCTTGCTCGCCGTGGCCGGCTCGAGATTGCGCAGGACGAGCCGTTCGCGCCCATCCGCCTCAAGAGGGCGGCGTGATCGACGAACTGGTCCGAGCGATCGAAGCGACCCTCTTCGCATCGGCCGAGCCAATGACGGTCGAAGAGCTTGCGCAGCATGTCGGCGAGGGCGAGATCGAAATCGCTCTGGGCGAGCTTTCGCAGCATTACGAAGGCCGCGGCATCGAGCTCGTCGAACGCGCGGGACGCTGGCACTTCCAGACCGCGCCCGATCTTGCGCACCTGCTCCGCCGGACGCGCGAGGAACTGCGGCGGCTGTCGCGCGCGGCCACGGAGACGCTCGCGATCATCGCATACCATGAGCCGGTCTCACGGGCGGAAATCGAAGCGATCCGCGGCGTCCAGATTTCGAAGGGCACGCTCGACGTGCTGATGGACGCCGGCTGGGTGCGGCCGGCCGGGAGAAGGGAAGGGCCGGGGCGGCCGTTGCTCTATGCCACGACGCAGGAGTTCCTGACCCACTTCGGCCTGGGCTCGCGGCGGGATTTGCCGGGGATCGAGGATCTCAAGGCCGCTGGACTATTGGACCCGCTTGATGAGTCCGTGTTCCAGCTTCAACTGGAAAGCGAAGACCAAGGCGACTAGATAGCGCCGCGAAGGAGTTCCCCCATGGGCGGATTTAGCATTTGGCATATCCTGATCATCGCGATCGTCCTGCTGCTGTTGTTCGGCGGCAACCGGTTCAGCTCGATGATGGGGGACGTCGCGAAGGGCCTGAAGAGTTTCAAGCAGGGCATGGCCGACGACGAGGACGAGAAATATCGGCGCTACGACGAGCAGCGGCGCAACGAACCGCCGCGGCAGCTTCCGCGCGAAGAAGGTCGCCGTGAGCCGATCGATGTCACGCCGCGCCCGGCCGAGCCGGTCGTCTCTCCTCCGCCGACCCGAGACGACGAACCCCGCTAAGCTTATCTAGACGGCATGTTCGGCTTCGATTCCGCGGAGATCGCGATCATCGCGGTCCTCGCGTTGATCTTCATCGGCCCCAAGGAACTTCCGAGGGTGATGCGCACCGTCGGCTATTGGGTCGGCCGCGTGCGCGGGATGGCGCGCCACTTCACCTCGGGCATCGAGGACATCGTCCGCCAGGCCGAGCTCGAGGAAATGGAGAAGAAGTGGCGCGAGGAGAATGAGCGCATCATGCAGGCCCATCCGCCCGACGCGCACTATCCAGAGCCCGGGCAGCCGGACGCGATGCCGCCGCTAGCCGAGCCCGCCGAGCCGATGTTGCCGCTGGACGAACGGCAGCCCGGCGACGAACTGCCGCCAGAACAGCGGCCGTTGCCATGAAGGACATCGATGACACCAAGCAGCCGCTGCTCGAGCATTTGATCGAGCTGAGGCGCCGGCTGTTGTGGTGCCTCGCGACGCTGGTCCTGACGTTTTTCGTCTGCTTCCACTTCGCGCGCGACATCTTTGCCGTGCTGGTGCAGCCGCTGCTTCACGCCGGCCAGGGCAAGCTCATCTACACCGACGTTTTCGAGGCGTTTTTCACCCAGGTGAAGGTAGCGATATTCGCCGCGCTGATGGTGAGCTTTCCGGTCATCGCGACCCAGCTTTGGCGATTTGTCGCGCCCGGGCTCTATGCCAAGGAAAAGAACGCCTTCCTTCCGTTTTTGCTGGCGACGCCTGCATTTTTCGCCGGGGGCGCCTGCTTCGCCTATTTTCTGGCCATGCCCTGGGCACTGCATTTCCTGCTGAGCTACCAGGGTGACATCGGCGGCGTGCAGCAGGAAGCACTGCCTGGCGTCGGCAATTACCTCAACTTCGTCACCCATTTCCTGTTCGGCTTCGGCGCCGCCTTCCTGCTGCCGATCCTGCTGATGATTTTGGAACGTGCGGGGATCGTGACCCGTGAGCAGCTTGCGCGCTCACGGCGGTACGCAATCGTTGGGGCCGCAGCGGTGGCGGGTGTCCTCACCCCGCCGGACGCGGTGTCGATGATGATGCTGATGGTGCCGCTCTATGGGCTCTACGAATTCGCGATCCTGGCCATCCGGATCACGCACTGGCGGGCGGCTCGGAAAGCCGCCCGGTCAGGCTCTGCTGTGGTTGTGCCCCAGACAGAAGAGGGCCCGGAAGCGCCACCGGGGGGGGGGAGGGTTGGCGGTTCCGAGCCCATTTAATCGGATAGCGAGAGCGGGGGGGCAAAAGGTCACTATCCGAACAGCACAACGCGCCTTCTTCGCGATGGGTTCCGGCCCGAACTCAACTTTTTCAAAACTTTTTTCGCTGCCGGCGTAACGACAGCAAACCGGCTAAGCTGGTGGAAAGACGGGCAAATCGACGCTGTAGCGGCCAAGCTTGCGGTCGAGGTTCGAACGCAGCTGCTTTGAAAGGCCGCCGACGATCCGCTCAAATTGCATTTTTTCCCGATCTTCCCCGTCGTCAGGAACCAGCACGGGGCTGCTGAGCGACAGCCGGGCGGTGAGCTCGCTCGTTCTCCGGATCGATAATTCGACGGGCTCGGCCGGCGCATGAAGCATGGCGAACTCGACGATTTCGGTGATCAGGAAAGCCACCGCGACGGCCGCGTCCTGAGTGGTGTAAACCGTGTCCAGATCGAGATCGATGGCAAGGGTACGAGCGCTGTCCGGAGCGCTGGCGCGCAGCTCCGCCGCGAGCTCGGTCACCAGCGGCCGCAGCGAAATCCCGCGATTTTCTTCCATTTCGGCGAAATGGTTGCGGTGAACGATCGACAATGCGCCGACGCGCCGGCTGATGCCGGCGTAGGCCGAGCGTGCTTCCGGCGCTTCGGCGCTCCGGCCGTGGATGTTCAGCAAGGACGCGACGACCTGCAGGTTGTTCTTCACGCGGTGGTGGACTTCCCGGACCAGCCGGCGCTGGCCGTCGAGCGCCGAAGTGGTTTCGCGCTCGGATTGTTCGGCGCGGTCCATCGCGCGGGCAAATGCGTTCCGCAGTCCCTGGATTTCTTCGCTTGGCCCGAGCTTGCGCGGCAATTCGAGAGGTTGAATGCCCGGACGGTAAGCACGCACGGCGCGTTCGAGGCGCTTGAGCGGACGGATCAGCAAGCGCCCGACCAGCGACCAGGTGAGGATCGCCGCGGCAATCCACATCAGCAAAGGCAACAGAAGCGTCAGCCGGTCGGCGGTCGTGATTCGTTGCTCGGGAATGCCAATTCGGGCGACCAGGTTTCCGTTGCTGATCGGCAATCGGCTGAAGCGCAGATCAACCGTCGGGGAGCTGGGATCGAGCACATGCAACTCGTGTGAGTCGTCTTGAAGCACCAGCGAGCCGGCGCTCACGCCAACGTCGGCGGCGGCCGTTCGAAGTTCGTTTGCCGGAAGAATCGCGGTCGCCATTCCGCCGATGACCCCGACCCGAATGGCGACGCCGTCGCCCTGGGGCGCGATCCGGACCCGGATGCTGCCCGGCGCGGTTAGCGGCAGGGCACCCGTATCTTCGGTAGTCCCGACCGCGCAGAGGCCCTTGCCGTCGGGGCTCTCGAGCTCGAAACTCCGGGCGACGGCTGGAGCGACGGAAAGCGACCGCTGCACCCGCCCACACGCTCCGGCGGGGCCATCGGCAAGCGCGCCGTTGGCGGCGACCCGGAGCGCCAGCGCATTGCGCGCGATGAGGCTTTCAATGGCGCCGGCAGCAGCTCTGGACTGGACCCGGTTGCGCTCGTCCAGCGCGGCGTTCGCCTGGTGGATTCCGTTGTCGCCGACGAGCGCCAGCGCGACTCCGATCGGCAACAGAACCGCGGTCAGAATGACGAGAAGCTTGGCGCCAGTCGGAAGCCGCGCGAAGCGTTCGGCGAGCGTCATCGCTCGATCCCGACGGTTACAGGTTCGCTATTGAAGCTTGCCCAGCAGATTGAGAAAGTCGTCCGGAACCGACTCCCGCAGGGTATCGTCGTAGACCGAACGAAGCGCGCGCCCGAGGTCGCCCGAACGCTGCTTGCGTCCGCCACGGTCCGAAGCTTTGGACTTCTTCGAGCGCCCGTCAGCGGCTCCCTCCGTGTCGCTTCGCTTCTTCGCACTCAACTCCCAGTCCCCCCACGCGGGCTCTGCGCCGCGCTCATAATCAACTCTTGGCGAGTCGCAACGGGTCCGCGCGGCTTTGCCTTGTTTCGATACGCATTCGGATGCGCAAAAGGCCGGCCGCTGCATCGGCAATGCTATGCTTCACAGCGCCCGGCCAAGCCACGGAAACCAAATGGCCGGTCCTTTGTTCCAGTCGCACGTCATATTGTGGGGGCGGTGGAGCTAAGGCGTTCGACGGTCCTTCCAGGGTTGCAACAATTCAGACGCGCCGCCAAAGACGGCGCAAATCGTCATTTCGAGGGAGAATATCCGAACATGTCCCTTGGCCAGGAACTTGCTCCGCACCTGCCATTCCTCCGCCGCTATGCCCGCGCCCTGACCGGCAGCCAGGCGCATGGTGATGCGTTCGTCCGCGCAACGCTCGAGGCGATTGTCGCAAAGCCCGACGAATTCCCGCGCGACGTTGATCCCAGATTGGGACTCTACAAGACGTTCCACGCGATCTGGTCGACGGCCAACATCGAGGAGGGCGAAGACCCGGACACCAACCGGACGGGCGCCGAGGGCATCGCGCAGGCGCGCCTTTCGCGGATCACGCCGCTGTCACGGCAGGCGCTGCTGCTGACCTCGCTTGAAGGCTTCAGCTCGGAGGACACTGCCTATCTCATCAACGCATCGCCGGGCGACGTCGACAGCCTCGTCGCCGAGGCGCTCGAGGAGATCGAGCGGCAGACCCTTGCCGACGTGCTGATCATCGAGGACGAGCCGATCATCGCGATGGACATCGAGACGATCGTCCGCGACCTCGGCCACAACGTCACCGGCGTTGCGGTGACCCGCGACGAGGCCGTTGCGCAGGCGCGCCAGCAGCCGCCGGGACTGGTCCTCGCCGACATTCAGCTCGCCGACGATTCGAGCGGGATCGATGCGGTGAAGGACATCCTCGCCGAATTCTCGGTTCCGGTGATCTTCATCACCGCATTCCCGGAGCGGCTGCTGACCGGAACCCGGCCCGAGCCGACGTTCCTGATCACCAAGCCCTTCCAGCGCTCTACGGTGAAGGCCGCAATCGCCCAGGCGCTGTTTTTCGACGCGGCGACGGTGCCCGCCGCCTGAGTTCCGGAACACGACTCCACCCGGCGCGTTGGCCGGTGGAACAGTGATTTCGTAACGAGAGCAGAATGGCCGACCCGCGACGATCCGAAGCTCCCATCCGGGAAACCACGACCGAAGCGCGTGCCGGCTCGACGCCGGGAGTGACTCGCAACGTGCTCGTCTTCGGCACGTTGCTGGTGGTGATTATTTTCGCGATCATCGTCTTGGTTGGGCGCTCCTGAGCCCTTAGCTCTGTCACAATCTCTGTTCATGATGGATCAACGCGCGGGCGGCCAACGGCTGTTCGCGCACAACGGGTGGGGTCAAGTTTGACGGAAGCTACCGAGGAAGACCGGCCAGCGACGGCTTTCGCAGAGCCGGTGCCGCTGTCCGACCCGGAGTTCAAGGAGCAGCTGGCGGCAGTCATTCCTCATCTGCGCGCCTTCGGCCGCTCGCTGTCGGGAAGCCGCGATCTCGCCGACGATCTCGTCCAGGAAACTCTCCTCAAGGCGTGGGCGGCGCGCAAGCGGTTCCAGGCCGGCACCAACATGCGCGCGTGGACCTTCATCATCCTGCGCAACCTGTTCCTCAGCCAGATGCGGCGCGCGCGCTTCAAGGGCGAGTGGGACGACATCACGGCGTCGAAGATCCTCGCGGCACCGGCAAGCCAGGATCGGCACATCGAGCTCGGCGACATGCAGCGCGCGCTGATGCACCTGCCCCAACCCCAGCGCGAGGCGCTCATTCTCGTCGGCGCCGGCGGATTTGCCTATGAGGAAGCCGCCGAAATCTGCGGTTGCGCGGTTGGCACAATCAAGAGCCGCGTGGCGCGGGGCCGGGTCGCCCTGGAGCAGCTGCTGTCGAGCGGCAAGCTGCCGTCCCGCCGCCAGCATCGGACCGATCCCGACAAGTCGGCGCTCCAGACGATCATGGGCGAAGTCGACGAGCTCAGTCGCGATCACGAGCACGGACAGTAAGCCGCATCCCGGATGAACTCCGGGCGGACTTGCACGCGGTCAGTTCAGTTTGCGCAGCAGCTCGGCGAAATCGCGGTCGCTCGGCTCCGACGCCGCTGCAGCGAACGCGCGGCGGAGCGCGGCAGTAATGCCGGCGTGCGTCGGCGGAATGTCCACGCGAATGACCCGACGATCCATGCTGTTCATTTCCGGCGACAAAACCGATTCTCGCTCCAACTTCATCGTCATGGCAAACGAGCAGAGTGCGGGGGAAGTTTCCTGCTAATCGGCGGCAAAACGGTCAATAGGACATGATGGCTCGGGAAATCGCGGATGAAAGCAGAAGCTCGGCAGTCGTTCGGGCGCGCCGCCATTCGCCGTTTCTGCGCGAAGCCATGCTCGCGCGCGAAGCTGTCGTCGAAACCTTCTCTAGCAGCGGCGCCCTGGCGGCGGCACGACAGGCGCTGGAGCCCACCGGCGAGCCAGTCGAATCCCGACTTCGGCGCCAGCGGCTTGGGCTCGCCCTGGCGGTTGCGCTCGGGGACCTGTCCAACGACCTTGACCTCGAGCAGGTTACTCACCTGCTCTCGGACTTCGCGGACATGGCCATCGACGAGGCGGTGAACGCCGCCGTTCGCGAGCGGGTGGCCGACGCCGAGCCGCAAGGGTTTGCGGTGATCGCGATGGGCAAGCTCGGAAGCCGCGAGCTCAACTACAGTTCGGACGTCGACCTGCTCCTGCTGTTTGATCCGGAAACCTTGCCGCGGAGGGCTCGCGACGATCCGGGAGAGGCGGCGGTCCGGATCGGCCGGCGACTGATCGAACTGCTTCAGCGGCGTACCGAGGACGGCTACGTCGAGCGCGTCGATCTGCGGCTCCGGCCGTCGCCGGAAGTCACGCCGATCGCCCTTCCGGTCAATGCCGCGATTTCGCATTACGAGTCGAGCGCGCTGCCGTGGGAGCGGGCCGCGTTCATTCGCGCCCGGGCCGCCGCCGGCGACCGCGCCCTCGGCCAGCGGTTCCTGAACGCGATCCAGCCGTTCGTCTGGCGGCGCTCGCTCGACTTCGGAGTGATCGACGAGATTCGCCAGATCTCCGCTCGAATTCGCGATCATTACGAGCAAGGCACGCATCTGGGCCCCGGCTACGACCTGAAGCGCGGACGCGGCGGGATTCGGGAAGTCGAGTTCTTCGTCCAGATTCAGCAGATGATTCACGGCGGCCGCGATGCGTCGGTGCGTCAGCCGGCGACGCTCGATGCGATCGAGGCGCTGCTTGCCGCCGGCCACCTCAGCGAGAGCACCGCACGCGATCTCGCCGACGGATACCGGCTGCTGCGGACGATCGAGCATCGGGTGCAGATGGTGAATGATGCCCAGACCCACCTGCTGCCCACGGACGAAGCGGCGCTCGACAATGTCGCCGAGCTGCATGGCCTGGCCGATGGCCACGCGCTCGTCGACCTGCTGCGTCCGACGGTCGATCGAGCGGGGGAGATTTTCGACAGCCTGGCGCCGGAGGAGCGAGGGCAGCTGTCGAGTGAGCCTGGCGCGCTGGGCGCCGAATTGCAGGGCCTGGGCTTCGTCGATCCGGCGAGCGCGGCAAGGCACATTGTCGACTGGCGTTCCGGCAAGGCGCGCTCGCTGCGGTCGCTGGCGGCGCGGCAGGCGTTCGAGTCGATGCTGCCCGCGCTCCTGTCGGCAATCGCGGCCGGCCCCGATCCGGAACGAGCGTTGAACCGCCTCGGCGACATCGTCCAGCGCTTGTCGACGGGCGTGAACCTGTTTCGGCTGCTGCAGGCCCGCCCGGCGCTCGCCCAGCTGCTCGCCAAGGTGCTCGCGCATGCGCCGACCCTCGCGGACCAGCTCGCTCGCCGGCCCGAGCTGCTCGAGGGATTGTTCGATTCGAGCTGCTTCGAAATGCCGCCGCCGGCGGAGGAATTCGCCACGCTGCTCAGCCACACGATGCGGGGCCACCCTTATGATGTCGCGCTCGATCGAGCGCGGCGCCTCGTCAACGAACGCCGCTTCGCGCTCGGCATTCAGCTGATCGATGAACGCCGCGATCCGCTCGAAGTAGCGCTCGGCTATGCTCGCGTCGCCGAAGGAACCTTGCAGGCACTCGGTGCAGCGACCGTGAACGAATTCGAGCAGGCACACGGGCGTTTCGACGAAGGTGAGTTGCTCGTGCTGGGGCTTGGACGACTGGGCGGCTGTGCGCTGACTCACGCGTCGGACCTCGACGTCATCTATCTACACACGGCGCCTCCGGACACGCTCTCCAACGGCCGCAAGCCGCTTGGCCCGAATGATTATTTCAATCGCCTGGCAAGCCGGGTGACCGCAGCGATGAGCGTTCCGACCGCGGCCGGTCCGCTCTATGAGGTCGACGCGCGACTGCGTCCGCAAGGGTCGAAAGGGATGCTGGTCGTGTCGCTCGAGGGCTTCGAGCAATACCAGCGGAACGAGGCCTGGACGTGGGAACACATGGCCCTGTGCCGGGCGCGGCCTGTGTTTGGATCGCCGGAAGTTCGCGAGCGCGCCGGCGCGGCCATCGGCGAGATCCTGCGCATCAAGCGTGATCCGGCGAGGGTCGTCTCCGATGCAGTCAGGATGCGCACGGACATGGAGCGCCACAAGCCGCCGCGGAGCAGGCTCGACGTGAAGCTCGGGCCCGGCGGACTCGTCGACCTGGAATTCGCCGTTCACGTCCTCCAGCTGACTCGCCAAGTCGGTCTTCACCCACGGCTCGACAGAGCGCTGGAGGAGCTCGCAGCCGAGTCTTTGATCCCGGCAAACATTATCGAGTCACAAAAGTTGCTGACGCGCATGCTGGTGATGATGCGTCTCGTTGCGCCGGGGGATGTGAAGCCGACGGCGGAAACCTGGCGGCTCGTCGCAGAAGCTTGCGGGGCGGCGAGTTGGGATGAGCTTCTTGTCGAACACGACGGGGCGCGCCAAAGCATCGCGGCACTATGGAACGGCATCAGGGAAGGGGCATGAAATGATCGGCGAAGGCGACAAGGCACCCTCCATCAAGGTCAAGGCGAGCGACGGCAGCAGCATCGATCTCGGCGCGCCCGGGCAGCCGCTGGTGCTCTATTTCTATCCGAAGGACGATACCTCGGGCTGCACGCGCGAGGCCCAGGACTTTACCGCGCTCGCAGCGGATTTCGCCGCGGCCGGCGTGAAGGTGATCGGCGTCTCGCGCGATCCGATGAAGAAACATGAGAAGTTCATCGGCAAATATGGGCTCACGGTCCCGCTCGTATCGGACGAGGACGGACGCATCTCCGACGCGTTCGGCACCTGGGTCGAAAAATCGATGTACGGGCGCAAATATATGGGAATGGAGCGCGCGACCTATCTGATCGGCGCCCACGGCAAGGTGCTGAAGGTCTGGCGCAAGGTCAAAGTGCCGAAGCACGCCGAAGAGGTGCTGAAGGCGGCCGCCGCCTAGCGACGGTTCAACGCGGCTGCCCACGGCTTCGCAAGGCTACGCCGCGCCGTGGCCCTCGGCGAGATATTCGGCGCTGCGCATTTCCTCGAGCCGGCTCACCGTGCGCTGGAATTCGAAGCTGCCGTCGCCGGACGGATACAGCCCAGCGGGCTCGGCGTCGGCGGCAGCGAGCAGCTTGACCTTGTGTTCGTAAAGCGCGTCGATGAGGGTGACGAACCGCGCGGCCTCGTTGCGCATGTCGGCTCCCATGACCGGAATTCCGACCACGATCACCGTGTGATAGCGCCTGGCGATGGCGAGATAGTCGGCCGCTCCGCGCGGCTCGCCGCACAGACGCTTGAACGAGAACACCGCGACGCCTTTGAGGCTCTTGGGGACGTGAAGCCTGCGCCCGCCGCCGACATCCAGGTCCTCCGACGGCACCTTGGCGCGGTCCTCGACCGGGTAATCCGTTAGCTGGAAAAAGGCGCGGCTGAGTGCTGCGGTCGCTTGCGGGCCATTTGGAACATGCCAGACCTCCACGCCCGCCAGGCGATCGAGGCGGTAGTCGGTCGGGCCGCTCACCTCGATCACCAGCATCCGCTGCTCGATCAGCTTGATGAAAGGAACGAACAACTCGCGGTTCAGACCGTCCTTGTAGAGGTCCGTCGGCGGCCGATTGGACGTGGTGACCACCTTTACGCCTTCTTCGAGCAATTTCCCGAACAGACGCGACAGGATCATCGCGTCGGCCGGATTTGTCACCTGCATCTCGTCGAAGCAGAGCAGTTTTGCTTCGGCCGCGATCTGCTCGGCGACCGGCTCGATCGGGTCGCCTTGCTCGGTTTGCCGAGCCGCACGCAGGCGCTCGTGGGTTTCGAGCATGAACTCATGGAAATGCACGCGGCGCTTGGGCGCGATATCGATCTGGGCGAAGGCGAGATCCATCAGCATCGACTTGCCCCTGCCGACGCCGCCCCAGAGATAAACGCCCGCCGGACCGTCGGATCGCGACACAAGCAAGCGGCTGAGCAAGCCACCGCTCTTGAATGTGCTCGCGAGCCGATCGAGGGCAGCGACCGCGCGTGCCTGCGCGGGGTCCGGCTTCAGCTCATTCGCGGCGATCAGCTCGTCATAGGCGACCCGTACGGGTCCGCTCATCGTGCGTGGGGTCCGTTGGGTCGGGTCACCTTCTTCAGTGTGCCGCTGAAGCTGTAGCAATTCTCGCCATTCTGCTTGACTACCCCCTGCAGGAAGGCGTGGCCGCGCGTCTGCTTCACCAGCTCGACGTGCGAATCGAGCGGCGAGCCGGCCTGCCCTCGGGCGAGGAAATGAGTCGTCAGGTCGAGCGTCACATAATGGGCCTTGTCCATGCCGGCGCAGAGGCCGCCCGCGAACATCGACATGTCGATGAAGCTCATGATCGCCCCGCCGTGGATCGAGCCGCCCATGTTCATATGGTCTTCGGTCGGGAACATGCGCGCGATGCCGCGCCCCGGACCGTCGGGCTTGAACAGCAGCCGGCCGGTGGCCGCCGCGAAGCTCGAGCGAGGGAAATCGCCCCAGCTGTACCAGCCAGGGTAGTCGGCGTCGGGCGTCGCGCCACGCGGCACCCCGACGTCATCCATGCCTTCGAGTTCGTTGTCGCTCACGCTGCCCCTGGTCCGGCCTGGTCGCGATCCGTCAAGCGGCTCGCTCGGCGATCAGCTTCTTGGTCTCGGCGATCGCCTTGGCCGGATTGAGGCCCTTGGGACAGACGTTCGCGCAGTTCATGATCGTGTGGCACCGGTAGAGGCGGTACGGATCCTCGAGCTGGTCGAGCCGCTCACCGGTCGCCTCGTCGCGGCTGTCGGCGATCCACCGATAGGCCTGAAGCAGGATCGCCGGCCCAAGGAACTTGTCGGAGTTCCACCAGTAGCTGGGACAGCCCGTCGAGCAGCAGAAGCACAGGATGCATTCGTACAGGCCGTCGAGCTTGGCGCGGTCCTCCGGCGACTGCAGCCGCTCCTTGGAGGGCGCCGGGCTCGCCGTCTTCAGCCACGGCTGGATCGAGGCATATTGCGCATAAACGTGGGTGAGGTCGGGGACCAGGTCCTTGACCACCTCCATGTGCGGCAGCGGCGTGATCTGGACGTCGCCCTTAAGCTCATCGATCGGTGTCGTGCAGGCGAGGCCGTTCTTGCCTTCCATGTTCATCGCGCAGGACCCGCAAATGCCTTCGCGGCACGAGCGGCGGAAGGTGAGGGTGGGGTCGATCTCGTTCTTGATCTTGATCAGTGCGTCGAGCACCATCGGCCCGCATTTATCGAGGTCGATGGTGTAGCGGTCGAAGCGCGGATTGGCGCCGCCGTCCGGATCATAGCGGTAGATCTTGAAGGTCTTGAGCCGCTTGCCGCCTTCGGCCTTCCACTCGCGGCCCTTGGTGATCTTGCTGTTCTTCGGAAGGGTGAATTCGGCCAACGCCAAGTCTCCTGCTTGGGCCGAGCCGCTAGCACGCGGGGCGCATCAAAGAAAAGGCCGCCCGGGCAGGCAGGCGGCCTTTCACGATCATCGGCGGGCTCTACCGCAACAGTGCGCTGATCACCTGCGCGATCAGCATCGTGCGCGGGTCGACTGCGTAAAGGTAGCCGTCGCTGTAATAATAGCGATAGCGCGAATTGAGGTCGTAGCGGCGGCGCAGGTCCATCGGAATGCGGCCGTAGGTGTAGGCACGTCCGTAGCCGCTCTCCCACCGCTCGCCTCTCGCGAGCTTGCGCGCCTGCCCAGGGGGCATGCAGCCCTTGTTGCGCAGCCCCGGCGGGCAGCCGCCTCGACCGTAACCGTTGTCGTTGCCAAACCCATGGCCGTTGCCATGGCCGTGGCCGTGCTGCGCCAGTGCCGGACCGGCGAGGCCGAGCGCGGCGGCGCCGGCGAACAAAAGTGCGAGCTTCATCGTCTTGAACCCTCCTGCGTTGTGGCCCTGTAACGAAAGGGCCGCCGAATGGATGCGGCGGCCCTCACGCAAGCTCGTGATGCCGGTTAATCACATGCCGGGAACCGTGATGACCTTGGTCACCGCGTAGGAGTTCGGGTCGACGACATAGACGTAACCGTCGGTCGAAACGTAGCGGGCGTCCGGGCTCAGATGGTATTGACTGACGACCGTCTGCGGAATCGTGTTGAATTGGCTGTAGCTGTAGTCCTTCGGGAATACGAAGCCGACGCGAATGTCGCGGGCCTGGTCGCGTGTCAGGCGGTTCCACGCCACGCACTGGCCATTGCGCCAGCCGCTGCACTTGATGACGTTGGAATATTGGCGCGCGCCGGCGGGCATTGCGGTGAGAGCGGCGGCGGCGCCGAGGACGAGAGCGGTCCTGATCATCTCCTTATCCTTTCGATGTGGGAACCGTAGGAAAACGGCCGCGAACCGCCGCTAGTTTCCGGCATTACAGGGATTTAATGTCCGCTGATCGACAGTTCGGGGATGCGATGTTCCTGACCTCGGGCGGTTGCGGCTCGCGGACCACCTCGCTAATCGGGCGCCGCGCTCCTGCTCAGCGGCGACTCCCCGAACATTCGCCGCGCGACACAAGAAAGGTTGGAAAGCCCGGCTCATGGCACGGAAGAAAATCGCGCTCATCGGCGCCGGAATGATCGGCGGAACCCTCGCTCACCTCGCGGCTATGCGGGAGCTCGGCGACATCGTCCTGTTCGACGTCGTCGAGGGCGTTCCTGAGGGCAAGGCGCTCGACATCGCCGAAGCCGGACCGGTCGACGACTTCGATGCCAAGCTT
>JAICXF010000074.1 GCA_025981625.1 Sphingomonas sp. | reverse complement strand
GATGAAGCCGAAGGCATAAAGCATCGGCGCGTCGAACCGGATCCAGCCGTTGTGCAGGGTCGCGGTCCAGTTGAACACCTTGATCGCCGATGGAACCGCGACGAGGTAGCTGAGGAACGAGAAAGCGAGGCTGGCGTAAAGTGACTGGCCGGCCACGAACATGTGGTGGCCCCAGACCAGGAACCCGATCCCGGCGATCGCGATGCTGCACCAGACGACGAACTCGTAGCCGAACAGCGGCTTGCGCGCGAAAGCCGGCACGATCTCGCTAATCACGCCCATCGACGGCAGGATCATGATGTAGACGGCGGGGTGGCTGTAGAACCAGAACATGTGCTGGAACAGCAGAGGATCGCCGCCGAGCTGAGGGGAGAAGATGCCGACGTGCAGCACACGCTCGGCCAGCAGCATCAACAGCGTCATCGCCAGCACCGGCGTTGCGAGGACGAGGATCAGGCTGGTGGCGTAGGTCGACCAGACGAACACCGGCAGGCGGTACCAGGTCATGCCCGGTGCACGCAGCTTGTGCACCGTGACGATGAAGTTGAGGCCGGTGAGAATCGACGAGAAACCGGCGACGAAAATGCCGAAGATCGTCAGGATGATGTAGCCCGTGGCGTAAAAGGTCGAATAGGGCTCATAAAAAGTCCAGCCGGTGTCGATGCCGCCGAGCAGCAGCGCGGTGACGGTGATCAGTCCGCCGGCAATGTAGAGATACCAGCTGAGCAGGTTCAGGCGCGGGAAGGCGAGGTCGCGCGCGCCGATCATCAGCGGGATGACGAAATTGCCCATCGTCGTCGGGATCGACGGGATGAGGAAGAACCACACCATGATCACGCCGTGCATGGTGAACAGCCGGTTGTAGAAATCCGGACTTCCGAGGTCACCCTGGGGGGTGATCAGCTCGAGCCGGATCAGGGTGGCGGCGATCCCGCCAATGGAGAAGAAGAAGGTGATCGACGCGAAGTAGAGCAGGGCGATGCGCTTGTGATCGGTGGTCAGCAGCCACGAGCGGATGCCGACCTTCGCGTTGAAATAGCTCTCGTTCACCGGTGCGTGCATCAGCGAGCCCCTCCCGGCTTACTCGGTCCGATCGACTGGATGTAGGCGACGAGCTTGGCGAGATCGTCTTCGCTGAGCTGACCCGCAAAGGTCGGCATCACGGGCGCATAGCCGGCGGCGACCTGCGCCTTTGGATCGAGGATCGAATCGCGGATGTAGCGCTCATCGGCGGTGACGATCGTGCCGTCGGATAGCGGCACCGGGCTTCCGTACACCCCTTCGAGGCGCGGGGCGCGAACGGTGCCGCCCGGATTATGGCAGCCGCTGCATCCATATTTGCGGAACAGGTCCTGCCCCTGCTGAGCAAGCGTCTGCTGCCCGCCTTCCTGGCGCAGCCAGTCGGCATATTCCCGCGCGTTCAGAACTGTCAGCCAGCCGCCCATGTGCGCGTGGTCGGTACCGCAATATTCCGCGCAGAAGATATGGTAGCGCCCAGGCCGATCGGCGCGAAACCACATGGTTTCATAGCGGCCGGGAACCACATCCTGCTTTATCCGAAGCGCCGGGATGTAGAAGCTGTGGATCACGTCCTGCGACGCCATGATCAGCCGCACGTCCTGGCCCGCGGGCACGTGGAGCTCGTTGATCTCGCGCTGGCCGCCCGGATGCTGCGCCTTCCACATCCACTGCTTGCCGACGATGAAAATCTGCAGCGCGTTCGGAGGCGGATTGTAGAGCCTCAGGTAAATCCGGGCGCCCCAGATCGCGAAGCCGACGAAAAACAACAGGGAAACGGTGGTCCAGCCCACTTCCCAGCGCCAGGTCTTCTTGGTGGTGTTGCTGCGGTCGGCGTTGCTGCCGTGGCGATATTTGGCAGCGAAGAAGGCGAGCAGGAAGATGACCAGCCCCGCGGTCAGGAAAGCGATCACCAGCAGGCAGATGTAGAGAAAGTCGAGCCTGGCCGCATATTCGCTGGCGCGCGCCGGCCAAAAGGGAAACTGCAACACTTATGCGGCCCGCCGCTTCAGCCAGAAACCGCCGATCAGCAGCGCGCCCGCGAGAAGCGCGCCCAGATAGACGTAGCGCACGAGGCGCATCGCCAGCGCCGCCGCGGTGCCCGCATCGGGGTCATAGCCGAAGCATAACAGAAGCAGCGGGTGCGCCGCGGGCGTGACGGTCCCGCGGGCGGCTTGCGTGACCGCTTCCCGGAGCGCGGCGGCGGGGGGATTTAGCCCAAGCATGTAGCGTGAGATCCGGCCGGAAGGCGTGGTCACGACGAAGCCCGCAGGATGCGCAAACTGATCGCTTTGCCGGTCCAGCCTGTAGGGGAAGCCGACCGCGCGGGCGACACGGGCGACCTGGTCCGGCGATCCGGTCAGGAAGTGAATCCCCTGCGCTGCCTCGGCGGCATCGGGGAACCGGCGGCTGTACATCGCCGCGCTGACGGCTGCATCTCTCGTGGTGTCTCTGGGGTCGATGCTGATCGCGACTAGGTTGACGTCCTTGCCGGGCGTCAGCCCTCCCCGGGTCATCGCACCGGTCGCGCCGCTAAGGACGAGGCTGCAGAGATTCTGGCAACGCAAATACTCCAGAACGAGCACGGTCGGGCGGCCACCGAGCTCCATTCCGAGCGTCACCTGTCGCCCGCTTTGGTCAAGGAGTTGCGCGTCCAGCGGCAACTGGGCGCCGGGATGTTGGCGAAAGGAGAGCCCCTTGAACGCGCTCGCATCGATCCGCGCGTGCGCTGGCACGGCAAGGAGCAGTGAGAGTGCCGAGAGGCGGACGCCCCATTTCATTTCGGCGGCCCCCAGCCTTGCTTCGCAGTCGCGCGCATCGCCGCGTCAATCGGCACTGGTGAACCGCGCAGCTCCCGCGCCTTGGTGGCCTGATAATGGGCAAGGTCGTCCGCCGGCGCGACCTGCAGCCGGGGGGCCGGCGGCAGTTGCTGCATCGGCCCGCGATATTCCTGCCGATCCGCAGGAGGATAGAACAGCGTGATCCCGACCAGCACGATGATGACGAAGCCGGCCAAGCCCGCCGCGAGCAACAGGGCGAGGAGCGGCGGCACGTCTTTCGGTTCGAACCGAACCGCCTCGTTCTGGTCCGGGCGGTCGTTCAAATCATGCGCTCCCTGAGCAGCTCAGCGATGTGCGTCGTCTTGCGTCCACCGTTGAGCTCGATCTGCTCACGGCAGCTGAACCCATCGGCGATGATGATGGTCTCTGGATCGAGTTCCCGCACGCGCGGCAAGAGCACGCGTTCGCCGATCTTCCGGCCGACTTCGAAGCTTTCTTTTGCCATCCCGAAGGCCCCCGCCATTCCGCAGCAGCCCTGTGGGGGGCGTTCGACGGCGATTTCCAGCCGATCGAGAAGCTCCTTCTCCTTGCCGAATCCGATCACCGAATGGTGGTGGCAATGCGCCTGGACGAGTGCCGACCCGCCGCTCAGAAAGCGCGGAAAGCGGTCGATCCGATCGGCGACGAAATCGGCGAAATACTCGACCTGGGACGACAGCCGTCGGGCCTCGGCCCGATCCGGAAACAGGTTCGGCAGCTCGTCCCTGAAGGTCGATGCGCATGCGGGCTCGAACACGACGATCGGCGTGCCGCTGTCGATTTCGTGCTCGAGCACCCGGAATGTTCGCTCGAACCCGGCCTTCGCCTCATCGAGGAATCCCCAGTCGTACAGCGGTCGGCCGCAGCACAATGGCTTGCCGGGAAGGTCGACCCTGAATCCGGCCCGCTCGAGCAGCTGGGTTGCGGCAATCAGCGTCTGAGGCCGGAAGTGGTTGTTGAACGTGTCGGGCCAGACAATCACGGGGTCGCCAGCGATCCCCCTCCTGCCGCGCTCATGGAACCAGCCGCGGAAACTCTGCGAAGCGAATTTCGGGAGCCGCGCGCGATGATCGACCCCGGCGATCCACTTGGCCGGCCGGGTGCTTGCAACCATGTTGACGACAGAGGGAGCAAAAGCGGCGAGCTTCGCCCAGCGGTCGATCCGGCCCATTGAATAAGCGGATTTCGGCCGGCGCCTGTGGGCGTAATGGTGCGAGCGGAACTCGGCCTTCCAGGTCGCGACGTCGACGCCCACCGGGCAATCGGCCTTGCACCCCTTGCAGGCGAGGCACAGCGACAGCGCGTCTTCGACCGCATCGCTGTCCCATCCGTCGGTGACCACCTCGCCGCGGGTCATCTCGTGCAGCAAATGGGCGCGGCCGCGGGTGGAATGCTTTTCCTCGCCCGTCGCGAGATAGGAGGGACACATGACCTCGTCGCCGACGGCTCGGCGCCGGCATTTGCCGACCCCTACGCAGCGGGTCGTCGCATGGGCGAATGACCGGTGATCGTCGGGATAGGCGAAGTGGGTTTCGAGCTTTCGCGGGTGGTACGTAAGGCCGAGCCGCAGGTTGGAGTGGATCGGGAAGGGCTCGATCGCCTTACCCGGGTTCATCCGGTTCGCCGGGTCCCAGATCGCCTTGAACTCGCGGAAGCATTGCAGCAGCTCGTCGCCGTACATCACGCGAAGGAGCTCCGCGCGCGACTGACCGTCGCCATGTTCGCCGGAAAGCGATCCGCCGTAGCTGTGCACGAGCTGTGCCGCCTCGCGCATGAACTGCCGATAGCTCGCCAGACCGCCATCACTGTGGAAGTCGAAATCGACGCGGCAGTGGGTGACACCATCGCCAAAGTGGCCGTAGAGCGCGGCGGTGTAGCCGTACTGCGAGAACAGCCGCTCGAGATCGCGGAGATAATCGCCGAGCTTGTGCGGGGGCACGGCGCTGTCTTCCCAGCCGGGCCAATGTTCCGGCTGTCCACGCACAAAAGCGGTGACTCCGAGCGCCGCCTCGCGTGCTTCCCAAACGCGCTTCTGCTCGGCGGCGTCGGTGACGACATGACAGCGGCCGCCGGTCTTGGAGCGCTCGACGATGCGCCGGACGTTCGATTGCGCATGCTCGGGCGTGTCGCCGCCCGCCTCGACGATGAGGAACCCGCGCCCCTCGGGAAAAGCCTTCAGTCCTTCGCGGGATCGCGAATCCCGGACGGCGTTGAACATCTTGTCGTCAAAACCCTCGATGCCGTCGGGCTGCTGCTTGCGCAATGCCGGCACCGCATCGGCGGCGGCGAACACATCGTCAAAGGATAACAGAGCGATTGCGCGCGATTTTGGCCGGGGTACGAGACTCAAGATTGCTTCCAGCACGACCACGCACGTGCCTTCGGTGCCCGTAACGGCCCTCGCGACATTGAAATCCCGCCCCGGGAGAAGCGCCTCCAGGCCCTCGAAGCCGGACACGAGGCGCGGGATCCTGGGAAAGCGCTGCTCGATGAGGTTGGCGTAGCGATTCCTCAGCGAGACCAGAGCGCGGTAGATTTCGCCACGCCTGCCGAGCTCATCGAGACGGCGGTCAAGCCATTGTTGCGGGGTCGGGCCAAGCTCCAGCTCGAGGCCGTCGTAGGTCAGGACATTGAGCCCGGAGACGTTATCGACCGTTCGGCCCCACTTCAGCGAATGCACGCCGCAGCTGTCGTTCCCGATCATTCCGCCGAGCGTGTTATGGTCGTGCGTTGCCGGGTCCGGTCCGAACATCAGCCCGTGCGGGCGCGCGGCGTCCTGCAGCCGGTCGAGGATGCAGCCGGGCTCGACCCGCGCCGTTCGCGACTGCGGGTCGATTTCGATGACCCGGTGCAAGTGCCTCGAAAAATCGATGCAGACGGCGACATTGCAGCCCTGGCCCGCAAGGCTGGTGCCGCCGCCGCGAGCGAGCACCGGCGCGTCATGCTCACGGCAGATGCGGACGGCTTCGACCGCTTCCTGACGCGAGCGCGGGCAGACGAGCCCGAGCGGCACCTGCCGGTAGTTCGACGCATCGGTGGCATAGAGCGCCCGTGCCTGGCCGCTGAAATCCACCGACGCTCCAAGCGCACCTTCCAGATCCGCCTGGAGCGCCTTCGCGGCATCGCGCGCATAGCGGTCGTACTCGAGCAGGACCTGCCCGTCCGGCGAACGCGTCTCGAGCCGTTGCTCGCGCGACATCACACCAGTTCGCGCACCGTATCGGAGCCAAGCGTGAGCGCCGTCTTCATGGCGCGCGGCGTCCCCTTGGCGAGCGCTTCGGCCATGTGCAGGGCCTGCTTCGCCTCGATCTTCGGAGGCAGCGGCGGTTCGTAGGGATCGACCACCGCTTCAATGAGACAGGGACCACGCGTTGCCAGCGCCTCGCGGAGCTGGTCGCCGCAGCGTTCGGGGTCGTCGATGCTGACCGCCCGGATGCCGCAGCCCTCGGCCACCCGGACGAAATCGATCGGCTCGAGCTCGCAGCCGAACTCCGGATTGCCGAGGAACACCATCTGTTCCCACTTGATCTGGCCGAGCGCGTTGTTCTTGATGACGATGATCTTCGCATTGAGATCGTATTTCCGAAGCGTGACGAAGTCGCCCATCAGCATCGCCGCCGAGCCGTCGCCGATGACCGCGACTATCTGGCGGTCCGGGAAGGCAATCGATGCGCCGATCGCGTAGGGCAGACCGCAGGCCATGCTGGCCAGCGTTCCCGAGCAGCTGAACTGCATCGACCCGCGCATGTCGACGTGCCGCGCCGTCATCGCGGTGATCGTTCCGCTGTCGGTGATCACGATCGCATCGCTATCGAGCAGCTTGTTGAGCTCGTGGGTGACGACCTGGGGTTTCATCGGCGTGTCGCGACGGGTGCCGCGCTCGTTCATCAGCTCGCGCCATTCGCGCATGTCCTTCTGCGTCCGCTCGAGGAACTTGCCACTGTCGTTTTTCCTGATCAGCGGGAGGAGTTCGGACAGGACGCGCTTGCTGTCCCCGACCAGGCCGACCTCAACCGGGTAGCGAAGTCCGACGCGCTTGGGGTCAAGCTCGATCTGGACCGCCTTGGCCTGCCCCGGCTTCGGATAATATTCGACATAGGGGAAGGTCGAACCGACGATGAGCAACGTGTCGCAGCTTTCCATCGCCTCTTGCGACGGCTTGGTGCCGAGCAGCCCGACGCCGCCGGTGGTGTAAGGGCTGTCATCGGGTACCG
>JAICXF010000066.1 GCA_025981625.1 Sphingomonas sp. | reverse complement strand
TTCCTCTTCGAGCTCGTAACTGTCGTAGATCCGCTCCATCCCGGATCGCAGGTGATTCATCATTGCTTCGGCGGTCTCGAAATCGACCTTCAGCCGTTTGGTGTTGCTGCGTGCTGTCCGCCGGAAGTCGTGCGGCGTGAATCGCTCGATCGGGCGGCCGGCGATTACAGCCATGCGAGCGAGCAGTCCGTCCCTCGCCTTGTACCACACCGAGTTGTTCCTCGGTCCATCGATCTTGTCCGCCGGAAACACCCACTCGTGATTGCTCTCGAACAGCGAACGGCCCCACGGCCCGAGCGCGATACTGTGCGCGACCGAATTCTTGGAGCGCTCGGCGGGTATCGTCCACACGCCGTTGAAGTTTTCGGCACTCTTCGCCCGAGCGACTTCCGACAGGCGCGCTGCGGTCAGAAGACAGAGCAACATGCCACGCTGGACCCAGCGCTCTTCATCGACGAGAGCCTTCAGGAACCACTCAAGTTCGAGGAGGCTGAGCTTCCGCGACCTCGCGGTCTCAGGGAAGCGAAGATCGCCGAGCCGCCGCGACGGATCGGATTCAAGACCTACTTCGAGCCCGCGAAGACCCGCCGCCCAGCCAAAGAAAACCCTCAACTCCGCGGCAAGCCGGTTGGCCCGGATCTTCGCAACCTTTCCCTTGGCTTCGACGAGGCGGATGAGGTCGCGCTCGGTCACCTCATAGATGCTGCGCTTGGCCAGCTTAGGCGCAATGTCGCGATTGTAGATTTCGAGCTTGTCGCTGATCGTCCGCGGCTTGTTGGGGCGCTTCGCTCGCGATGCACGCCCCTGCCGCACTGCAACCATGTAGAGCTCGTGCGCGCGGGTAACGGTCATTCCCGACCGGATCTTCTCTTCTCGATTCGCCACCCGCGGATCGATCCCTGCCTCGACTTTCTCGTTTAATTCCCGAGCCCACTCGCGTGCATCTGCGATCGATTGGGAAGGAAATGTCCTTCCCCACAAAGTGACGACGGCAGAAATCCGGGCAAGTTTTCGCCGGTATCGCCAGCGCTTTTTGCCGCTGCCGAGCACCTCGATTGCGAGACCGGGCGTTTGCGCATCGGCGAGCAAGCCCTTCTGAAGATTGTCGATTGTTGCCGGCGTAAGCGCCAATTTTCGTGCCATGAACCAATTCCCGTCGGCTCTTCGGCAGCTAAAAATCCAGGCATTAATCCAGGCACAATAGCCGTCTAATTTGGTCCAACTCAGCCAAACCGAGTCCAGCTACCTGGTGTATGAAATCACCCGTAAGTCACTGCGAGGAAACCGAATTATGAGGACTCGGTTGGCTGGGGCGGCAGGATTCGAACCTGCGAATGCCGGTACCAAAAACCGGTGCCTTACCACTTGGCGACGCCCCAGCAGCCGCGCCGCATGTGCGGGAGGGCGCGCTTATAGACAAGGGCGACGCCAAGAAAAGCCGGATCGGCCGCTCCAGCCTGCGCGCTGCCGCGCGTCAGCCGATCGTCTCGACCCAGCCGTAAGGGTCGGGAGCGGTGCCCCGCTGAATGTCGACCAGCGCGGAACGCAGCCGCATGGTCAGCGGACCCGACGACTGTCCGCCGATCCTGAACTCGCCCTCGGCGCTCTTGACGCTCCCGATCGGAGTGACGACCGCCGCGGTGCCGCAGGCGAACGCCTCCGTCAGACGGCCGCTGCGCGCATCGGCTTCCCACTGCTCGATCGAATAGCGTTCCTCGCGGACCGTAATTCCCATGTCGCGTGCCAGCGTCAGCAGGGAATCGCGAGTGATGCCCGCGAGGATGGTGTCGGTCAGCGGCGGGGTCTGGATCGATCCGTTGTCGAACACGAAGAAAACATTCATTCCGCCCAGTTCTTCGATCCAGCGGCGTTCGATCGCGTCGAGGAACACCACCTGGTCGCATCCATTGCGGGTCGCTTCGGCCTGGGCGACGAGGCTCGCGGCGTAATTGCCGCCGCACTTGGCAGCGCCCGTGCCGCCCGGAGCCGCGCGGATATATTCGCGGGTCGCCCATAGCGACACGCTGCCGGCATCGCCCTTGAAATAGGCGCCGACCGACGATGCGATCACGGCATAGGTGTATTTCGGCGATGGCCGCACACCGAGGAAGGCGCCGTTGGCGAACATGAACGGGCGAAGATAAAGCGATCCGTCTTCGGTGTCCGGGATCCACTCGCGGTCGGCCCGTACGAGGCCACGGATGGACTCGAGGAACATCTCTTCGGGAAGCTCGGGCATCGCCAGGCGCCGGGCCGAATTCGCGAAACGCCGCGCGTTCGCGGAGGGTCGGAACAGCGCCGCGCCGTCGGGCCGGTAATAGGCTTTCAGCCCCTCGAAAATCTCCTGGGCATAGTGAAGGACCGGGCAGGCGGGGTCGATGCTGAACGCATCCCGAGCCGTGATCCGCGCATCGTGCCAGCCCTGCTCGCCATCATATTCGATGATCGCCATGTGGTCGGTGAACACGCGCCCGAAGCCCGGATCGGCGATGCGCCGCGCTCGCTCATCTGGATCGACCGGCGCCGAGGTGGGTTCGAACACCAGCCCGAGCGCATCGCTTCGGTCGTTTGCGTGCGCCCCAAGTTCCGCTGCGTCGGTGCTCATGCCCGGCGACTAGGGGACTGAGACACCCGAATCAACTTGGGCAATCCTGGCTTCCTCGGCCAGTTCCACGCCGCGCCGCGCGGCGGCGTCGATCGTCACCGCGATGAGCTCGTCGAGCACCTGATCGTGATCAAGGACGGCAAGCCCCGCCTCGGTCGTGCCCTTGGGGCTGGCGACGCGGCGGGCGATCGAGTCCATGCCCTCGCCGGCGGTCGCGCCCATCCATGCCGTGCCGAGCACCGTCTCGCGGGCGATGACTTCGGCGATCTCGGTGCTCAGTCCCCGCTTCTCCCCCGCCTTGGCAAGCGCGGCGATGAAGCGGGCGACATAGGCGGGCCCCGCCCCGGCGACCGCACCAAGCGCGCCGAGCCTCGCTTCGTCCGTCATCCACATTGAAAAGCCGAGCGCCGCGAAGAGATTGCCGATCTCGTCCCGAACTGCCTCGCCGGCATCGGCACTATAGAGCCCGGTCACTCCGCGGCGGACCGCGACGGGAAGATTTGGGATCGCCCGAACGATCGCCGCCGCTCCAGGGAACCGCTGTCTGAGGCTCGCGGCCTCCACTCCAGCAAGCAGGGACACGACGATCGTCCCAGAGCTGAGATAGCGGCGAAGCTCGGGAGCGATGTCGTCGAGCTTCTGCGGCTTGAACGCGAGCACGAGCAGCTTGGGCGGCGCTCCCGCGTCGGCGAACGAGGTGATTGTGCGGGCGCCCTCGACCGGCTTGCCGCTCGGCCGGATGACCGTGAGCGGGCTGAGGTCGAGGCCGGCCACGCGCCAGCCGTCGATGATCGCGCCGCCCATGTTGCCGCAACCGGCGAACCAGATCGGACGCGGAAGCTGGAGAACCGTAGCCATGCGCTCCGCAGCCTAGGCCTCGCCGTGGGTGTCGATCAGCGCCGCCGCGATCGCTTCGCCTGGCGACTTGCCGCCCCACAGCACGAACTGGAACACCGGGTAGAAGCGCTCGCACTCCTCGACCGCCGCTTCGGCAATGGATTCGGCCTGCTCCAGGCTCAGTCCCTCGCCGCCTCGCGCGTCCAGGATCGTCGAATGGCGGAACACGACCAGGCCGGAGCCCGACCACATCTCGAAATGGCCGAGCCACAACTGCTCGTTGATGAGGCTCAGCGCTTCATAAATGGCGGTCCGCTTCTCGGTCGCAACCTTGATGTCCGGAAAGGCGAGGAACTGCAGGACCTGGTCCTCGGTTCGCCAGACGCCGCGAAGCTCATATTGCGCCCAGCTGCCGGTGGCGGAGGCGACGATCTCGCCTTCGGCCGTGCGCTCGCACGCCCAGCCGCGCGCCTCGAAATATTGCTCGAGGATCTCGATCGGTGCCCCGTCGTCGCGCTCGTCGTGGATTTGTTCCTCGCTCAGATTCACGCTCCCGGATTCGCCTTCTTGCCGCCGGCGCGCTTGGGCGCTGCCGTGCCGGTAACCGGACCAGCGACCTTGGCCTCGAGCGCGGCGATCCGCGCCTTGAGGATTTCATTTTCGTCCCGAGCCGCGGCGGCCATGGCTTTCACGGCTTCGAACTCGTCGCGGCCGACGAAATCGGAACCGGCCATCCACTCGCGCATCTTCTCGCGCGCGCTCGCCTCGGCCTCGCGGCCCATGCCCGCGAAGGTCCCGGCAAAGCCGTTCACCATTTTCACGAAGTCGTCGAACACCCTGTTCTCGGACTGCATCGCACGATCTCCCTTTCGGCGCGGAAATAGGGGCTCAGGGCGCGTTCCGCCACCCTGGGTGCGGAACCTATCCCCAAGTGCCTCAAATATCCCCAGCTTTCTCCGCGCCCAGCAGGAACTCGACGTTTCCTTCGGGCCCGGTGATCGGGCTTGGCGTAATGCCGAGCACGGTCCAGCCCCGCGATTCGACCCAGACGGCCGCGTCCCGGCAGACGCGCTGGTGGACCTCGGGATTGCGCACCACGCCGCCCTTCCCCACTTCGGTCCGACCCGCTTCGAACTGCGGCTTGATCAGTGCAACCAGCCGCGCTCCGGCCTTCGCGAGCTTCAGGGGCGCCTCAAGCACCTTGGCGAGGCCGATGAAGCTCGCATCGCAGACCACAATATCGATCGCTTCCGGGATGATTGTCGCGTCAAGGGCCCTGGCATTGGTCTGTTCGTGCACCACGACGCGAGGATCCTGCCGCAGCTTCCAGGCGAGCTGGTTGGTGCCCACGTCCACCGCATAAACCTTCGCTGCCCCTCTGCTGAGCAGCACATCGGTGAACCCGCCCGTCGAACTCCCGACGTCGAGCGCCACCGCGCCGGTCACGTCGAAGCCGAAATGCGTCAGCCCATGATCAAGCTTGATCCCCCCGCGCGAGACCCACGGATGGTCCTTCCCCCGAACCTCCAGCGGAGCGTCCTCGGCAAGCATGTCGCCGGCCTTGGAGAGCTTCCTCTCGCCGAAAAAAACAGCCCCAGCCATGATCAGCGCCTGAGCCCGGGTCCGGCTCTCCGCCAAGCCCCGGCTCACCAGCAGCTGATCTGCACGGATTTTCGTTCGCGTTGTCACTTTGCCCACAAATGCATGGCAGCCGCAAACTCGTCCCTCATTCCGTGCCGCTCTCGCCATTTTTTGACCGGTTTGCGGCCGACGGCGCCAATCACTGCGGAACTGCCGAAGTCAAATAGCCGCTCAAAGTCGTCTTGCCGCGGGGCGGGCATCCCGTGCGCCATCATGACTGCGCTCAGTTCCGATCCCTTAATCGCGAGCTTACTTTGCCAACAGACTTGAATGGCGATCTGAATCTTAGCTGGCTGCCAATGGAAATCTTTCCCTACAAAGCAGTCATTGCAGAACCACACCGCCAATTCATCGATGACAAATGATCGACGAATGTTGAAAGGCGGACACCAGTTCGGAACCCGATCAACAGGTAGAACGGCGAAGAGATCGCGGTCTTTTGCTACGCGAGAAAGCGTTGAACGCCGATCCCCATTCAGGACGACAAGAAAGCCGTTCCAGTCAACCGTATTGGGTTCGGCGCTAACCTCGGCAACCATGCCCGAGCGAGAACCGTTAAGAAAGAGCACTTGCTCTCCGGCGCTCGGTACGTCTGCGCCCCTCGAACAACAGAACGGACAATCAGAAGCTGCACCAATTCGCGAAGCCGGCGATGCGGACAAGTCGCCTCGCTCAATTGCGGCCAAGCACCCGGCCATGAAAGCTACGCCCGGACCTCCTCGACGCCGGCGCTGTTCACTCGCAGCGCCTTGAGCACGGTCTCGACGATGTGCGGTGCGTTGAGGCGGGCTTCGTCGTACTGCTTTTCGGGCTTGTCGTGGTCCTGGAACACATCGGGCAGGCGCATGGTGCGGATCTTCAGGCCGGCATCGACCAGTCCCTCGTCGCTGGCGAGGGTCAGGACGTGCGCGCCGAGGCCGCCGATCGCCGCTTCCTCGACGGTGACTGCAACCTCGTGCGCGGTCAGCAGCTTGCGGATCAGCTCGCTGTCGAGCGGCTTGGCGAAACGCAGGTCGGCGACGGTCGTCGACAGGCCCATGGCGTCGAGCTGGTCGGCGGCTTTCTCCGCCTCCGCGAGGCGGGTCCCGAGCGACAGGATCGCGACCTTCTTGCCCGAGCGAACCACGCGGCCTTTGCCGATCTCGAGCTCCAGCGGCTGCTCCGGCAGCGCAACGCCCGTCCCCTCGCCCCTCGGATAGCGCACCGCGATCGGGCCGCTGTCATGAAGCGCCATGGTATGAACCATATGGCACAGCTCGGCCTCGTCGGCCGGCGCCATCACCACGAAGTTCGGCAGGGTACATAGATAAGCAAGGTCGAAGCTCCCGGCGTGGGTCGCGCCGTCGGCGCCGACCAGCCCAGCGCGGTCCATCGCGAAGCGCACCGGCAAATTCTGGATCGCGACGTCGTGGACCACCTGGTCATAGGCGCGCTGAAGGAAGGTCGAATAGATGGTGGCGAACGGGCGATAGCCCTGCGCCGCGAGGCCGGCCGAGAAGGTCACCGCATGCTGCTCGGCGATGCCGACGTCGAAGGTTCGGTCGGGAAATGTGTCCGCGACCTTGTCCAGGCCCGTGCCCGACGGCATCGCCGCGGTGATCGCGACCACTGTCTCGTCGCGCGCCATCTCGTCGCCGAGCGCCTTGGCGAACACGCTGGTGTAGCTGGGGGCGCCGGCCGCCGCCTTGGCCTGGATGCCCGAGACGACATCGAACTTGACCACGCCATGGTATTTGTCGGCCGCATTCTCAGCCGGCGCGTAGCCCTTGCCCTTCCTGGTGACGACATGGACCAGCATCGGGCCCATGTCCGCCTCACGCACATTCTCGAGCACCTCGACCAGCGCCCGCACGTCATGCCCGTCGACCGGGCCGACATAATAAAAGCCGAGCTCCTCGAAGAGGGTCCCGCCGGTCACCCACCCGCGGGCATATTCCTCCATCCTGCGCGCCGCATTGTGCAGCGGCCCCGGCATCGCCCGCGCCAGCCTCTGCGCCAGTTTGCGGGGTGTCAGATATTTCCCCGACGACACCAGCCGCGCGAGGCTGTTCCGAAGCGAGCCGACCGGCGGCGCAATCGACATGTCATTGTCGTTGAGGATGACGATCAGCCGGTTGCCGGCGGCCGCCGCATTGTTCATCGCCTCATAGGCCATGCCGGCGCTCAGGGCGCCGTCGCCGATCACCGCGATCGCCTTGGCACGATCGCCGGACAGCTTGTTCGCCATGGCGAAGCCGAGCGCCGCCGAGATCGAGGTCGAGCTGTGCGCCGCGCCGAACGGGTCGTATTCGCTCTCGGCTCGCCGGGTGAAGCCACTGAGGCCGCCGCCCTGCCGCAGGGTCCTGATCCGGTCGCGGCGGCCGGTGAGCATCTTGTGCGGATAGGCCTGGTGGCCAACGTCCCAGATCAGCTTATCCGTGGGCGTGTCGAAGACGTAATGCAGCGCCACCGTCAGTTCGACGACGCCCAGGCCCGCGCCCAAATGCCCTCCGGTTACCGAGACCGCCGAAATGGTCTCCTGCCGAAGTTCGTCTGCCAGCTCGGGCAGCTGTTCCTTGCTCAACGCGCGCAGGTCGGCGGGCAACCGCACGGTGTCGAGCAGTGGCGTTACAGGACGGTCACTCATCGCATGAGGCCTTACGCGCGGCGGCTGCCGGAGTCACCAGAAGCGAAGCGCGTTCAGCGATTCCTCACCAATTGCTCAGCTGTCGGCGTCGCAAGTCCCGCACGTGCCGCGCACCTCGATAACCGGCCGCGGCGCCGAGAAACCCGCGCTCTTCGCCGCCTCGCGGACTCCGCTGGTGAGCTTGTCGTCATCGATATGCACGGCCTGCCCGCACGTGTCGCAGATGAGGAAGATGCAGTCGTGCAGGCAGCCGGGGTGGCGGTTGGCGACGTACGCGTTGGCGCTTTCGACCCGCCGTGCGAGGTTCGCGCCGACGAACACGTCGAGAATCCGGTAAACGCTGTTCGCCGCCACCCGCCGGCTTTGATTGGCCGACACCTTTTCGGCGATTTCATAGGCGCTTGCGGGCTTGTCGAAGCTCGCCAGCGCGTCGAACACCGCGGCGCGCATGTCGGTCCACTGCTCGCCCTCGTCCGTCAGCCGCTCGCGCGCCGCCGCCTTGAGCGAATCTCCCTGGTGAAGCTGATGATCGTGCCGGCCCATGATAGTAAGTCTGGAGATAGACCCTGACCCGGTGCCGGACAAGCGTTCCGCTACTCCGCGGCCATCACGTTGAGGCGGTGGCCAAGGGCGAGGACGAGCACGCCGGCCATCGTGAAGATCGGCTCGTGACCGCCTTCGGGCAGCGTCAGCGCATAGCCCATGATGCTGAGTCCCGTGAGCCCCACCATCGCCGGCAGCACGAAACCATGTTCACGCAAGCC
>JAICXF010000088.1 GCA_025981625.1 Sphingomonas sp. | reverse complement strand
GCGTGGGCAATGAATCGATGGCATCAATAGGCGCGTAAGTGCGTTCGGCGAAACGAGTGGCCAGCATGCCGGCAAGGTGACCGCCGGCCGAAAAGCCGATCGTTCCGACGCGGGCACCGGCACCCGAAGCGCGAGCCAGCAGCCGAAAGGCGCGTTGGGCGTCCTGCAGGGGAGCGTCGGGACCGGCGGCCCAGCCATCATAAGGCAGTCGATAGAGCAATGCTCCGACGGTGAACCCACGCTCCGCAAAATAGCGGGGAATTGCCCCTCCGTCGGATTCCATCGCCACGCGCTCGTAGCCGCCGCCTGGCATGAGCAGCATCGCCGTCCCGTTCGGCCGACGCGGACGAACGATCGTCAGTGTTGGGCGCGTGACTCCATAGGTGGCGATGTCCGAAGGAGGCGACGTCGGCGATCGGCGCACCGCCCGCTGCTGGACGGTGACATGCTCTCCGCCCGGTGGCCTCCCTGGCCACAGAGGCACTTTTTCGATCTTCGGCGGTTCCGGATTTTGCGACCGGGCCTGCACCGCCGCGGTCAGTGCGACGCTGCCGACGAGCAGCGCACGACGGTCGATCTCAGCTTCCATCCGGTCTCACCTCCGAGTGCTCGGCGCTGGCCGGCAATGCGAACCGTTCCGGCGGATCGGGCTTCGCCGGATCGTAGCTGCGTCCTTCCGGCAGCAAATGTGCCGCAAGCCGCGGGTCGGCCGAGACGAGACTTGACGCGACCATCCGCGCGATCTCGTAAGCGCCGTAATTGTCGTGGTGCGTCTTGTCCTTGCCACCGTCGTTGAAGGCCAGCGGTGACCGCTGCGGTCCGAGCGCCTCATAAAATGTCGTGGTCATGCGCGTGAGGTCGATCAGTCCGACCTTTTCCTCCCGGGCGACCGCGCGCACCGCGTCGGGGTAATCGCCGTGGCTCGGCACGATATGCCCGCTGGCATCGAAGTTGCGGCGCTCGGTAGGCGTAACGAGGATCGGCGTCGCTCCGCGCAGCCGGGCCTCGGCAAAGAATGCGCGCAAATATGCCGGATAGGTGGAGTGGGGATCGGCATAAGTCTGCGGCCACTGCTTCTTCTCGTCATTGTGGCCGAACTGAATAATCATCCAGTCGCCCGCCTTCATGCGCGACAGTGCCTTCGCCAGACGAAGCTCGGTTATGAAGGACTTCAGGGTTTCGCCCGATTCGGCATGGTTGGCGATTGCGACGTCCGCCCGGAAAAAGCGGGGCAGCATCTGCCCCCAGCTCGCAGCCGGCTCGGCTTGCTGGTCAGTCACCGTCGAATCGCCGACGAGATAGACGGTCGGGACATCCACTGGCTCGATATCGACTTCGCGCACTCCGGAGACCGGACCGAGGAACTCGAGCGAGAGCTTGTCGTCCCAGGTAGCGCTGCCGATCTCGCGGCCCTTGAGACGAACCGACGTACCGCCAGGCGCATTCTTCGGCGGCGCGGCCAAAGCCGGTGTCCGCACATTGACGATAAAACTGCGCGTATCCGTGTGCCCGGGGGCGGTCCGAACTTCCTCCAGCATCAGGCGCCGCGCTTCAGCCTTGACCGTCGTGCTCGTCGCTTTGGGGCCGCCGCCGAAGGTCAGCGTTACGCGATAGCTTCCTTCTGGCACTTGGGCTGCAAAATGCGATTGGCCAGGCTCAATTTTGTATTGGTGCGGCCAGTTTTGCGCCCGTGCGCCCACGGCTACGGCAAGCAGAAGGGGCAGGATGAGCTTCATCCGGCGCAGTCCATCTGCGGATTATCCCATAATATGGATGACCATCCCACATTGTTCTTTTGTGCCAGTCGGATTGCAATTACAAGCATTCCGACTTCTCCTGCAGCGAGGTGCCCCTTGCCCGTGACCTCCGGAAATCAGAGCTTCAGGACGCGGAAGTTCCTGATCTGCAAGTGGCTCTTGGTCGTCCGGAAGCCGAAATAGCCGTGCGTATAAGGCCGCGGGTCATTGATCCGGAACATCGACTTGCCGTCCCGCAGCACCTCGATCCGGGATCCGTCCGCGACGAGTCTCATATGATATTGTCGATTCGCCTGCAGCAGGTCTTCCGGCGCCGAAAGATCGTTCTGCGGAAGCAGTGGGCGGTCGCCTCGGCGGCCCACGTACCGACGCATCCGGGAGGTCGAGTTCCGGTTCCCGCCAATGCCGACATAATAGGTGCGCAGCTGATCATAGTCGGCGAACGCGCCGCTTCTCCGGCGTTCGAGCACGTTGCCCGACGGGACGCGGCTGTCGGTCGCCATCCAGAATGCATTGACGTCGCTGACCGCATCGTTCGGTCCGCCCAAGGCCACAGCCGTCACATCATAGTCGATGGCGATCCGCCCCGAGAGCTCGTGCCGGAACCAGACGGTGATTCCGGCGGGCGAATCGATGTCGAGAACTCCGCCGCGCGCCGTCACGCGACTCGGCTGCTCCGCCTCCACAACCCAGTTACGAAGTCCGGACCGGAACCCGTCACTGTAACGAAGGCCCTCACTGGCTGCGCCAACCGACGCGGAAGCGACCAGCAGCGCGATCAACAGGGCGGCTACCAATCGGCCATTGCTCTTGATCGAAAGCACTCGATTCACGGTGTCCGCCCGTTCCACAGCCATGGGACCGGTGCAACCGTGATCCGCCGGCGGACATTCGCATGAGCAGGACGTTCGATCCGCGGGACTATGGCGCGGCTGGAGATGGGGTGCATCTCGATACCGATCCCATCAACAACGCGATTGTGGCGGCGGCCGCCGCGGGAGGCGGCACGGTCCTGCTTTCGCGCGGGCGCTATCTTTCCTTCTCGATAAGCCTTCGCAGCCATGTCACGCTGATCATCGATGAAGGCGCCGTTCTGGAAGCCGCCGATCCGGCGTTTCACGCGGGCCGCTACGATCCGCCCGAGGATAGAACCGGTGAGCTGTACCAGGACTTTGGCCACAGCCATTGGCACAACAGTCTGATCTGGGGCGACGGCGTCGACAATGTGGCGATCATCGGGCGCGGGACGATCGACGGGAAAGGTCTGACGCGGGATGGTCCTGGTGCTCGCTGGCGCAAGGACGTTGGCGAACGCCCGCTCTCGATGTCTGGAATGCGCCCCGAGGAAATCGCACACCTGGAGCCGGACGAAAGCAACATGGCTGGCCGTGGGAACAAGGCGATCGCGCTCAAGAATTCGCGCGCGGTGACTCTTCGCGACCTGACGATCCGGAAAGGCGGCCACATGGCCGTCCTCGCAACGGGCGTCGAAGATCTGCTGATCGATCGCCTGCGCATCGACACCGATCGCGACGGGATCGACCTCGATTGCGTGAGGCGCGTGCGCGTGACCGATTGCCGCGTGAACTCTCCCAACGACGACGCCATTGTTCTCAAGAGTTCGTATGCGCTCGGGCGTCCGTGTTCGACCGAGGACGTGGTCATCAGCGGCTGCACCGTGTCCGGTTACGACTTCGGCACGATGCTCGACGGCCGCTGTGGACGCGAGCAGCAGCTGGCACCCGAT
>JAICXF010000037.1 GCA_025981625.1 Sphingomonas sp. | reverse complement strand
GATGTCCGCCGGGATCGAGCTGCCGAAACAGGTCTATGGCCACGGCTTCCTGCTCAGCCGCGGCGAGAAGATGTCGAAGAGCGTCGGCAATGTCGTCGATCCGATGGTGCTGGCGGACAAGTTCGGAGTCGATGCGCTGCGCTATTTCCTGGTGCGCGAAGTCACCTTCGGGCAGGACGGAAGCTACAGCCCCGAAGCGATCGTCAATCGCGCCAATGCCGAGCTCGCCAACAGTTTCGGCAACCTCGCTCAACGCGTGCTGACGCAAATTGTCCGGAATTGCGGCGCCGCGCTGCCCGAAATCCATGGTCACGACGACGCCGACAACGCCCTGTTCGATGTGGTTTGCGGAACCGTGCGGGAGGCAATGCCGGCGGCGTACGAGGAATTCGCTTTTTCACGGGCGACCGAGGCGTGGATCCAAGCGGTGTTCGCGTGCAACGCCTATATCGACGAGCAGGCGCCCTGGGCCTTGCGCAAGACCGATCCCGAACGAATGCAGACGGTGCTGGCAACGCTGTACATCTGCATCGCTGTGCTGGCGGTCGGCGTGCTGCCGATCATTCCCGCGAGCGCCGACCGGTTGCTCGATGCGATGGGCATCGCCCCCGAGCTGCGCACCTTCGAGGCCATTCACGGTCACTGGTACTCGCCGCTGGCGGAAAGTGATTTCCGTCTCGCCCAACCTGCGCCGCTGTTCCCCCGCCTCGAGCTCCCCGAGGAGGAAAACGCGGCGTGACGCTGATCGATAGCCACTGTCACCTCAATTACGAAGGTTTGGTAGAACGTCAGGCCGAAGTGCTTGATAATGCACGGGAACGTGGCGTCTCCGGATTCCTCAATATCTCGACCCGCCAGCGCGAATGGGCCGATATCGTGGCTGTCGCCGAGCGAGAGCCGGACGTCTGGGCGAGCGTCGGCGTGCACCCGCACGAAGCCGACTCGCATCCGGACCTTGGCGCCTCGGCGCTTGTCGAAGCCGCCGATCACCCGCGGGTCATCGCCATCGGCGAGTGCGGCCTGGATTATTTTTACGACAAGTCTGACCGTCGTGCGCAGCGCGAGCGCTTCGAGGCGCACGTCGAGGCAGCAAGGCAGACAGGGCTCCCGCTCGTCATCCACACGCGCGAAGCGGAAGCCGACACCGCGGAGATCCTGACGTCGGCGGTGAGGGAAGGGGGCGTCACCGGCGTTCTTCACTGCTTTACCGGCTCGGCTGACCTGGCCCGCAAGGGACTCGATCTCGGCTTCTACGTTTCGCTGTCGGGAATTGTGACGTTCAAGAACGCCCAGGATCTCCAGGACACGGCGAAGTGGCTTCCGGCTGACCAGATGCTGGTCGAGACCGATGCCCCGTTCCTCGCTCCAGTGCCGCATCGCGGACACAAGTGCGAACCGTCTTTTGTCGCCGATACCGCCGCATTCGTTGCCGACCTTAGGGGAGAGAAGCCTGAGCAGCTCGCCGAAGCGACGACGGCCAACTTCTTCAGACTCTTTCGCAAGGCGGCGTGAAGACCCGGATTCTCGGCTGCGGCACGTCGACCGGCGTGCCGAGGATCGGGAATGAGTGGGGCGCGTGCGATCCGACCGAGCCGCGCAATTCACGACTGAGGACGTCGATCCTCGTCGAAAGCGCCGGCGAACGCATGCTGGTGGATTGCGGCCCTGACCTTCGGCAGCAGCTGCTGGCCGCCGACGTTGCGCGTCTCTCGGGCGTGATCGTCACTCACGTCCATGGAGATCATTGCCACGGGATCGACGAGCTTCGGCCGGTGTCGCAGGCGATTGGCGGTCCAGTACCGCTTCACGCCCGCGCCGACGTTCTTCAGGACCTCAAACGGCGGTTTGGGTACGTGTTCGATCCATCGAACTTCTACCGGCCGATCTGCGAAGCGCGGGAGCTCGGGGAAGAATTGTTGTTCGGCGATGCGAGCATCCGGTTTGTCGACCAGCCTCACGGTGACCTGACCACGCTCGGGCTGCGTTTCGACGAAGGCAGCTACTCGGCAGGATATGCCATAGACTTCAATCAGCTAAGCGACGACATGACCGCACTTTACGAAGGTGTGGACGTCTGGATAGCCGATTGCCTGACGCGCAGGCCGCACCCGACGCACATGCATCTTGATGGCGTGCTTGCCGCCGCGCGGGACTTGCGGGTCGGGCAGCTTTATCTGGTCCACATGGGCAACGGCCTCGATTATCGTCAGCTGTGCGCGGAGCTGCCCGACTGGGCATCGCCGGCCTATGATGGACTCGAGATCGCTTCATGATGACCAACGACCTGATGCTGGGCGGCGTATATCTGCTGATGGCGATCATGCTGGTCCTGGGCACGCTGATGACCCGCCGAGAGCCGGCGGCGAAGCTGATCACGATGGTGCTCACCTGGGTTGCCATTTTCGCCGCAGGGTTCGTGCTGTTCACCTTTCGCGACAACCTCGGCTGGGTAGCGCAGCGGCTTCGTGCCGAGGCACTGGGCACGCCCGTGGAGCAAGGCCGTGAAACCCGCATCCCGATGGCCATCGACGGTCATTTCTGGGTCGCTGCGAAGCTCAACGGCCATGACGTCAAGTTCCTCATCGATAGCGGCGCGACGACCACCACCATCGACCGCGACACGGCCAGGGCGGCTGGCGTGCAGATTTCGCCACGACGCGATCTCTACGTTCGCACCGGCAACGGCGTCATCCGGGTTGCCAGCGGCCGGGCCGACGAATTGACGATCGGCGGGATCACTCGACGCGACGTCGGGCTGGAGATTGCGGACAACGACGATCTCAACGTGCTCGGCATGAACTATCTGTCATCGCTGAGCCGGTGGGGCGTGGAGGGACGATGGCTGGTTCTGACTTCCTGATACTCTCTGTGGTTTACATAATGCATATTATCATACTTCGAGACGACGACAGAAAAGAGTCCCCTGGTGGCGCTTGAGCGGCTCGTCGAGATCATGCGGCGGCTGCGCGATCCGGTGAGCGGATGCGAATGGGACACGGTCCAGACCTTCGACACGATTGCCCCCTACACGATCGAGGAAGCCTACGAAGTCGCCGATGCCATTGCGCGCAATGACATGGACGCGCTGGCGGACGAGCTTGGCGATCTCCAGCTCCAGGTCGTCTTCCATGCGCAAATGGCCGAGGAAGCCCGGTTGTTCACGCTGGATGACGTCATCTCGCGCATCTGCGACAAGATGGAGCGCCGCCATCCTCATATCTTCGGCGACGCCGAGCATGGCGGTCATCACCTGTGGGAGAAGATCAAGGCCGAGGAGCGCGCCGCCGATCCCGACCAGAGCGCGCTTGCCGGAGTGGCGCTTGCACTGCCTGCGCTCGAACGCGCCGCCAAGCTTCAACGCCGTGCTGCTCGCGTTGGCTTCGACTGGCCGGATTCGTCAGGACCGCGAGCGAAGGTGGACGAGGAGTTGGCGGAACTCGACGCCGAAACGGCGCACGATCCGAAGTTCGAGGAGCTTGGCGACCTGCTGTTCGCCGTGGTGAACCTCGCACGTCATCTCAACATCGAGCCCGAGGCTGCGCTGCGGCAAGCCAATCGCAAGTTCGAGCTACGTTTCCGCGCGATCGAGCAGGAACCCGGATTTACCGATCTTTCGCTCGACGAAAAGGAAGCGCTCTGGGCCGCGGCGAAGAGAATTCAGGCGGACTCCAGCGCCTGAAAACGCGCCCAATTGTCGGGCGAAAGCCTGACCGACAGCTCCAATTCGTCATCGTCGAGTCGCTGATCGAGAACTTCTCCGCGCGAGTGCAGCCACGCAACCTTGCTACCATCCGCAGCGGCGATCCTGATCCGGTGCACCTGCTCACCAGTGCGCAGTCTGGTCGCCATCAGTTCACGCAGAGCTTCCAGGCCTTCTCCGGTGACCGCCGAGATCGGGATGACGTCATCGCGCCGTTTCGCCTCCTCTTCCAGGCGCTTGCGTTCATCACCGGAGACCAGATCCACCTTGTTCCACGCTTCCACTCTCGGCGGAGCGCCCTCTTCGGACAAGCCGAGCGACGTCAGAACGTCTTCCACGTCATCTCGCTGCGCCTCCCGGTCCGGATGCGCCATGTTGCGGACGTGGACGAGGAGGTCAGCCTCGCGCACCTCCTCCAGGGTCGCCCGGAAGGCGGCGATGAGCTCTGTCGGAAGGTCGGAGACGAAGCCGACCGTGTCAGAGAGAATGACCTTGTCGAAGCCGGGAAGCTTGATGTCGCGCATTGTCGGGTCGAGCGTTGCGAATAAAAGGTTCTCCGCGAACACAGCTTCGCCCGTCAATTGGTTGAAAAATGTCGATTTCCCCGCATTCGTATAGCCGACCAGAGCGACCACGGGCCACGGCGCGCGCTGGCGCCGGTCACGGTGCAGTGTACGTGTCCGCTTCACCTGGTCGAGTTCGCGGCGGATCTTCGCCATGCGGTCACGAATCATTCGCCGGTCGGCCTCGATCTGGGTTTCGCCGGGCCCGCCGAGGAACCCGAAGCCGCCGCGCTGCCGCTCGAGGTGGGTCCAGCTCCGCACCAGCCGACCAGCCTGATAGTCGAGATGGGCAAGCTCGACCTGCAGCCGTCCCTCGGCTGTCGCGGCCCGCTCCCCGAAAATCTCGAGGATCAGTCCCGTGCGGTCGATTACCTTGGCGCCGACCTCCTCCTCCAGATTCTTCTGCTGCACCGGGCTGAGCGCCGCGTCGACGATGAGCAGTCCCGCGCCCTCGGCTTTCGCGGATTCGGCGATTTCCTCCACCTGGCCCTTGCCAAGCAAGGTGGCGGGCCTGATCGTCCGGACACGGAACGGCCGCGCCGCCACCACCTCGATGCCGATCGCCTCGGCCAGCCCTTCGGCTTCTTCGACCCGCGCCTCGGCCGAGTGGCGCGATCCTTCGCGCGGCAGCTCGGGCACGGCGATGACTGCTCGTTCGCCGCGTGCGACCTCGATGGCGCCATTCCCGTCGAACGCGTTCAAGCCTGATCCTCCCGGTCGCTGTCCTGCTCCGACCCAAGGTTTAACGGACTGGCCGGCTGAAGCGTCGAAATCGCATGCTTGTACACCAGCTGCCCGTGACCGCCTCGCTCGAGAAAAACGCAGAACTGGTCGAAGCCGCTGACGGTGCCCTGAAGCATGACACCGTTGACCAGGAACAATGTCATGCTCTCCTGCTCGCGCGTTGCCGCGGCGAGGAACAGGTCTTGCAAGACTCCCTTGCCACCGTCGGCTGCGGCTGCGCCCGGCGTGAAGTCGCGGGGAACCTCAGCCGGCATGATGGTCGAGATGGAATGCTTGTAGACGAGCTGCGAAGTGCCTTCGCGCCGAAGCAGCAGCGAAAAGGCGTCGAACCAGGTGACAATGCCCTGAAGCTTGACTCCTTTCACGAGGAAGATGGTGAGCGGCACCTTGGCCCGCCGAAGGCTATTCAGGAAATGATCCTGCAGGCTCAGCGAACGGGCCGCCATGCGCCGCCTCCTACTCCTCGCCCTCCCGCTTCTCACCGATGCCAAGCGCCTTGAGCTTCCGGTGCAGCGCCGAGCGCTCCATTCCAATGAACGACGCGGTTCGCGAGATGTTGCCCGAAAACCGCCGGATCTGGATCTTGAGATACTCGCGCTCGAACGATTCGCGCGCTTCGCGAAGCGGACTGCCCATGATGGCCATGGCCGAGTTGGCGCCGCTCATCACGTTCTGGTTGTCGAGGATTTCGGGTGGCAACAGGTCGACATCGATGCGCTGCACGCGATCGCCCGGCGCAAGGATCAGCGTTCGTTCCATGATGTTTCGAAGCTGGCGCACATTACCCGGCCAGTCGTGTGCCTGGAGCGCCGCCATGGCCTCGTCCGACATCGCCGGTGCGGGCATTCGGCGCTCTGCGGCAAAGCGCGCGAGGAAATGACTGACGAGTTCGGGGATGTCTTCCCGCCGTTCCCGTAGGGGCGGAAGCTTCACGGGAACCACATTGAGCCGGTAGAAAAGATCCTCGCGGAAGCGTCCTGCGGTGATCTCGTCCTGCAGGTTGCGCGACGTCGCCGAAAGCACGCGAACGTCGACCTTCACCGCACGCTGGCCACCGACCCGCGTATAGCTCTGGTCGGTCAGGACCCGCAGGATCTTGCCCTGCGTCGTGAGCGGCATGTCGGCGATCTCGTCGAGGAACAGGGTGCCTCCGTGGGCCTGTTCGAGCAGGCCGGGCCGCATTGTCCCCTCCCCTTCGCTGCCGAACAATTCCTCCTCGACCCGATCGGGGCTCATCATTGCCGCCGACAGGACGATGAATGGCGCGCGCGCCCGCGGGCTCCACTGGTGGATCATGCGCGCGGCAATTTCCTTGCCGACGCCCGGCGGACCCGAAATCAACACCCTGCTGCCGGTTGGAGCGACCCGCTTGAGGGTAGCGCGAACGGTGTTGATGGCCACCGAATTGCCGTGAAGCTGGTCTTCCTGCCCGACCTGAAGCCGAAGCGTCTGGTTTTCACGACGCAGCCGGTCGGTCTCGGTCGCGCGGTCGACGAGATAGATCAGGCGCTCGGCTTCGAACGGCTTCTCGATGAAGTCGACTGCGCCCTCGCGCACCGCCGCCACCGCCGTGTCGAGGTTACCGTGCCCGGAGATCATCAGCACCGGGATCGTCGCGTCGCGGTGCTTGATCTCCTGAAGCAACTGCAGCCCGTCGAGCTTCGAGTCCTGCAGCCAAACGTCCAGCAGCACCATCGACGGACGCCGCTCCTCGATTGCATCGAGCGTTTGCGAGCTGTCGGCGGCGGTCCTGACCGCATAGCCCTCGTCTTCCAGCACACCGCTGACGAGGTCGCGGATATCGGCCTCGTCGTCCACTACGAGCACTTCAAGCGCCATCAGGCTTCCTCATCATTGTAATTGTGCTCCTCGGTCGAGCCATGGTGCGTCTCGCCCGCGAGTGCAGCGAGGCGAGCCGTGTCGAACGCGATGCGAACGTGCGTTCCTCCGCCCGGACGATCGAGAAACGCGATGTCGCCGAGATGCTCTTCCACGATCTTCTTGACGATCGCCAAGCCGAGGCCGGTACCCCTCACCCGCGTCGTCACATAAGGTTCGGTCAGCCGTTCGCGATTTTCGGGAAGCCCTATTCCGGTGTCGAGCACGTCGATGACAAGGCTTCCGTTTTGCTTTCTCATCTTCAGGTCGACACGATCGCCCGCCAGACTGTGCTCGCCACGAATTATACGGCTTTCAATGGCTTCCACAGCATTCTTGACAATGTTTGTCAGCGCCTGCGCAAGCTGGCGCCGGTCGCAAACCATGCGGAAGTCGCCTTCGGACGGATCGATCGCGAAAGCGATCGCCGGATGCGCCACCTCGTGCAGGAACAGGGCCTGGCGAGCGATCTCATGCACGTTCTCGTCGCGAAACACGGGCTTGGGCATCCGCGCGAAGTTGGAGAATTCGTCGACCATCCGCCTGAGGTCGCCGACCTGGCGTACGATGGTCCCGGTCAGCCGTTCGAAGGTGTCTGTGTCCGAGCTGATCTCCTTGCCGAACCGTCGCTGAAGCCGCTCGGCGGCGAGCTGGATGGGAGTGAGCGGGTTCTTGATCTCGTGGGCGATCCGCCGCGCGATGTCCGACCAGGCTGCGCGGCGCTGATCGGAGAGCTGATCGGTGATGTCGTCGAACGTCAGGACGGCGCCATCCTGGTAGCGGACTCGCTTGACCGCCAGCGTTCGCTGACCGTCGTCGGCGCTGACCAGCACGTTGGCCTCGGCCTGATCGCCGCGGATGAATTCGTCCAGCTCGGGCGAAACCGCCGCCAGATTGCGTCCTCCGATATCGCCCTCGCCCTTTTGCAGCAGTCTTTCGGCGGAACGATTGAGCAGCAGGATGTGCAGCCGGCTGTCGACGGCCACGACACCCGCGGTGACGCTCGACAGCACCGCCTCGATGAACGCCCGGCGCGTTTCGAGCTGCGTATTGGCGGTGCGCAGTTCGTTGGTTTGCTCGTCGAGGCGCCCGGCCATCCGGTTGAAGGCGGTGGCGAGCGTCTGCACCTCGTCCTCGCTCTTCGCCTCCGGCACGCGCGCGGAAAAGTCGCCTTCCTCGATCCGTCCCGCCGCAGTCACGAGCTCGCCGACGGGGCGGACCAGTCGGTCCGCCAGCCGGAGGGCGGTGAGAATCGACAGGCCGACGATGACCAGCGCACCGAGCAACAGCGCTCCGTTGAAGCGAAGCTGGTTCACTCGAGAACGCCTCAGCAGCGACTGGTAATCGTGAAGCACGTCGCTGGAGCGCTGGATTTGCTGGCGGAATTGCGGATCGAAAACGCGCGCTTCGTAGAGATAGGTATTCGGCCCGTAGTCGAGCCGAGTGAGCGCTCCGATCCGGTCCGAGGAGTTGACGGGGACACTCGGCTTGCTGCCAAGCGCAGTGATGCGATCCGGCGTGATGACCTTGTCCAGCGCGCGATCGTACGGATTGACCAGAGCGAGCGTGCGGATCTGCTTGTCCGGGCCGTAGGTGAAGATGATGGCTTCCGAGAGACCGCGGTTGAGTACCTGGTTCTTGGCGAAGGCGACGGCAAAGCGCGGGTCGTCGATGGTCGTCATCCGCAGATATCCGGCGAGATCCGAACTGGCTGTGACCGTTTCGTTGGCGACCCGTTCGACCTCGCGATCGTAGCTGGTGCGCGCGATCTGCACCGTGTTCTCGAGCATGTTGCGGGCGCGGTTGGAAAACCAGAATTCGAGACCGCTCTGGAACAGCAGCGAGGCGAAAATCGCCACCAGCACGGTCGGCACCGCGGCGATGGCCGTGAACAGCGCGACCAGCCGGATGTGCAGCCGACCGCTTCCCAGCCCGCCCCGCTCGGCCCGCCGAACCGCGACCCTGCGCGCGTAGAGCGCCATCAGCGTAATTGCCGGCAGCAGATTGGCGATCAGCAGCAGGGCAATGAGCGGCGGTGACAACAAAGTGCCAGGCTCCGCGCCGCGTCTCAGGAGCCAGAAGCTCAGCGCCATGATCCCGACCAGGATCAAAGCGATCACCCATGCGATGCGATCATAGAAGCGACCGCTCGCCCGCTCCCGCTGGAGCCAGCTTTGTTGTTGGGAGATGACCGGTGAGTCGGCCGTACGCGCGTCCATTCGCGCCCGCCCTAGCATGGTTGCGCCGAGCGTTGCATCAAAAACACAGCTGTGACGGCTTTATTCGGTTCAGGCGGCGCTGCGCTTCAGCCAGGGTGAATAGAATTCGCGCAACATGCGGATGACCACAGCTGGATCGTCCTGCTGGTTGACGCGATTACGAAGCTCGGCCGAGCCCGGCAGCCCCTTGGTGTACCAGCCGATATGCTTGCGGGCCAGATTGACGCCCGTCTGGGTGCCGTAAAGCTCCAGCATCTCGTCATATTGCTCCAGCATCGTGTCGAGCTGCTCGTCGAGGCTGGGGTCCGGGCGAGCCCCTCCGCCACCGAGCTCGCTCATCACCTGGGCAATCAACCAGGGCCGTCCATACGCGCCACGGCCGAACATCACGCCGTCGGCACCTGACTGGCGAAGCGCCTCGCGCGCGTCCTCGATCGAGCAGATGTCGCCGTTGACGATCACCGGGACCGAGACAGCTTCCTTCACCCGCCGGACGAAAGCCCAGTCCGCCTCGCCCTTGTACATCTGACAGCGGGTGCGGCCGTGGATGGTGATCATCTGGACCCCGAGGTCCTGCGCGATGCGGGCGAGCTCGGGGGCGTTCAGATTGTCGTGGTTCCAGCCCATCCGGGTCTTCAGCGTGACCGGCACCTTCACGGCTTTGACCGTCGCCTCGATCAGCTTGGCCGCGAGCGGCAGGTCCCGCATCAGCGCCGATCCGGCCTCGCCGTTGACGACCTTTTTGACGGGGCAACCCATGTTGATGTCGATGATCGCCGCGCCGCGCTGCTCGTTGATCCTTGCGGCTTCGGCCATCACGCTCGGCTCGCACCCGGCGAGCTGCATCGAGACCGGCTCTTCGGCAGGGTCCCACATCGCTTTCTGGAGCGACTGGCGGGTTTCGCGGACCATCGCCTGGCTCGCGATCATCTCGCTCACGGTCAGCCCCGCGCCATAGCGCTTGACCATGCGTCGGAACGGCAGGTCGGTGACGGCGGTCATCGGCGCCAGGATAACTGGCGACGCGACCTCTACCGGGCCGATCCGAATGGGGTTCAAAGCGGTCATGGAAGCCGCGCAGATAATGGATCAGCGCTTGGCGGACAAGGCAAGCCGCCGTAGAGGCCCGCGCCGTGACCACCACCGCGCTCATCGTCGCTGCCGGAAGCGGCTCCCGGATGGGCGGCGACATTCCAAAGCAGTTCCGGACAATTGGGGGCAAGCCAGTCCTTCGCTGGGCGGTGGAATCGCTGATCCATCATCCAGCCGTGGGAGCGGTGCGCGTCGTGGTTGCGGACGGACAGCAGGAGAACGCGTCGGCAGCGCTGAACGGCCTCGACGTCGGGACACTCATCGACGGTGGTGCCCAGCGGGCGGATTCGGTCCGCGCGGGACTGGCTGTCATCGAGGCCGATGCGGTGCTCGTGCATGATGCCGCCCGGCCCTTCTGTCCGCCCGCCGTCATCGACCGCCTGATCGCGAGCCTCGAATTCTTCGAGGGTGCCGCCCCGGTGCTTGCGGTCAGCGATACCCTTGCCCGGATCGACGATGGCGTTGGCGAGCCGGTTGAGCGGACAGGCCTCGGCCGCGTGCAGACTCCACAGGCGTTCCGGGTCGACGCGCTCAAGTCCGCCTATGAGCTGTGGTCGGGCGCCTCCCCAACCGACGAAACGACGGTGCTTCGTGCCGCTGGAATGAAGGTCGCCGCGGTCGAGGGCGATCCGGCGCTCGAGAAGCTTACGGTCCGCGCCGATTTCGAGCGCGCCGAGCAATGGTTGATTGGGCGCCTCACACCACGGACCGGCATGGGGTTCGACGTCCACGCCTTTTCCGGCGATGGCCCGATCATGCTCGGCGGGGTGCAGATCCCCCACGAGCGCGGCCTTGCCGGCCACAGCGATGCCGACGTCGTGCTGCACGCGATTACCGATGCTTTGCTCGGTGCCGCGGGGCTGGGCGACATCGGCGAACATTTCCCGCCGTCCGACGCGCGCTTTAAGGATGCGCCGTCGGCACTGTTCCTCGCCCATGTTGTGGAGTTGGTCAGAAGCAGAGGCGCGGTAATCGACCATGTCGATTGCACGGTCATCGCCGAAACTCCCCGGGTGGGTCCCTTTCGCGCTGCAATGCGTTCGAGGATTGCCGAAATTGCCGGTTTGAGCGTTGACCAGGTCAGCGTGAAGGCGACGACGACCGAAGGGCTCGGCTTTACCGGCCGCCGCGAGGGTATTGCTGCCCAGGCGGTCGCAAATATCCGGATGGGTTTCTAGGCGGTGACAGATTCACTTCTTCCCAAGCAGCTGGTGGACCGCGCGCGCGAGGTTGTTGAGGCGAACCGGAAGGCCGGGCGCCGGGTTGCAGTCGCCGAAAGCTGCACCGGCGGTCTCGTCTGCGCGGCGCTCACGGAGATTTCCGGGGCTTCGGAAATGTTCGAAGCAGGTTACGTAACCTATTCCAATGCGGCCAAAATCGCCGAGCTGAAGGTCTCCGAAGAAGTCGTCGACACGTTTGGCGCGGTCAGTGTCGCCACTGCCTGGGCGATGGCCCGGGGAGCGCTGGCGACGTCCGATGCCGATGTGGCGGTGGCCATCACCGGCATCGCGGGTCCAGGCGGAGGGACGCCGCAGAAGCCGGTCGGCACAGTCGTCTTCGCTCGTGCGGAGCGCGACGCCGACCCTGCCCGGATCGTGGCGGATCAGAAATTCTTCGATGAAAAGACGCGCTCCGGCGTGCGCCTTCAGGCGGCGCTTTGCGCGCTCGAACTGCTCATGCCGTAGAGCGCCGCCGCGCGCTGTTCGAACGCCGACGTCATCCGCCGAAGAGCGCGGTCGAACATCGATCCGGCGAGAGTCTCGAACAGCCGGGACTTGAAGGCAAAATCGACGGAGAAGGACAGGTTCGTGCCGCCATCCGGCGCGCGGTCGAATGTCCATTCATTGTGCAGATATTTGAGCGGCCCCTCGACATAGTCGACGCAGATGCGCCTCGGCGGTTCCTTGTGAACGCGGCTGGTGAACCGCTCCTTGAACGCGTTGAAGCCCACCACCAGGTCTGCCACCGTCTCGGTCTCGCTCGATGAGCGGATGCGCACGGCGACAACCCACGGCAGGAACTCGTCGTAGCGGGCAACGTCGGCGACGAGGTCGAACAATTGCTCGGGCGTGTAGGGTAAGTGCTTGGTCTCGCTGTGGCGCGGCAACTAGATCCTCCCTGTTGCGCAGCAATGGGGAGGTGGCAGCGCGAAGCGCTGACGGAGGGGGCACGCGGGGCTCGAGGAGGCCCCTCCACCACTCAGCTGCGCTGAGCGGTCCGCCTCCCCACGAGCTGCGCTCGCAGGGAGGTTCTTCATGCCCCGAAACGCTCCAGCTGTGCGTTGCGTGCAGACTGCATCTTCTTGAAATCGTCTCCGGCATGATAGCTGGACCGCGTCAGCGGTGAGGCGGCGACGAGCAGGAAGCCCTTGGCGCGGGCAATCGCGGCATAAGCATCGAACGCCTTTGGAGTGACGAACTCCTCGACCCTGGCGTGACGCGGCGTGGGCTGGAGATATTGGCCCATCGTCAGGAAATCGACTCCGGCGGAACGCATGTCGTCCATCACCTGGTGAACTTCGAGCCGCTGCTCCCCAAGGCCGACCATCACGCCGGATTTGGTGAAGATCTGCGGCGCCTTGCGCTTGACGCTCTCGAGCAGGCGCAGCGAGGCGTAATAGCGCGCGCCCGGGCGTATCGTCGGATACAGCCGCGGCACCGTTTCCAGATTGTGATTGTAGACGTCGGGTCCGGCGGCAACGATCTCGTCGACCGCCGCTTCGCTTTTATTGCGAAAGTCCGGCGTTAAAATTTCGATCGTTGTCGATGGGGTGCGCCGACGGAGCGCCTCGATGACCTTCACGAACTGACGTGCTCCGCCGTCGGGCAAATCATCCCGGTCGACCGAGGTAATCACGATATGCTCGAGACCGAGCTCGGCAGCCGCGGTCGCGACGTGCTCCGGCTCCAGGGGGTCGACGGCGCGCGGCATGCCGGTCTTCACGTTGCAGAAGGCACAGGCGCGCGTGCAGGTGTCGCCCAGGATCATCACCGTCGCGTGCTTCTTGGTCCAGCATTCGCCGATGTTCGGGCAGGCCGCCTCCTCGCAGACGGTCGCGAGGTTGAGCTCGCGCATCAGGCGACGGGTCTGGTGATAGCCTTCACTGACCGGCGCCTTCACTCGGATCCAGTCGGGTTTGCGCTGCTTCGGCGGGACGGCGGCGGGGGCATTCATGGGCGGCCAGATAGCGACTGGAGTCAGACCTTGCCACCCCTGCCCTCGGCCGTTAGCCGCAAGCCATGCCGTACATGACCAAGCTGATCGAGGGCTATCGCCGCTTCCGCGAACAGGATTGGGCACGGCAGCGCCAACGCTGGGCGGATTTGGCCGAAGGTCAGAGCCCGCAGGTGATGATACTCGCTTGCGCGGACAGCCGGAGCGACCCGGCCCAGATCTTCGATGCGAGCCCCGGCGAGATGTTCGTCGTCCGGAATATCGCCGCGCTAGCGCCACCCTACGAGACGAGCCACGGTTATCATGGCGTGTCCTCGGCGCTGGAGTTCGCGGTGACTCAGCTCAAGGTCGGCGAAATCCTCGTCATGGGCCATGGCATGTGCGGCGGGTGCGCGGCCGCGCTGACCGGCCAATTCGACAATACGCCGCCGGGCGAAGGCCATTTCATCGCCGACTGGGTGGGGATGCTCAAGGAAACCAGCGACGACGTGCGGGCGCGCCACGAGGAGCTGGATCGAGCCGCGTTCCGGGACATGGAACGAGCGGCGGTAAAGGTCAGCCTCGCCAACCTACGGACATTCCCGTGGATTGCTGAACGAGAGAAGGCCGGAACGCTCAAGCTCCACGGGGCGCATTTCTCGATCGCCGAGGGGCTCCTCTACATACTCGACGAGGCGGAAGGTTCCTTCCACCCCGCCTGAGTATGACTGACTAACACCTTGTGTCGTAATTGTAATGCGGCTGTCCGTTTCGATCGACGTAATAACAATAGCCGCGGGTATCACGATAATATTGATGGCCGCCGATAACGGCCCCGACCGCTGCCCCGAGAACGCCGCCCGCAACCGCGCCTGCGCCCGTTCCGATGCCTGGAATAATCGATCCCGCGACCGCGCCGGCACCCGCGCCGATCGCCGCCCCAGTAGCTTCACTGGCGATCATGTGATCGGTCTGGGGGTTGGTTGCGCAGCCGCCCAGCGCGAGGCTGGTCGCGGCAGCAGCTGAAACTAGCAGGTGTTTCATTTCGTCGTCCTTCCACAGCTCCGCCCGGTCCGCTCCCCGGATTCAGTGTGGGAACGGCAGTTTCGTTCCGGCAAACGGGCCAAGTGTGCGCCATGCGTGGCGAAAGCGGTGGAAGCGCACTCAAAAATTGACGGGACGCAAGATCCCTTGCGCCCCGTCGAACGGCTTAAGAACGGGTCAGCCGAGAGTTAGCAGCGGACGCCGTAATCGTAGTGCGGCTGTCCATACTGGTCGACATAGTAGCACGTGCCGCGCGTATCCCGATAATATTGGTGGCCGTTGACGACTGCGCCGAGAACGCCGCCGAGGATGGCGCCGGCAACCGCGCCTCCACCGACGCTCACGCCCGGAAGAACCGCGCCGGCAACCGCGCCCGTCGCAGCGCCAATCGCCGCGCCCGTCGCGACATTAGCGCCGGTGTTGTCGCGGTAGCCGTTGCCGTAATAAGGCTGGCCGTAACCGTTCGCGTAATAACCGTTGTTATAATAGCCGTTGTTATAGCCGTATGGGCCGTAACCGTATTGATCTGGATATTCAGCGCAACCGGCCACCGCAACCGTGGCGGCGAGGGCTGCTGCAAGACCAAGTTTCCGCATTGTCTTGTCCCTTCCTCAACGCGCCCCCTTTGCCCGGATAAGTGCTTCAAAAGGCGTTTCGTTCCCGGAGTGATCATCCGTGGTTCAGGTTGGGAATTCCGGTGCGCCGAGCGGTGGTCATTCCGGGATGCCGCGCTAGAGAGCAGGAAAAGAGGGACTCGGAAATGCGCGAGCGCAGCGTCGAACAGGAATCCAATGTCGCGTTGCTGATCGACGCCGACAATACCTCGCCCGACCATCTCGACCAGGTGCTGCTCGTCCTGGGCGAGCTCGGCACGATCAACATCCGGCGCGCGTACGGCAATTGGGCCAAAGCGAGCCTCAAGGGCTGGGGCAACCTCACCGGCTCGCACTCGATCGTGCCGATGCAGCAGTTCGACGTCGTGAAGGGCAAGAGCGCGACCGACATGCGCATGACCATCGACGCCATGGACCTGCTCTACCGCGGCAATGTCGACGCGTTCGGGATCATGTCGTCGGACAGCGATTTCCTGCCGCTCGCCCAGCGCCTGCGAGAGGACGGGCTGGACGTCTATGGCTTCGGCACCGCCAAGACGCCGCTGTCGTTCCAGCAGGCGTGCACGCGATTTTTCGACGTCGGTGCGCTGGTGCTCGAGGACGAGGAGCTCGAGCAGCCCGCAACCGGCAAGGGGCAGCGTCCGGTCGACCCCGAGCTGCTCCAGGTGCTCGGCTCCGCCTACAAGGCCTCGAAACGCGACGAGGAAGGCTATACCCCGCTTTCGGAGCTCGGCCAGAGGGCCAAGGCGGTATCCAGCTTTGCGGCCCGCAACTATGGTTTCACGCGGCTGTCGGACCTCATCAAGGCGGTGCCCAACTTCGAAGTGAAGAGCGGCGACGACGGGCGCCTGCTCGTCAAGCGCCTGCGTTAGGTCACGCGCTGTGGATGGTTCATCCACAGATATTTCGCAGCCGCATCGAGTCGACGACTGTTGTCCAATCGACACAGCTGCTTTGTTTTTGTCTCCACGGGGGGAACAGCGCCAAGCACCGGCGGTTGTGCACTCCAACCTAGGTTAAAAAAAGCTGATTCGCGAACCCATGCTTGCTCGGCACGATCCCGAACATCTGCTCGATACTGCGCTGAATGCACTCCGCGTCCCGGGGCCGGAATGCGCAGCGATTCTCGACGAGCTTCCCGCTCCGGTTTACACCACGGACCCGAACGGCGACGTGACTTATTGGAACCGCGCCTGCACCGACTTCGCGGGCCGCGAACCCGAACTCGGCCATGATCGCTGGTGCGTCACCTGGCAGCTCTTCACCACGGCAGGCGAACCCTTGCGCCATGAGGACTGCCCAATGGCGCAGGCGATCAAGGAACGACGGCCGATCCGCGACACGATCGCAATCGCCGAACGGCCGGACGGAACGCGCGTCGCCTTCAGGCCTTACCCCACTCCCCTGTTCGATCGATCCGGCACGTTCACCGGCGCTGTGAACATGCTGATCGACGTCACCAACGAGCAAAGCGAAGCGCTCCTCGAACAGGCCGAACGCTGTCGGCGGCTGGCCGGTGCGACTTACGATCGCGAGACGAGCAGGGTGCTGGATGAGATGGCGAGCGGCTTCGCCAAAGCGGCGGACGATCTCGCCCGGAAGCGCCGCTAAACTATCCTGGAGTGCCCACGGGCTCGATCCTGATCGGAGGCACCTCCACAACTGCATAAGTTCCGGAGGCGATGCCCATCTTCGCCTCATCGAGCCCGCTCAGAATATCGCGGCTCATTTCGTCCTTGATGCGCCGGATCCCGTGGTCGGGCGCAAGGAACCGGACCGTGATCTCCAGCCAATTGTCAGTGATCCGCCAGAAGGTTTGCGGGTCGATGTCGCCCACCTTGATCCCGAAATTATCCTCCAGCCGCTTGACTTCCTCGTCGCCGATCTTGTCGCGGGTGACGGCATGGCGGCGAGCCGCTTGGAGCAGGATCGATTCGGCTTTCGACCGGTCATCCTGGTACCTGACCGGCAGGTTGATCTCGTCCCAGATGTACGGGAAGTCGTGCGAGTAATTGTACACCGGTTCGTCGAACACCTTGGCATTGGTGACCGTGACGATGCGTCCAGTGAACTGGCGGCTGCGCACCCACATTGACGGCGCATCGCCCTGCTCCTTCGGCGATTGGCCCATTTCCATGATCTGCGTCTGCATGAAGCTCAAATCGATGACGTCGCCGCGCACTCCACCCATCATGATCCGGTCGCCGACGTTGAAGGTCTTGCCGCGCAGGATGACGAAATAGCCGGCAACCGCCGTAATCACCCGCTGCAGGGCGAAGGCGATCCCCGCGCCGATCAAGCCGAGTGCTCCCGCGAGCCGCGCCGGATTGTCGAACCAGATCGACATGATGCCGACGATCAGGATCGCCGCGACGATCAGGCTGACGCCCTGCTTGGCCCAGAACTGGAAGCGGGTGCCGCTGCGGCTACCGATGAACAGCCCGAGGAACGCTCTTATGGCCACGGTGAGCAGCCATGCGACGACCACCGCGCCGATGGTCAGGAGCAGCTTGTGAAGGTTGTCGTGGGTCGCGCCGATCAGGGTCACGCCGAACAGGTGCGCGCCGTGCACCGGCGGGGCAGCCGCGCCGCTGCTTGCATTTTCCGCGCTGTTCAAGAAGTCGGTCAGGCCCTGCACCCGCCCTCAACCGGACGCCTCGGGAGATGGTTCCGTTTGTCGCAATCCGCCGGAACAGCACTCTCCACTGGCCGTTCCTTGGGGGCAAGGAGACGATCATGGAAAACCGCCGCACCGAAACCGCGCGCGACCACGACGATAGCGACCTCATCGACCGGGCAGAGCCTGCTCCGCGACAGGGCGGGAGCTCGGGCGGCAACCTTCAGGAAGACATCGCCACCCAAGCCGAGCTTGACCGGGTGCGCGACCCGCAAGCGCGCGAGGGCGTCGACAAGCAGGACAAGATCGACCACCAGCAGGAAAGCTATCCCCGACATCCCGCCGACAAGACGCCTTAAACCCGTTCGGACGGGCTATTCAGTCCGGCCTGGAATGCATTGCCAGCGCTACAAGAGTTTCAGCGCGACCGTGACCTCGTCCTCGGCGGCAATGCCGGTTTTGCGCAGCACCTCGATCTTGACCGGGAGGAAATAGCCGCCGCTGCTCTTCGACGGGAATATCGAGGTGCGCCAGGTGAAGTCCTGGACCGTCGCCTCGACCTTTACCGACCCGAAGCCGCGCGGGGTCTCCATCGCGTGCACCCTGATTTCGCCGGTAAACTCCTCCGGAACGCTCATGAAATGCGAGCTGCCGTCGGCGAAGGTCCAAATGCGCAGGGGCGCGGTAAAGAGGACCAAATGCCGTCACCAAACCGCGAGACGATTATCTCGTCAGCTTGCGGTAGCTCATCCGGTGCGGTCGCGTGGCTTCCTCGCCGAGGCGTCGGACCTTGTCCTCCTCGTAGGCCTCGAAGTTTCCCTCGAACCACTCGACGCGGCTGTCACCCTCGAACGCCAGGATGTGGGTAGCGAGGCGGTCGAGGAAGAAGCGGTCGTGGCTGATTACCACCGCGCAGCCCGCGAAGCTCTCCAGCGCCTCTTCCAGCGCGCG
>JAICXF010000044.1 GCA_025981625.1 Sphingomonas sp. | reverse complement strand
TTCTGTCTTTTCGCCGTAAACCACGGCAGGGACCCGGCCTTCGCGGCGCAGTGCTCGGGAGGCTCCCTTGCCAGCCCGGTCGCGCGCCTCGGCGGGCAGCGTCAGCTGTTCGCTCATTTGGCTATACTCCGATTGCTAAAACCCCGCGCCACGCCTCCAGGGATGACCATGGCCGGGAGCGCGCGCCTATAGGGGACGCATCGCCGCTTCGCAACTCATGCTTGCGGGGCGCCGGTCTTGGGGGCCGGCTCGCAGCCCGTGACATCATGCAGGACAGTCTTGGTCGGGCTTCCAGTCGTTCGCTTTCGTCATCCAGGGCTGTGATGAGTCCTGAAGGACCAGTACGAGCGCGCGGCGCGTGACGGTTTGACTATGCGTCAGCGTCATTGGCACGCCACCGGGAACGAACGCAGTCTCGCCAGCACGGAGGAGTACCGTCTTGCCTGGGGTGCGAATGCACTGGATGCCGGCCAAAAGATACCACGCCTCCGGTCCCGGGTGGCGGTGGACCGGCGTGCCACCTGGGCCCGGCGGAATGATGCTCTCCATGTAGCGCGCGACGTATTTCTTGCCCGGCACAACGCTCAATGGTCCGATTACCGCTTCGCGCCTGCCGTTCTTTGGTTTCCAATTCGCAGGTGCGATGTTGAACAGCCATGCGCGCCCTAGCGATTCCACGGCCGTGCCGTCCGATGTTCCCTTTCCGCGTCTGGCTGCTTCGACGTTTGGATAGCTGTAGATGTGCCAGAACAACGGCTTTGCGGGCAGGCTTTTCAGCGGCTCAAGCGCAATGACGTAGCAGCCTGCTTCTTGAGTCCGTTCACTGATGGAAAGCGTGCAAGAGTGAGGGCTGGGCTTCATTGCCTGGGGTTGCGCGTGAACGCTGACCGCAAGTGCGCCTGCAAAGGCTGACGTAACCAGAAGCCATCCTGTTTGGCCCATCCGCTCTACTCTTGTCTGGCAGCGCAGGCGGGCTAATTACCACCATTTCAGAATGGATGGCAGATGCTTCGTCCAAGCGTCCGCTTCCCAAACATTGCAGGCGTTAGCAAACCTCAGCGGCCACTGCGGTCGGACCCAAGCCGGGGTCAGTACACGCGCTGCGACTGAATCCCTTTCTCGGCCAGGCGGACGAGGACGCTGTCCTTGCCGGCGAGATGGCCGGCGCCGACCGCGACGAAGACGGTGCCCGGAGTCTGCATGCGCGCTGCGATCCAGTCGGCCCAGCGTGCATTGCGGTCGGTGAACATCATCCGATAGGTCTGCGGCGATCCGTTCTTGAGCTGTCCGAGAAGCTCGACGAAAACGCTTTGATCGCCATGCTTCCACGCGGTCTGCATCTCCGTCATGGTCCGCGACAGGCTCTCCATCGGCTGACCGTCGATCGGCTGACCGGCCTTGGCAGTGCGCGCAATCGCCGGCGTCGGCGCCGGCGGCATCTTGTTGAACATGTTGAGCTGCAACTGCAGCGTTTCGAGCCCCTCGACCTCCTTGCCCTCGGATTCGGCGAGGTGGCGAAGGACCATGTCGGCCCCGTTGTCGACCTGCATGCCCTGCGTCTGGCCGGCTGTGATTGCCATCCGCGTGGTCGCGAGGAACGACGCGGAAGGCGTCAGCGAAGGCGGCCTGATCGTGCGGCTGATTTCCTGGGCGGCGTTCGGACCTTCCGGGAGCAAGGTCTCCAGCACCAGCTCATTCGATTCCTCGAATGCATCGCGGACATTGCGGTCGAACCAGTGCCGGTCGCCGTCGAGCGCGTGGAACGTGCCGAACAGATAGATGGTGGTGTCCGCGTCATGGACTTCGAACATTGCCGGGCCCGGCGAGGGCTGAGGCGAATTGAAAGCAGGCGATGCAGCGGCGAGCGCGGCAGCAGCGAGCAAATAGACCATCCATCACCCTCCCGAGGTGGACGGCACTGGAGGAGCAATTGGGGAAGTGGCGGACAAGATTTGCCCGCAGCGGAAAAGCCCCCGCTTTCCATCCACTTCGCGCATCAGACCCCCCAGCCCGATACCTTGCGATGATGGTCACCGAGTGATTAAGAAATGTCTAGCGAAATCCGCGAAAAGGTGAACTTTTCCCGATGGATGGAGCTGCGGCGGCAACGAAGTGTCGGCTATTGGACGCGGCGGACGCGATAGCCCTCGCGCTGAAGGTGCGCGATGACCGAATCGCTACCCGCGAGATGACCTGCCCCGACGGCGATCATCAGCGTTCCGGGCTGCGCCATCCGTTGCTCGATCCACCTGGTCCAGTTCGCATTGCGTTGATGGATCAGTGCGTTCGCGAGCTCGGGCGATTCTGAAAGATCGCGGTCGAACGTCCTTGCGATTCCCTTGACGTCACCGTTCGACCAGGCCTTGAGCATGCCCGAGAATTCCGCGTCCGCCGCCTTGGAATTGTCGAGCGCGCCCTCGAGCAGCGCTTCCTGCGCTTTCTCCGGCAGGCGATCGAAGAAACCGAACTGCTGGAGGTTGGTCTCCAGCTCGCCGATCGGCTTCCCTTCGCTGGTGAAGGTGTTGCGAAGGACCGCTTCGACGCCTTCGTCACCCTTGAGGTTCATGTCGCGATACTGATTGCCGAGCAGGATGAATGCCGCGGCCCAGGTCTCCATCCGGTCGAACGCCTGCGGCGGATAGCCGCTCTGCTTGACTGCCGCGGCGAGGGCAGGGCGCTTCGCCGGCGGAACGCGGTCGATCAGCGGCGGCAGGTTGGGCGTGTTGAACGCGAGGCTCGCCATCGCCGACATGATCTTGGTCGGATCCTTCTGGTCGACGATGGTTTCGACGATCAGCTGTTGAGAGCTTTGCACGGCCTGGTCGAACTTGGCCGTACGCCATTGAAAATGCTCGGGAAGCAGGTGAATCGTTCCGAATAAATAGATGGTGGTGTCGGGGTCGGACACTTCCCAAAGCGCGGGATGCGCGGCTTTCGGCTCCTTGGCCGCCGCGGGCGCGCCGACGAGCAGGGCGCCGAGACCAAGCGCGACGGCAGCGCGCCGGAAGATGGATTTCAGCATCGATTCAAGAGCCTTTCGGTGAGGCGTTCGCACGGGCGGCTACCGCCCGCAAGCTGAACCTCCACTTGCCCCTTTCTGGCGCTTCCGCCAAAGCCGCGCCGACGAAATCTCATGGGACTTTCCACTTGAGCCTGAGCTTCCAGGACCTGATCTTGACGCTCCACCGCTACTGGGGCGCGCAGGGCTGCCTGATCCTCCAGCCTTACGACATGGAGATGGGGGCGGGGACGTTCCACCCCGCCACCGTGCTCCGATCGCTCGGCCCCGAGCCGTGGAAGGCCGCCTATGTCCAGCCGTGCCGCCGTCCCACCGACGGCCGGTACGGCGAGAACCCGAACAGGCTCGGCCATTATTACCAATACCAGGTGGTGCTGAAGCCGAGCCCCGAGGACCTTCAGGCGCTCTATCTCGGCAGCCTCATCGAAATCGGCATCGATCCGCTGAAGCACGACATCCGCTTCGTCGAGGACGATTGGGAAAGCCCGACACTGGGCGCGTGGGGCCTCGGCTGGGAAGTCTGGTGCGACGGCATGGAAGTCACGCAGTTCACCTATTTCCAGCAGGTCGGCGGGTTCGAATGCCGCCCGGTCACCGGCGAACTGACCTACGGCCTCGAACGCCTCGCGATGTACATTCAGGGCGTCGACAAAGTGTTCGACCTTCGCTTCAACGGCGAAGGCGTGACCTACGGCGACGTCTTCCTCGAGAACGAACGCGAGATGTCCGCCTATAATTTCGAGGTCGCCGACACGGGGGCGCTGTTTGACGCCTTCCGCAAGGCGGCCGCCGAGTGCGAGCGCTGTCTCGAGGCGAACCTGCCGATGCCCGCATACGAGCAGGCGATCAAGGCAAGCCACGTCTTCAACACGCTGCAAGCGCGGGGCGTGATCAGCGTCGCCGAGCGCCAGGCCTACATCGGCCGAGTCCGCGACCTCGCCAAGGCCGCATGCGGCGCGTGGCTGGAGCGAGCGGCCTGATGCCCGACTTCCTGCTCGAACTCCGTTCCGAGGAAATTCCTGCCCGGATGCAGGCAGGCGCGCGCAACGCGCTGGCGCGGCTGTTTGCCGAATGCACCAGCGCTGCAGGGCTCCCGACCGGTCCGATCGACACGCATTCGACGCCGCGCCGGCTGGTGCTGATTGCGCGCGACGTCGCCGAAGCCACCGAGCCCAGCCGCGAGGAGACGAAGGGGCCGCGAACCTCCGCACCGCCGCAGGCGCTCGATGGCTTCCTGCGCAAGACCGGGCTCACAGCCGACGAGCTCGAGGACCGGGACGGCGTCTATTTCGCGATCGTCGAGCGGCCGGGCAGGCCTGCCGCGGAGATCCTCGCCGAAACGGTCAGGCGCATCGTCACCGACTTCCCCTGGCCCAAGTCGATGCGCTGGGGTTCCGGCTCGCTCCGCTGGGTCCGGCCGCTGCACGGGATCGTCGCCATGCTCGGCGAGGAGATCGTGCCCGTCGAGGTGGACGGGATCGCGTCCGGCGCGACCACGGTTGGCCATCGCTTCCATCACCCCGGCGCGATCACCGTCGGCGGCGCGATGGATTATGCCGAGAAGCTGCGCGCCTGCCATGTGATCGTCGATCAGGAGGAGCGAGAGCGGATCATCCGCGACGGCGCCGAAGCCGCGGCGGCGAACGCCGGTCTCTCGCTTCTCGCCGACGAGGGCCTCGTGGTCGAAAACGCCGGGCTCACCGAATGGCCGGTGCCGCTGCTCGGCGAGTTCGACGCGGATTTCCTCAACGTCCCGCGCGAGGTGATCGTCCTCACCATGCGCGTCAACCAGAAGTATTTCGCGTGCACGGCATCGGATGGAGGCCTCGCGCCGGCGTTCGTCTGCGTCGCGAATGTGGCGGCGAGCGACGGCGGCGCAGCGATCGTCGAAGGCAATCGCCGAGTGCTCGCCGCGCGCCTCGCCGACGCGCGCTTCTTCTGGGAGCAGGACCTCAAGGTTCCGCTCGAGACCCAAGCGACGAAGCTCGACGGAATCGTCTTCCACGAAAAGCTCGGCACCGTCGCGCACAGGGTCGAGCGCATCGCCAGGCTGGCGCGATGGTTGGTGGAGAGCGGCGTCTTAAGCGCCTCCCCCCTTGTGGGGGAGGTTGGGGGGGCGCGCGCCGCGTCTGCGGCGCAAGCGGAGCGCGCCGCCCGCCTTGCCAAGGCCGACCTCGTCAGCGGAATGGTCGGCGAGTTCCCCGAGCTCCAGGGCGTCATCGGCGGCTACCTTGCCGAGGCACAGGGCGAACCCGAAGCCATCGCCGAGGCCATCCGCGACCATTACAAGCCGGCGGGGCAGGGCGACCAGGTGCCGACTGCTCCGGTGACGGTCGCGGTGGCGCTTGCCGACAAGCTCGATTCGATCGCCGCCTTCTTCAGCATCGGGCAGAAGCCGACCGGATCGAAGGACCCATTCGCCCTTCGTCGCGCCGCGATCTCGTCGATCGAGATCGTCGTGCGCAACGGCTTGCGGCTGCCGCTGACGCAGGCATTGCGGGGCGCGCTCGCCAACCGCGCAGGGCAGGCGAACGACAGCACGGCCGCGCACCAGCTCGACCGCATCGCCGGCGAGCTGCTCGACTTCTTCGCCGACCGGTTGAAGGTCCAGCAGCGCGAGGCGGGGGTGCGCCACGACCTCGTCGACGCGGTGTTCGCGCTCGGCGGCGAGGACGACCTCGTCCGCCTGCTTGCCCGCGTCGCCGCGCTGCAGGAGTTCGTCGAAACGCCCGAGGGCGGCGACCTCCTCACCGCCTACAAACGCGCCGCGAACATCCTCAAAAAGGAGAATTGGGTCGGACCGCAGGTCATGAGCTCGCGGGCGGAGCAGGGCATTCCGCAGACCGGCGAGGAGGACCCTCTGGTGCTCGTCGAAGAGCCGGGTCTCAAAGAAGCCATCGCCGAAATGGCCTCAGGCGAAGCCGGTGCCGAGCTGCCGGAGGAGAAGGCGCTAATAGTAGCGCTCGATGCCGCGGAGCTCGAAGCCGCGGCGGCCGTCGCGGGGGAAGATTTCACCGGTGCAATGGCCGCGCTCGCATCGTTGCGGACGCCGATCGACAACTTCTTCGACCACGTGACCGTCAACGATCCCGATCCCGCGAAGCGCGAGCATCGGTTAAACCTGCTGATGCGCTTTCGCGAGGCGGTCGACCAGGTCGCGGACTTTTCGCGGATCGAGGGGTAATTCTCTCCTCCCTGGAAGGGAGGGAGGGGTCACATCGGCCGGTCGTCGTCGACGTCGCGCCGGTCCCGGACCGCGGCGTTGCGCAGGCTGTCGCGCTCGCGCCATTCTTTCTCGCGCTCCGCATGCTCCTTTTCGAGCGCTTCGCGCCGGTCGACCTCGCTGTTGTAGCGGGTCTTCCACTTTCGCCGGCCGCCGGCGGTCACGAACACGCCGATCAGCAGGCCGAGCAGAAAGACCAGGATGCAGATCGCCCACAGGTTCGGATCGGTCGTGATGTTCATGTCGCGTCCCCAACAATGGAATCGCGGCGACTACGCTTTAGCGAGCCGCCGCGTTCCAATCGGAAGGAGAGTGTTCGCGTCCTCTCGGACGCCGCCGCTTACGGGCCGTGAAGGAAGCTGTCGTGGATCGAGCAGCTCGCGGGGCCGAGAATGACCACGAACAGCGTCGGAAGGATGAACAGGATCAGCGGCACCGTCATGATCGCCGGAAGCCGGGCCGCTTTCTCCTCCGCGCGCATCATGCGCTGGTGGCGGAACTCGGCCGAAAGCACCCGCAGCGCCGAAGCGAGCGGCGTGCCGTATTTCTCCGTCTGGATCATGGTCGTGACCACGCCGCGCACCGCTTCCAGGTCGACGCGATTGGCGAGGTTCTCGAATGCCTGCCGGCGCTCGTTGAGGAAGCCGAGCTCGATCGCGGTCAGGCCGAACTCGTCGCCGAGCTCGGGATAGGCTTTGCCGAGCTCGCGCGACACGCGGCCGAACGCCGCGTCGACCGTGAGACCGGCTTCGGCGCAGATCACCAGGAGATCGAGCGCGTCGGGCAGGCCCTTGCGGATTGCATGGCTGCGCTTCGTGACCTTGTTCTTCAGCCAGATGTCGGGCGCCTTGTAGCTTCCGACCAGGAGGCCCGCGACCGTCATGTAGCGACGCAGCGCCGACCATTGCGGCTCGAATCCGAAGACGTACAGCAGCAGGACTGCCGCGATACCGATCACGACCGGAAGAACGAACCGGGCGAAGATGATGAAGAAGGCGAGGTCCTTGGTCCGGATGCCGGCCTGCATCAGCTTGGTCTGGGTCTTCTTGACCTGGTCTTCCTGAAGCATCTTGAACTGCGACAGGAGCTGGCGGACGTTGTCCGCGGCCTGGTTGCGGTTGGTGAGCTTCTTGCGCTTGTTGGTCGACGCGACGATGCCCGCCTTCAGCTGCTCGCGGCGCTCGTTCAGCGCCTTGACGCGCCGTGCCATCGGGTCCTTGACCGTTGTCGCCGCGTAGATCGCGAGCAGCACGGCAAAGGTCGCCACGGCGCTGAGCATCGTCGCGATGAACATCACGTCGAAGCCGAGGATGTGCGGTCCGCCTGAGGGAGCCTGCTGCATGTCCGGTCAGTCCCCCGTCAGATCTCGAAATTGACCATCTTGGCCATGATCGCGGCACCGATGCCCATCCACACCATGCCGCCGATACCGGCGACGATCAGCCGCTGGTCGGTGAAGAAGCCGCCCATGTAATGCGGGGTGATCATGTAGACGAGGATGAACACCACGAACGGCAGCGACCCGACGATGTAAGCCGAGGCCTTCGATTCCGAGCTCATGGCACGGATCTTCAGCTTCATCTGTGCGCGCTTGCGAAGCACGTCGGCGAGGTTGGACAGCGTCTCGGCGAGATTGCCGCCGGTCTCGCGCTGGATCGCCAGCGTGATCACGAAGAACTGGAACTCGGGCGTGCCGAGGCGGTCCGCGGTGTCCTGGAGCGCCGCTTCCATCGTGCGGCCGATTTTCATCTTGTCGCCGACGATTCGGAACTCGACTCCGACGGGACCGGGAATCTCGCTGCCGACAATGCCGAGGGTTTCGGTGATCGGAAGGCCGGAGCGCAGGCCACGGACCATCAGCTCGATCGCATCGGGGAAGTTCACGGTGAACTTGTTGACGCGCCGCTTGATCATCTTGCCGATGACGAAGTGCGGGCCTCCGATCCCGAAGAAGATGCCCACGAGCAGCGACAGGATGAACGGCGCGCCGCGGAACAACAGCCCGACGGTGATGAACGTCAGCAGGCCGAGGCAGATCATCGCATAGCGCGCGAGCGTGATCTCCTTGCCCGTCATCTCGAGCCGCTTGCGTAGCAGCGCGGGCTTCGGGATCAGGGTCGATGCCCATCCTTCCCACTTGCTCGCGCGCTCGGCGAACAGCTTGCGGATCTGCGCCTGGGCATTGCCGGCAATGACGTCGCCGTGGCGCTCCTTGATGAGCTCGATGCGCCGCTTGACGGACTTGCCGGCCGAAGGCCCGCGCATCGCCATGAAGGCGAGGGCGAGCGCTCCGACGCCGCCGATCAGGAGTAGGAACAAGAGCATTCTTGCCTTCGCCTCTCAACATCTGGCCACGGCGCAGAAGCGCCGCGGACGGATTACGCAGCCTTGTCCTTCGGCTTCGACAACATCGACTTCAGGTTGCCGACCAGCGACTTGGCTGCCGCGGCTGGCGCCTTGTCGGTGCCTGCGCCTTCGTCGCTCGCATGGCTCAGCACCATGTTGGAGAGCGTGTTGAAGGGGCCTGCCATCTTGCCGCTTGCGACTTCGGCCATCGGCTTTCCGAGCTTCGCCGCCTGCGCGGCAAGCTTGGCGTCGAACGGGAAGACGATGTCCACCTGCCGCTCGATCGACTGCTCGAAATCCTTGCGGTTGATCTCCAGCGCGCCACCCGACGGAATGCCGTTTGCGACGACCACGACTTTGGTTTGCGGCGCATTCGACTTGAGCCACGCAAGGACCCGGATCGTGTCGCGAGTCGCGGCGAGCGTCAGCTCGGCGACCACGACCGCGACATGGGCGTCGTGGACCAGGTGCGGGTGCTGGATGAGCATGTGCCGCGGAAGGTCGAGAACGGTCGATTCGAACGCGTTCCGCATCTCTTCCTGGAGCGCGAAGAACGCGGTTCCGTCGGTGGCCAGCGGCTGGTGGATCGGCGCCTCCGCCGACAGCACCGACAGGCGCTCGTTCGCGCGGACCATTGCCCGCTCGATGAACAGCCCGTCGATCCGGCTCGGGTTCTCGATCGCGTCGGTCAGTCCGCGGCCCGGCTCTAGGTCGAGCGCCAGTGCGCCGGTGCCGAAATGCACGTCGAGGTCGAGGAGGGCAGTCGAGCGGTGCGCCTTTTCGCCGAGCAACCATGCGAGCGAGGTCGCAAGCGTCGATGCGCCGACTCCGCCGCGAACGCCGATCACCGCCGCCATCACGTGCGGCTTGTCGGCCTGGGCTTCCCCGCGCGGTCCCGACAGGATCATCTGGGCATGGGCGAAGGTGTCGCGCAGCTGGTCGACCGTGAACGGCTTCAGCAGATAATCGTGGATGCCGCTCGCGACCAGGTCGCGGTAGAGGCGCACGTCGTTGACGGCGCCGGCCGCGATGACGATCGTGCCCGGCTCGCACACCTCCGCAAGCGCGTTGATGTCGTTGAGCGGGTCGGCGGACTCGCTGAGGTCGACGAACAGGATGTTCGGGCTCGCCGACACGGACAGCGACTGCACCGCATTGCGAAGACCGCCCTTGTTCACCTTCTCCGGGGACCAGCCGTGCTCGACCGCGACCGGCCGCAGCATGTCGGCCGTCGCATCGTCGCACACGAAGGCGGTGAACGGGTCGCGAAGTCCCGCGCGTGCCTGGAACGGAGCGTTCATTATTGGCTTCCCCCCTTGGTGGACACGTCCTGAAGCCCCTTGCTGCCGGTCGGCGGCGTGGAGCGGTAAAGCTGGACGGCGCGTGCGGCGGTGCGCACGTCGCCGGTGCCGACGGCCTCCTGCCCGTGGACCAGGTCCTCGGGGTTGGCGACCATCGCCGCGATGTTGCTGTTCACGCCGCAGCCGAAGTTGGACATGCTGCGGTTGTCGTAATTGGGCTGCGAAGGAACGCTCCAGTTGGGACAGCCCGGCACGCTTGCGCGCTGGCGCGTAACCACCACGCGCACCATGCCCGGCTGAACTGCGCCAGTCGTGACGGGCGCGCCGGCGGCGACCATCATGCCATACTCGCCTGCGACCGCAGCAACCTGGCCGCGCGCCGCTTGAGCGTCCACGCCATCGACGTAGATCGTGTCACCGTAGCCGACGTCCAGGCCCTGGAACCAGCCGTTGAGCCGGTCGGCTTCGCCCGGAGCGAGCGCGCCGTCGGGCGCTGCAGCGTCGAACACGTAGCTCGTGCTGGTCACGACGGGCACGTTCACCGAGGCAACGCCCTTGCTCGCCATGTCCGGCGTGTTGCAGCCTGCCAGCGAGGAGGCGAGCGCAACGAGGATGATTGTAGAACGCATCGTCCAATCCTTCTCTGTGTGGCCGCGGGTCACAGCCTGAACCCCGGTGCAGCGACCGGTCCGGCAGGCGCGACCGTCGGTGCCGCCTGGATCGCGGTCGGCTGAACCGATCCGCTCTTGCCGGTGTAGCTCTGACCGAGGAAATTGCGCTGGATGTCGTCCGGCGCGCGATAGCCGTCTGCCGGCGTGGCGAGCTGGCCGGAGACCGGCTTCACCAGGTACGGCGTGACGATGATCACCAGCTCGGTCTCGTCGCGCTGGAACTTGGTCGAGCGGAACAGGGCGCCGAGCACCGGGATGTCGCCGAGGAACGGCGCCTTCTCGATACTGTTCGAGTTGTTGTTCTGCAGCAGCCCGGCGATCATGAACGACTGGCCCGAACCGAGCTCCACCGTCGTTTCCGCACGGCGGGTCGTCAGCGCCGGGACGGTGAAGCCGTTGAGCTTGACCGAGCCCGCGTCGCTGAGCTGGCTCACTTCCGGCCGGACGCGCATCGAAATGCGGCCGTCGGCGAGCACGACCGGCGTGAACGCCAGGCCGACGCCATATTGCTTGTACTCGATGGTCACGGCGCCGAGCGCCTGGCTGATCGGGATCGGGAACTCGCCGCCGGCGAGGAAGCTCGCCGTTTCGCCGGAGAGCGCAGTCAGGTTCGGCTCGGCGAGCGTCGTGACCACGCCGTCATTCTCCAGCAGATCGAGCGTACCGAGAAGATCGGTACCTAGGATCCTGCCGAAGAGACCGAGCGTCGTGCCACCGACGAGATTGTTGAACGTAACGCCGGTGACGGTTTGCTGCTGCACGCCGGTAAGCGGATCCGCGGGGCCGTTCGCGACATTGATTGTCCCGGGGGTGCCTCGACCGATCCCGAAAATATGTCCGGTGTGGCTGGTGCCGCCGTTGAGCAGGTTGACCCCGAATTGTTTGACCAGCGAGCGGTTCATTTCCGCGATGCGGACCTTGAGCATCACCTGGAGCGGGGTTGCGACCTTGAGCCGGCTGACCGGCACGATGTTGAGCGCTGCGTTGGCGGCGGTCACGTCGACACCTGGGTTGAGCGCGGCCTTGACCAGCATCTCGGCCTGCTCGGCGTCCTCGGGCGAGGCGACGGTGCCGTTGAGCACCGCGACCTGGCCGACGGTGGTCACGCTGATGTTCGAATCGGGCATCGCTTCGTGCACGATTTGGTTGATGGAGCTGATGTTCTGGTTGACCCGAACGTTCGCCCCATAAACCACCGAACCGCCCGCATCGGTGGCGATGACGGTGGCCTCGCCCGCCTTTTTGCCGAACAGGTTCATCTGCCGCGGGCTGTTGACGTAGACGTCCGCCACATCGGGGGCCGAGGTCCAGACGTTCGCGACGTTGCGCGGAAGGTTGATCATCTCGCCTTCGCCGACCGACAGCAGGACCTGCTGCGAGGGACGATAGCTTCCCGAACTGTACACCTTGGGCTGGGCCACGGCGGGCGCCGGAGCGGCCACCGCGGCAATGCCGACAGCGAGCGCCGCAACGGCGGTGCCGAGGCGCGCCCGGCGGCTGATTGCTTGAATGTTCATGTTAGCGAGCTCCCACCGGAACAACGGTGACATTATTGCCGCGCGCGACGCGCACGACGGGGCCGGAGACGACGGGCGCTTCAGCCTGGCCAAGCGCCTTGCTGATGCCCTTGCCGACAGCGGCGAGGGCCCCGGCCATCTGGTCGCCGCCCGAATTGGCCTTCGCGGGCACGGAGCGGCGCTGGAAGCGGGATACGTCGCCGCCAGTCGTGAAAGTCGTGTTCGTATCCATCGGCCGGTCCGAATAAGCGAGCAGCATCTGCCGCTCCTGCGCCGGGCTGGCGTTCGCCGGGATCTTGATGTCGCCGGCGGCAACGGCACGCTCGAGCTCGGCCGTATTGTCGGCGATCGAGCGCAGCGACAGCGACAGCTGTCCGATGCTCTGCGCGACCGCGATCTTCTCGGCGATCTTGGGGGTCACCTCGAAGGTCACGTTCGAGAAGGTGCGGACGGGAGTCTTGCCGTCCTCGTCCTTGTCGGTGAAGCGCTGGTCGGTCGCGAGAACGCGGACGTTTCGAACGATGGTTTCAGAGACCTTGAGCGGGGGACCGTCGCCGCCGCCCGCGACCTGCTGGGTCAGCACCATGTCGACATGGTCGCCCGGGAAGATGAAGCCCGCGACGCCGGTCGTCGTGTTCACCGGAACCGTAACAGCGCGCATGCCCGGGCCAAGCGCCGCGGCGAGGAAGCCGCGGTCCTGCGGACCGACGAGCGAGCCGCGCGTGACCGGCTGGCCCGCGGCAATCGCATAGCGGACAACGGTGCCGGCGAGAGTCTTCGAATCCGGCTGACCCTCGACGTAGTAGGCGCCCTGCATGAGCTCCTTGGGCCATGGCTGGAAAGCGAAGCTGTCGGGATCGATGATGGTCCCGACCGGAAGCGCCTTCTTGGCGACCAGGATCTTCGGCCCGACCGGAACGACTGGCGCAGCAGCAGCCTGCTGAGCGCCGGCGCCGGCGAACATGTTCTTGGCCATCACCGCGGTGACCACCGCAATGACCAGCGCTCCAACGAGCAGAGCGAGCTTCTTCACATCCATGGCGCAGTCGCCTCCCCAAGACGGGTCATCAGAACAGCCTCACAAATCAGGCAAATTGGTTAAGAAAGCGTTGGGTGAGAATCGCGAGACCGCCGACCGCGATCGCGACCCCGTACGGAACCTCCGGCCGCCCCTCGCGCTTCCGCGCGTGGTGCCAGGCGAGGACGACCATCGTCAGGACCCCGCCCGCCATCGACGTGATCACGAGGAATTTCAGCGTCGCGAACGGCGAGAACCACAGCGCAACCGCTGCAGCGAGCTTGACGTCACCGCCGCCCATCATCCCGGCATAAAATGCGCCGGCGAACAGAACGAACACGATGGCGCCGGCTGCAATCTGAGCCGCCATGTCCGGCCAGGGCGATAGAGCCACAGACAGCCAATAAACGGGCGCAAGCAGCGCCACCGTCAGGTTGAGCCGGTTCGAAATCGTGAAGGTACGCACGTCGACCACCGCCGCAACGACCAGGATCGCCGCAAGCGCGAGGAGCAGGATATCGGTAAACGTGCCGTTGAACATCACGCCACCCCTAGACGGCGCGGCTTTCCAATTCGTAACCGCGGGAAGTGATGAGCGATTTCGATGTCATCATCGTCGGCGGCGGAATTGCGGGAGCCAGTCTGGGTGCGCAGATTGCGGGCAAGCGGCGGACGCTGATCGTCGAGGCCGAAGAGCAGTGCGGCTATCATTCGACCGGACGATCGGCCGCTTTCTATCTCGAGAGCTACGGCGGTCCCGAGGTTGCGAAGCTGACGCTCGCGTCGCGCGAATTCCTCGGCGATCCGCCGAAAGATTTTTCAGAGCGCGGATTCCTGCGCGTCCGGGGAGACCTCCACCTCACGCGCGACCAGCTTCCCGAGCTGCCGCGAGCCGTCGAATCACGCATTGTCGAGCGAGCGGAGCTGGAGCGACTCATCCCAGGCATTCGGTCGGAGTGGCGGCGTGCGCTGCTCGAGCCGAGCTGCGCCGACATCGACGTTGCCGCGCTGCACGCCGCCTTCCTGCGCCGGTTTCGGCGTCGTGGAGGGACAGTCGAAACAGGTGCAAGGCTGATCGGCGCCGAGCGCCGTGGCGATCGCTGGATCTTGTCGCTGAGTGGGGGGTCGATCAGAACCGCGCCCGCCCTCGTCGACGCGGCTGGAGCCTGGGCGGATTCGGTCGCGGACCTTGCTGGAGTCGCGCCGCTCGGCATTGCGCCCAAGCGAAGGACGATGGTGCAGTTGCGGGTCGGCCGCTCCGGCCTCAGAAATCTTCCGCTCGTGGACGACGCCGAGGGCACCTTCTACTTCAAGGGCGAGGGCGACAGCTCGCTGTGGCTTTCGCCTCACGACGAGATCCCGAGCGCTCCGTGCGATGCAGCGCCGGAGGAGCTGGACGTGGCAGTGGCGATCGACCGATTCCAGCAAGTGGTCGATTGGCCCGTCGAGCGGATCGAGCGGCGCTGGGCAGGACTGAGGAGCTTCGCGCCCGACCGGCTGCCGGTCTATGGCTTCCATCCCGGCGTGTCCGGGTTCTTCTGGTGTGCAGGGCAGGGCGGCTTCGGCATCCAGACCTCGCCGGCTGCCTCGATGCTCGCCGCTGCATCATTGCTTGACGAAGAACCCGATCAGACCGTCGCGCACATCGATCCGGCGGTGTTTTCGCCGACTCGATTCGCACGCTGATCGGTTCGCCGCCAACTTTCCAATCAGAGCCGGTGATGGCGCCGCTGATCGTCCGCCTCGGCGCAGGCGAGCGCGTCGACGCGGTCGTTCTCAGGATGGCCGCTATGGCCTTTGACCCAGCGCCACTCGATTCGGTGCGGTTCCGAGGCCTCGAGCAGCTGCTGCCACAGCTCGGCATTTTTGACCGGCTTCTTGTCGGAGGTTCGCCAGCCGTTCTGGCGCCACTTGTGGATCCAGCGGGTGATTCCGTCGCGGACGTAGACGCTGTCGGTGTGAAGCTCGACCCGGCATGGACGCCTGAGCGCCTCGAGCCCGCGGATCGCGGCCATCAACTCCATCCGGTTGTTCGTCGTCAGCGGCTCGCCGCCTGCAAGCTCCTTCTCCTTGTCGCCCATGCGGAGCAGCGCCGCCCACCCGCCCGGTCCGGGGTTTCCCCGGCACGCGCCGTCGGTGAACATTTCTACGAAAGGGAGGTCCTTCATCCTCCCCTCGATTTCGAGGGGAGGTGGCAGGCCGAAGGTCTGACGGAGGGGCCCCTCCACCGCACTACGTGCGGTCCCCCTCCCCTGCAAATGCAGGGGAGGATGTAAGCTCTCGCGGGAGCTTGAAAATCATCCGCTCGGGGGTGTGGTCGGCCTGCGCCTCGGACACCTCGAACCGTTCGGCGAGTGCCTCGACCACTTCGCGCACAAGGACCTCGGGTGCGGATGCGCCGGCGGTGATGCCGACTTTCGCCGGCTGGCCCAGCCAGGCCCAGTCGATGTCGGATGCGCGTTCGATCAGCCGGGCAGCGACGCCCATCCGCTCGGCGACCTCGGCGAGACGGAGCGAATTGCTGCTGTTCGGCGCCCCGATGACCAGCATCCGGTCACATTCGGGCGCGATCGCCTTGACCGCCGCCTGCCGGTTGGACGTCGCGTAGCAGATGTCTTCGCTCCGCGGGACGCGGATCGCCGGGAAGCGCGCCTTCAGCGCCTCGACGATCGCAGC
>JAICXF010000055.1 GCA_025981625.1 Sphingomonas sp. | reverse complement strand
GCGGCAGCCCCCCGGCTGCCGGACGGGGCGGCGGCTAGCCCCAGCGCGCGATGGTGGTGGTGCAATTCAAGGGACCTCCAAATGCCTGTCGGCAAACGTTGACGAAAGCTGCCTTGCGGTTGGAAGTCCCATGGGGCAGCGGGGCGCGATATATGGAGGGGGGTCCCTGCTGTAAAGATTTTTTGGCTCCCGATCGGCCGATCGGCGACCATCTGTCATCGATTTATCACGGTTGATCGAAAGGACTGGATTATCAACAGGTTGGATGATCGCCAGAGAGTGACTCGCGAAGACGTGCTCGCCGCCGCCAAGCGGATCGCCGGCGAGGTCGAGCGCACGCCGCTGATCGAGAGCGACATCGCGGGGCAGCGGGTCTGGCTCAAATGCGAGTGCCTGCAGACGGGCGGCGCCTTCAAGCTGAGAGGCGCGACCAACCGGTTGCTGCAACTCTCCGCCGAGGAGCGGGCGAGGGGCGTCGTCGCCTTTTCCTCGGGTAATCACGCCCGCGGCGTGGCGATCGCGGCGCGGCGGCTCGGCATTCGGGCCATCATCGTGATGCCGGCCGATGCGCCTGCGGTGAAGGTTGAGGGGACCCGCGCCGAGGGTGCCGAGATCGTGCTCTACGACCGGCGGACGGAGAGCCGGGAGCAAATCGCCGGCCGCATCGCATCCGAGACGGGCGCAACCGTGGTTCCCAGCTTCGACGATCCGGCGATCGTTGCCGGCCAGGGGACAGTGGGTCTGGAGATCGTCGAGCAACTCGGCCGGTCGCCGGCGCGAATCGTCGCCCCTTGCGGCGGCGGCGGCCTGATTTCCGGCATCGCCCTGGCAGTTCCCGAAGCGGAGATTGTCGCTGTCGAGCCCGAAGGGTGGGACGACCTCGGCCGCTCGCTCGAGCTTGGCGAGATCGTTTCTGTCGCGCCGGACGCGCCGGAGACGATCTGCGACGCGATCATGACCCCGCGAGTGTCGCCGATCACCTTCGCGATTCTGAGCGAGCGCCACGCGAGGGCGGTGTCGGTCAGCGACGCTGAAGTCGCTGCCGCGATGCGCTTCGCGTGGGACCGGCACCAGATCGTGGTCGAGCCAGGCGGCTCGGTCGCGCTGGCGGCCCTGCTCGCAGGCAAGCTCGAGCCGCTGGAGGACACGGTCGCAGTGCTGTCGGGGGGGAATGTCGATCCGGCGCTGCATGCGCGGATCATCGCCCGTGCGGAAGCAGGAGGTGCCTAAGCGACGTTGCGGGTCTTGTATTCGCCCGGTTCGACATGGGCGGGGCTCGACCGCTCGACGGCCTTGGTCAGCTCCTCGAGCTCGGCCGCCAGCGTCTTCAGCTCACCCACCAGGAAGCGGCGCTCGCCCTCGGCAACGGACTCGGAAGCGTCGATCAGCGTTTCGAGCATCATCGCGATGCATGGCAGGATCGTCTCTTCGATCCGCTCGAATGCCTCGTCGAGGCGCGCCTGCTGGTCAGCGTTGGGCATGCGCTGTACCTGCGCCGATCTTGGTTAAGTCTTGGTAAAATACGGCCAGCGGAATGAAGAATATTTCGGATCTGGCGATGACCATCGCGATGATCGCTGCATTCCTGCTGCTCGCAGGCGGCGTGAAGCTCGCGCTGGACCGTCAGACTCGGCTGCGCGGCGTCCTCATGATCGTCGCCGCGCTGGTGGTTGTCACGAACGTGATGATCTGGACAGTGTAGGCGGTTTGATCGGGTCGGTGGCGAGCCGCATGTCGAGATAATCGTCGACCGACTTCATCATCAGGTCGAGCTCGTTGGCGAAGAAGTGGTTCGCGCCCGGGATCAGGTCGTGATGGATGGTGATGTGCCGCTGGGTCCGCAGCTTGTCGACCAGCTTCTGGACCGCGCCAGGGGTCACCACTTCGTCCGCTTCGCCCTGGATAATGATGCCCGAGGAGGGGCAGGGCGCGAGAAAGCTGAAATCGTACATGTTGGCGGGCGGCGCGATCGAAATGAAGCCGCGGATCTCTGGCCGGCGCATCAGCAGCTGCATGCCGATCCATGCGCCGAAGCTCACGCCCGCGACCCACGTCGTCTCGGCTTCGGGATGGATGCTCTGCACCCAGTCCAGCGCCGACGCCGCATCCGACAACTCGCCGATGCCGTTGTCGAAAATGCCCTGGCTCTTGCCGACTCCGCGGAAGTTGAACCGCAACGTGGCGAAGCCGCGCTTGACGAAGGTCTGGTACAGCAGCTGGACGATCTTGTTGTTCATCGTCCCGCCGGCCTGCGGATGCGAGTGAAGGATCAGCGCGACGGGGGCGCGGGGACGGGTCCCGGGATGGAAACGTCCTTCCAGACGTCCCTCCGGGCCGGGGAAAATGACTTCGGGCATGATAAGCGGCGTGCTCGCGTATGACAGATGGCACTGCGCGGGTGCGCAGCGACGTGCGGTCCTATATAGGGGCGCTCATTCATGTGGCAATTGGCAGGAAACCCGCCGATTTGAGCGGACCGGAGCGCATCTATCTCGACCATGCCGCGACGACGCCGATGCTGCCCGAGGCGCGCGCGGCCGTGGCGGCGGCCATGGAGGCATGGGCCAACCCCAGCTCGCCTCATGCGGATGGGCGCCGGGCGCGCGCGGCATTCGAAGAGGCACGGCGCAACATCGCGGGTGCGCTCGGCTGGCGGCATGACGTCATCCTGACTTCGGGCGCCAGTGAGGCGGCACAGATCGCCGCCGACCGTGCGAGAGTGGCGCGACGGATCGTCGGGCCAACCGAGCATGACGCGGTCATTTCGGCGATGGGGCACGAGGCGGCGGTGCTTCGCGTCGATGCCGAAGGGCTACTCGATCTCGCCGAGCTGGAGCGCGAGCTCGCAGGAGGACCGGCGCTCGTCGCCATCCAGCTCGTCAACAATGAGACCGGAGTTATCCAGCCGATCCAGCGGATCGAGGCGATGGTGACCAGCGCAGGGTCGCTTTTGCTCTGCGACTGCGCTCAAGCGGCCGGCAAGATCGGCCTGCCGGACGCCGACTTCATCGCGATTTCCGGACACAAGTTCGGCGGCGCGCCGGGCGTTGGCGCGCTTCTTGTCCGCGACGTTGCGACGCTCGAGCCCAGCGGCGGGCAGGAGCGCGGCTATCGGCGTGGGACCGAGAACTGGCCGGCGGTGGCGGGGATGGCTGCGGCGCTTGCGACGCGCGCGTTCGCAGAGGCGATGCCGCGGCTCGCTGCTTTGCGGCGGAAGCTGGAGGATGAGATCGTCACTGCCGGCGGTCGGGTCATCGCCGCGGACGCGCCGCGCATCGCAACCATCGGCGCTTACGTCATGCCCGGCGTCGCAAGCGCGAGCCAGCTGGTTCAGCTCGACCTTGCGGGCATCTCGGTCTCGGCGGGCAGCGCCTGCTCGTCAGGCAGCATGAAGCCGAGCCGCGTCCTCGCGGCCATGGGATTGAACCCCGATATTGCCGGCTGCGTAATCCGGGTGAGCTTTGGTCCCTCGACGAGCGAAATGGACATCGAACGATTCATCGCCGAGTGGCGCCGCATCAGACACCGGGCGATGAAGGCGGCGGCATGATCTACCTCGACTATCAGGCGACGACGCCGGTCGCTCCCGAGGTCGCAAGGGCGATGCAGCCGTGGATCGAGGATCGGTTCGCCAACCCCCATTCGCCTTCACGCTGGGGGCATGAAGCGGCCGCGGCGATCGAGGTCGCGCGCAAGCAGGTTGAGAAAGCGATCGATCTGAAAGGCGGCACCGTCGCCTTCACCGGCAGCGCGACGGAGGCGCTCAACTGGGCCTTGAAGGGTACGGTGGAGAAGGCGGGCAGGGGCCGCAACCGGATCGTCACCGTCGCCAGCGAGCATGCCGCCGTCCTCGACACGTGCGAGTGGCTGGCCGGGCAAGGGATCGACCTCACCGTCCTGCCCGTCGACGCGGAAGGACGGCTCGATCTCGAGCTTTTGCGACGCGAGCTCGACAGCCGAGTCCTGTTGGTCGCGGTGATGACGGTGAACAACGAGATCGGCGTCAGGGAGCCGCTGACCGGCATTTCCGAAATGGCGCACAAGGCCGGCGCTTTGGTGCTCACCGATGCGGTCCAGGCTTTCGGCCGGGTCGAGCTTTGCAAGGGACCCGATCTGGTCGCGATCTCGGCCCACAAGATCCATGGCCCGAAAGGCATCGGCGCGCTGTGGATGCGCAAAGGCAAGGAGCCCGCACCGCTGATCCACGGGGGCGGGCAGGAGCAAGGATTGCGATCGGGCACACTGTCGCCCGCGCTGTGCGTCGGCTTCGGCGCCGCGGCCAAGCTCGCCGACGAACGCTGCACGCGCGACTACGATCATGTCCAGAAGCTCTGGAAAGCAGCGGTCCAGGCGTTGGGGCACGGCTGGAAGATCAACGGCAGCGTTACCCACCGCTATCACGGCAATCTGAACATCCGCCGCGAGGGGCTGGACGGCGCCCGCCTGATCGCCGACCTTCGCGACATCGCGTTCTCGCTCGGTTCGGCGTGCGCGAGCGGCTCGGGACGGCCGAGCCACGTGCTTCGGGCGCTGGGCATCGACTATCGCCAGGCGCGCTCCTCCATCCGGCTCGGCTTCGGGCGCTACACGACGCAGCACGAGCTGGTGGATGCGTGTCGTCGCATCGCCGCTCATGCCGTCGCTCAGGAGAAGCTCGACGCGTGACTCTGGTGCGTTTTTTCCGCGCTGACGGAAGTCTCGACAAGGAAGTGGAAGCGGCGCCGGGGCAGCGGCTGCTCGACGTCGCCTGGGCGGCGCGCGAGCCGCTCGAGGGCGCCTGCGAGGGGGTGATGGCCTGTTCGACGTGTCACGTGATCGTCGACGCGGCGGATTTCGCCAGGCTTCCGCGAGCCGGCGAGGAGGAGGAAGACCTGCTCGACCTTGCGGCTCATGCCACGCGTACGTCACGCCTGGCCTGCCAGATCATCTTAACCGATGACCTTAAGTCACTGAATGTCCGTATCCCGCCCGAAGCAAGGAACTGGATGGGCCGTTAATAGGGCTGCTGCGGCTGCTGTTGCTGCTGCTGCTGGTCGGGAGGAAGCGGTCCGCTTCCGGCGACGTCCTGCTCGTCCGGGCCGTCCTGACGCTTCTTCTGGGAACCGGCGGGTGGCGCCGGGCGGATGCCCTCCAGGTCGGCGAGCGTCAAATAGCCCTTGTGATCGATGTCGAGCGCCTGGAAGCGCTGCTGCGCGGCGGCTCGGAACTCGTTGGTCGACACGCCTCGATTGAAATCGGAATCGGCGGCTGTGACCGGTTCGGGAAGGTCGAGCAGGCCGTAGCGGCCGGCGCCCTGATGCTGATCGGTCGAGGAGTCGCCGAAGAAGGCTTTGTCGCGATGGCGGCGGCGACCGCCGCCGCGTTCATTGCCATCGCTGCTAAACGAGGCGAGGTCGTAATGTTCACCCGAGCGAATCTCGGGCGCGACGACTTCTTCGTAGCGTGAGATTTCGTCGGGATCGATCTCGCCGTCGTGATTGACATCTAGCGACGCGAAGAAACGGTCCGCATCCTGCTGCATCTCGGAAAGGATGAGCCGTCCGTCGTGGTCACGGTCCGCCTGGCGGAACCAGTCGGCCAGTGCGTCGTCGTCGCGGCCGCTGGGGTGGAACGGCTCGCCCATCGGGCTGATGAACAAACGGCCGCCGTGGCGCGAGGCAAATGCCGGTGAGGCGGCGGGGGGCGCCGACGCAGTTGCCGGCTGAGCGGTTGCCTGCATGAGCGACAGGAGAAGAGGAGCGACGATCATTGCCTGAGGAAAGCACTTCGCGAGCTTGCTGCCAAGTGAACCGCAACGTGAATTTATTGGCTATGGCCGAGCGGCAGCGGGTTGCCCAAGCGCGGATCCGGCGCCTTGTCCCCGCGCTTTCGCCGAGCGCCATTCGTTTGGGTTGTCAGGCGCATGGCCTCGAGTTGCGCGAGCGTGAGCTTCCCCTGATGGCCAGTGTCGAGGAGCTGGAACCGCGTTATCGCCGCCTGGCGGAATTCATCGATCGAGATCGCGCGGTTGAAATCCATATCCGCCGCGGCGACCGGCTCGGGCATGTTGAGCAGTCCGTAGCGCGCGGCGCCCTGCAGTGCCCCGCCCAGCCCAAGGGTCGTATCATCATCGGCGCGGCGCTTCTCGCGCGTTCCACGCGACTGGTAGTCGTCGGATGCGCCCGCCGATGTCGCGGGCACGGGCTGCCCCGGCAATCGGCGCGTACGCGAATTGACCTGGATGTCCGGCGCAATCTCATATTCGTAATGGGCGAGCTCGTCGGGGTCGATCTGCCGATCCTGATTGGTGTCCAGCGTCGCGAAGAAGCGCTCCGCGTCGGCAAGCATCTCGTCCTGCGTGAGCACGCCATCGTGGTTGCGATCCGCCCGGTTGAACCAGTCTGCCAGCGTATCGTCGGTGGAATTACGCGCGCGGTACGGCTCGCCCATCGGACTGATGAACGGCGCCCACGGATGCGCGGTCACGTAAATCGGGGCCGACGAAGGCACAGGCGGCGCGGCAAGCGCGAGCATCGCGAGTTCTAATAAGGGGAAGGGCATGGGCTACAGCCTCGACGGGTCTCCGCCGAGGTCGCCGCTCGGGCGTGAACGGTCGATGAAGAAGGCCAACTTCGGACCATGAGCTTGCGTGCGAGGTCCAGATTGCCCATATGCGCGCCCGGAAGTCGGCGGACGGCGCTGTCGCCAACCTGGTCAGGTCCGGAAGGAAGCAGCCACAACGAATTCGCGCCGGGTCGTCGGCTTCCACCTTTTCCCGCTTTCGAACTCGCCAAACCCCTGCCACAGTCGAGGGCGGGGGACTGCCATGACCGATTTCGAATTCCTGTTTTCGGTCTTCGGCCTGCTCATCGGCCTGACGTTCATCGAAATCGCCATCAAGTTCGCCGATGCAATCGACGCGCATTCGCGACGGCCGATCGGCGTCCTCACGCCGCTTCTTGCCTTGTATGTGATGGTCGACGTCGCTGGTTACTGGCTGTTCAGCTGGTCGATTCGCGATCTTCTCCACGTGCGCTGGCGAACGGTATTCATCGGCCTGACGGTAGCGCTGATCTACTATTTGTCGGCGTCGATGATCTTTCCCCGAAGCGAGGGCGAGTGGAAGAACCTCGACGAGCATTATTGGGCACGCAAACGCCTGGTGATCGGCGGCGTGCTGCTGGTCGAGGGCGCGACGATGGCGTGGCAACTCACGCGAGCCGTGCCGGCTTTGGACGACTACTGGTTCTGGTTCTACCAACTGCCTTATTACATCCCTATGATCGCATTGCTGTTCACCCGCTCACGACGCGTCGATATCGCGCTTTTCGCCGTATTGATCGGCGTGCAGCTGGTTTCGGATTTCGACCTCGGTCCAAGCTCCCAGTGGGGGCATGAGGTCGGAATAAGCCTGATCGATCAGGCTTCGACAAGCGGTTCGGCGGCTCCTAGATAAGCCGGAATGTCCGATCCTTCCGACAATACCGATCAAGAATCACCGGGTCTCGGTCTCGATCTTCCCGAGGCCCCGCAGAAGCGCGCCGAGCCCGGCGCTTACCGAGTGCTCGCGCGCAAGTACCGACCGCAGACGTTTGCCGAGTTGATCGGCCAGGACGCGATGGTGACGACGCTCGGCAACGCGATCGAGCGGGGGCGGATCGCCCATGCATTCCTGCTGACCGGCGTGCGCGGCGTGGGCAAGACCTCGACCGCGCGGCTGATCGCCAAGGCGCTCAATTGCATCGGCCCGGACGGGCAGGGCGGACCGACGATCACCCCGTGCAATGTCTGCGAGCCCTGCCGGGCAATCGCCGAGGGACGGCACATTGACGTGATCGAGATGGATGCGGCCTCGCACACCGGCATCGACGATATTCGCGAGATCATCGACGCGGTCCGTTATTCCGCGGTCAGCGCGCGGTACAAGATTTACATCATTGACGAAGTTCACATGCTTTCGAAACAGGCTTTCAACGGCTTGCTCAAGACTCTTGAGGAGCCGCCTGAACATGTGAAGTTCTTCCTTGCGACCACCGAGGTCAACAAGGTGCCGGTGACGGTGCTGTCCCGCTGCCAGCGCTTCGACCTCCGGCGCATCCCGGCCGAGAAGCTCGCCGACCATTTCGCGGAAGTATCCAGGGCCGAAGGCGTGGACGTCGACGCCGAGGCGCTCGGGATGATCGCGCGGGCGGCGGAAGGATCGGCACGCGACGGCCTGTCGATTCTCGACCAGGCGATCGCTCACGGAGCCGGCGCCGTCACCGCCGACCAGGTGCGCGACATGCTCGGGCTCGCCGACCGCGGGCGTATTCGGCGGCTGCTGCAACTCGTGTTGACCGGCGATGCGACGAGCGCGCTCGCCGAACTCGATCAGGCGCATGAACTCGGCATTGACCCGACCCAATTGCTTCGCGGGCTGATGGAAAGCCTTCATTCGGCGACCCGGGCCAAGGCCGGCGCGACTGCCGATGTCCTGCAAAGTGCCGAAGAGCGCGATTCCGCGGCTGATATGGCCCGGAGCCTCGGCTGGGGGACGATCCATCGCCTGTGGCAGATGCTGCTCAAGGGACTTCAGGACGTCGCGATTGCGCCCGATCCGCGCGAAGCGGCGGAGATGGCGCTGCTGCGCCTGATCCACGCTGCCGAAATGCCGGATCCGGCGACGATGATGGCCAGGCTGAACGGCAACGAGGCGACGGCCGCGGGTGCCGCCATGCCTGGCGCTCCGTCCCAGGCTCCCGCGGCCCGGCTGCCGGCGGATTTCCGCGCGCTGATCGGGCTCCTCGAGGCGCAGGGGAAGCACAGCCTGGCGGTCCAGCTTCACGACCAGGTTGGGCTGGTGCGCTATGCGCCGCCGGAGCTGGTGCTGAAGCCGCTTCGGCCGCTCGGCGGAGACTGGCCGCGCGATCTCGGAACCGCGCTCAAGGGCGCAACGGGCGCCGCGTGGCAGGTCTCGCTGTCAAATGAAGCGGGCGAGCCATCGCTGCTCGATCAGGAGAAAATCGCCGAGGAGCGCGTTCGCGCCGATGTGCTTGCTGACCCAAACGTGCGCGCGGTGATGGACGCTTTCCCCGACGCGGAGCTCGAATCCTTTTCAACCAGAGGCGGCTGACATGCCCGAAATGCCCGATTTCGAATCGATCATGCAAATGGCGCAGAACGCGCAGAACGAGCTTCAGAAGGCGCAGGACAGCCTCGATAAAATCGAAGTGGAGGGCGCCGCTGGCGGCGGGCTGGTGAAGGTCCGCGCCACCGCCAAAGGCCGCATCCTCGGCGTCGACATCGACGACAGCCTGCTTGCACCATCGGAAAAGACGATGGTCGAGGACCTGGTTGCGGCGGCGCTCAACGATGCGCGGACGAAGGCCGACTCCGCAGCGGCGATCGAGATGGAGAAGATGCAGTCGAGCCTGCAGATGCCGCCCGGGTTCAAGCTTCCCTTCTAACCGTTTGCGAGCCGACATTTTTGCTGCATGATGCGCCCTTCTCTGGGGGGAGGCGCTGATGGGTACGCTCGGCGCAATGCAGGACTTTCCGCTCCGCATCATGCGGCTGATGGACCATGCCGAGCGCGAGCATGGCCAACGCGAGATCGTCGCCGCGCGGCCCGACGGCACGACCATCCGAACCAACTGGAAGCAGCTGGCGGACGCCTCGCGCAGGCTCGCCCAGGCACTCGAACGGGCCGGAATCGAGCCCGGCGACCGGGTCGCCACCCTGGCGATGAACCACGACCGTCACCTCGTCGCCTGGTTCGGCGTGGTCGGCGCGGGCGCGGTCCTCCACACGCTCAATCCGCGGCTGTTCGACGACCAGCTGACCTACATCATCAACCACGCGGAGGACCGGATCATTCTCCACGACCGGGCCTTCGCGCCGATCCTCGAGCGCCTGAGGCCGAACCTCACCAGCACACATCGATTCATCTGTTTCGACGACGAGTTCGACGAGTTGTTAGCGGCCGAGGACGGCGACTACCGCTGGGTCGAAGGCGATGAGCGGGCACCCTGCGGCCTCTGCTATACCAGCGGAACCACCGGAAATCCCAAGGGTGTGCTCTACGAGCACCGCTCGACCGTGCTGCACGCCATGTCGATCATCGTACCCGACTGCTTCGACGTCTCCGCCCGCTCGGTGATGCTCCCAGTCGTGCCGATGTTCCACGCCAACAGCTGGTGCGTCCCCTATGCGGCGGCGATCGCCGGCTTCAAGCTCGTCGTCTGCGCAGACAATCAGCCGGAACGGCTCTGCCGCTTGTTCAACGAGGAGGGGGTTACGCACACCGCGGGCGTGCCGACCGTCTGGCTCGGCTTGATCGATCATGTCGAGAACACCGGGGCACCGCTCGACAAACTGCGAATCGTCATCATCGGCGGCTCGTCCGCGCCACCGGCGACGATCCGGTGGTTCCAGAAACGCGGAATCGTCGTGAAGCACCTGTGGGGCATGACCGAGATGTCACCCGTCGGCACGGTCGGTGCGCCGCCGGGCATTTGGGATGTGATGAGCGAAGATGAGCAGTTCGCCTATCTCACCCGCCCTGGGCGATCGATGTTCGGCGTCGAGCTCCGCGTCGTGGACGATGCCGGCAACGTGCATCCGCGCGACGGCGCCAGCTCGGGCAGGCTGCAGACTCGCGGGCCCGCGGTGGTGCGGCGCTACTTCAAGCAGGACGAAGATTGCGTCGATGAGGACCAATGGTTCGACACCGGCGACATCGCCGTCATCCACCCCGACAATTCCATACGCCTGACCGACCGCGCCAAGGACGTGATCAAGTCCGGCGGCGAGTGGATCAGCTCGATCGAGCTCGAAAATGCGGCGGTCGGTTGCCCCGGGGTCCTGGAGGCCGCGGCAATCGGGATTCCGCACCCGAAGTGGGACGAGCGCCCCTTGCTGCTGATCGTGCGCGACGAAGACGACGGCATCGTCTCGGAAAGTGATATTCGCGACCATCTGTCCACGGAAGTCGCCAAATGGTGGCTGCCGGACGCGATCGAATTCGTCGAGGAGCTGCCCCACACCGCCACCGGCAAGCTCAGCAAGAAGGACCTGCGCGATCAATATCGCGACTATCGCTTCGCCGATGCGGTCGCCGTGGTTGGGCGCGATTAGGTTGTGCCCCTGCGAAGGCAGGGGCCCAGACAGGCTCCTCAGGAGCCTTCAAGCAGCGTGGGATAGAGATCCTTCCAATCGGGGTTTAGCTGTTCGATCTCGCTGAGCTTCCAGAGACGTTTCCATTTCTTCATCTGAAGCTCCCGCCATCGGGCTTGTTGCAGATCCTCATGGGCTTCGTACCAGACGAGGAGCTTGCATTTGTACTTCCGAGTAAATCCGGGCGAGGTTCCTGTGCGGTGTTCCCAAGCTCGCTTAACGAGATCGGAGGTCACCCCAATGTAAAGCGTACCATTGCGTCCGCTCGCCATCATGTAGACGTATCCAGCCTTCATCCTGCGAGCATGACCGGACTTCCGCTAAAGCTCTAGTCCGGGTCTGGGCCCCTGCCTTCGCAGGGGCGCATGGGGTGACAATCGCCAAGCGAGACACTAACTCGCCGCAACTCCACCGTCATCCAAGGAAATCCGCGACCCCATGGCCGCCCAATATGCTTATGTGATGAAGGACATGACCAAGTCCTTCCCCGGCGCCCAGAAGCCGGTGCTCAGTCATATCAACCTGCAATTCTACCACGGCGCGAAGATCGGAATCGTCGGGCCGAACGGTGCGGGCAAGTCGACCCTGATGAAAATCATGGCCGGCATCGACAAGGAATATCAGGGCGAGGCCTGGCCCGGCGAG
>JAICXF010000076.1 GCA_025981625.1 Sphingomonas sp. | reverse complement strand
TTCCGGCAGGCGGAGGATCGCGCCGCGAGTGGCGAGCCGGTGGCGATCCGTAATCTTGCCTTGCTGGAGCTCCTCTACGGCTCCGGGCTCCGCGCCAGCGAACTCGTGAGCCTTCCACGCGGCGCGGTCCGGCCCGGGCAGCCGTTCCTGATGGTTCGCGGCAAGGGCGCAAAGGAGCGGCTGGTGCCGATATCCACCCGCGCGCACGCAGCAGTGGCCAAATGGATGGAGATCGCTCCGGCCGGCAAGGCATGGCTGTTCCCGAGCGGCAAGTCGCACCTGAGCCGGGTGCGCCTGTTCCAGATTGTCCGTGCGCTCGCCGCTGACGCCGGCGTCGCGCCCGAGCGGGTCAGTCCCCACGTCCTCCGCCACGCCTTCGCCACGCACCTCCTTTCCGGCGGTGCCGATCTTCGCGTGCTCCAGTCTCTCCTGGGGCACGCCGACATCGCCACGACGCAAATCTACACGCATGTCGACAGTGCCCGACTGGTCGAGCTCGTGAACACGCGCCATCCGCTGGCGACCCGCGGTCGTTGACGCGCACCGCAGCTTCCGCCTAGTCCCGCCGCTCCGATGCAGACCTACCTCGACTTCGAGAAGCCCATTGCTGAGTTGGAGACGCGCGTCGCCGAACTCCGCGACACCGGCAGCAACCCCGACATCGACATCGATGCCGAGGTCGGGCGCCTTGAGGCCAAGTCCAACAAGCTGCTTCGCGACACGTACGCCAAGCTGACCCCGTGGCAGAAGACCCAGGTCGCCCGCCACCCCGAACGGCCGCACTTCAAGGATTATGTGGCCGGTATCGCCGACGATTTCCTGCCGCTTGCGGGGGACCGGGCCTTCGCGGACGACCCGGCGATCATCGGCGGGCTCGCCCGGATCGATGGCAGGCGCGTGATGCTGCTCGGGCATGAGAAGGGCGACGACACTGCCTCGCGGCTCAGGCACAATTTCGGAATGGCCAAGCCGGAGGGCTACCGCAAGGCGATCCGGCTGATGCGGCTCGCTGACCAGTTTGGTATTCCCGTCGTCAGTCTGGTCGACACGCCCGGCGCCTTTCCCGGCGTTGAGGCGGAGGAGCGCGGCCAGGCGGAGGCGATCGCTCGTTCAACCGAGGAATGTCTCGCGCTCGGCGTGCCACTGATCGCCGCCGTCGTCGGCGAGGGTGGATCGGGCGGCGCGGTGGCGATCGCCAGCGCCAACCGGGTGCTCATGTTCGAACATGCGGTTTACTCGGTGATTTCGCCGGAAGGCTGTGCGTCGATTCTCTGGCGCACCGCCGACAAGGCCGCCGAAGCCGCCGAGGCGATGAAGATCACCGCGGCCGATCTGCAGGCGCTTGGAATTATCGATCGCATCGTCGAGGAGCCGTTGGGCGGAGCTCAGCGCAATCCCGATGCGGCGATCGGAGCGCTGAAAGGCGCGCTGATCGAGGAACTCGATGGCTGCTCCAGGCTGGGCCCCGACGAACTGCGCGCGCAAAGGCGCGCCAAGTTTCTCGCGATAGGCTAACGGGCCCGCAACCGATCCGATTGGTTATTCTGATCGGGTGCCTGACGCAAACGCTCTAAGCACGTACTCCCCTTCAGGGCATGTACGTGTTGGTTGTGTTGCCGAGCTTACCCCACATGCCGCCGACGCCGCCACCGAGCGACTGCAGTCCCGTCATCATCGCAATGACGATGAGCGCGGCAATCAAGCCGTATTCGATCGCAGTCGCTCCGCCCGCATCCGCGCAGAGCTTGCGCAACATTCGTCGGATAGCGTCCACGCCACCCTCCTCTGGTCCTCGTCCACGGGAGCGCTCTACGTGAGCTGGGTTAACAACTCTTCTCCCGCCTTAGGTTAACGCCGCTTCAGGTCTGTTTCGCAGTCCAGGCGGCGAAATGGAGGATTTCGAAGATTTCCGTGGTGCGCGAATTTTCGCCTGAGGCCACGAACGCCTGGCTCGCGGCCGCCAACGCGGCTCGGCCTACAAACGGGGGTCGTGCCGTCAGCACGTTGGTTGCGCCCATTGCGCGCAGGTCGGCGACGAGGCGGTCCAGCGCTCGGTACGAGACCGCCACTCGATCCACGTCGATCACCGGGCGAACGAACCCCGCCGTCTCGAGCAGCGGAGCGAGCGCCGATGCCTCGATCCGCGGGTGCACGTGCGGTGCCGCCACGCCGGCAATGGCGTCGGCTGCACGCATCGCTTGCCTCAATTTGGGAAGCGTGTCGCCCCCGGATACAGCGCCGAGAAGGAGAGAGTCGGGCCGCATCGGATGCCGGACCAGCCGCAGCGCCAAGGGCAAATCGTTGATGCTGTCGAATGTACCGATCGCAATCACGAGGTCGAACGCGCCTGGCGGGGCCTCCCAAGCGTCCTCTATCAGCGGCTGCCCACCGGCATCGGCCGCGAACAATGGTCCCGGGTCGCACACATCCAGCTGGCCGGCGAATGCTCGCAGCCGTCCGGCCCAGTGCGGATCCGGGCAGCCGATCAGCAGTGCTCGCTCGAATTTCCGAGGAGCGAGCGCCAGGCGTTCCAGGCAATCGGCGAAGGCGCGCTCGAACAGGAATAGCTCGACTCCAATCCGCGCCGCCCGATCGCGCCGGATTGCGCGGAGGTTCATATCGAAGAGCGGCGGCATGCGGCGGCTTGTGCGCTGCGGTTCTCCAAGCGACAAGGAGTCATGGTCGCCGCAATCTTCCGCTCGGCTATGGGCCAGGTTTTGGGTCGCGCGCTCGACTTCGCGCTCCCGCCGCGCTGCGCCGGCTGCGGGACGATCATAGGCGAAGTTCACAGCTTCTGTGCCCGTTGCTGGAGGGGAATTGAGTTCCTCGGCCATTCGGGTTGCTCGACTTGCGGATTGCCGCTGGAGGCGACCGACCAGTCGACCTGTGGCGCATGTCTGGCACGTCCGCCGCGGATCGCGCGGACCCGCGCCGCAGTCGCTTACGACGAGCTTTCGCGCGGCTTGGCTATCCGTTTGAAATACGGACGCAAAGTTGCCGTTGCACGGACGATGGCCCGCTACATGGCGCCGCTCGTGGGCGACGGTCAGGACCAGCTTCTGGTGCCGGTTCCGCTCCACCGCTGGCGGCTGTGGGGACGAGGGTTCAACCAATCCGCGCTGGTCGCCCGTGAGTTGTCGCGGCGCTTGGGGATCAGCACCGACCCCATGGCTCTCGAGCGGATCCGGAGGACGCCGCCACTCAAAGGGATGAGCCCGCGTCAGCGCCGCAAGACGGTCGCCGGCGCCTTTCGGGTGCGCAGGAAACACGCGGTTCTCGGCAAGACCGTGATTCTCGTCGACGATGTCCTGACGACCGGCAGTACGGCCGAAGCCTGTGCCCGATCGCTAAAGCGCGCCGGCGCGGCTCGAGTCGAGCTGGTCAGCTGGGCGCGGGTGGTGAAACCTTCGCAGTTGATGCGTTGATGCGCATGCCTAAGTATCGGCATGAAAGGATGATTTGTGCCGTCGGTTGAAATCTACACCAAGGCGTTCTGCCCCTATTGCTGGCGCGCGAAAGCATTGCTCGAAGCCAAGGGCGTCGCATTCACCGAGATTTCCGTCGATTGGGGCGGCCCCGAGAAGGAAAGAATGGCGAGCCGCGCCGCCGGCAGGACCACCGTGCCCCAGATATTCATCGGCGAAACCCATATTGGCGGCTGCGATGACCTTATCGCGCTCGATCGTGCGGGCAAGCTCGACGCGATGATCGACGCATGACGCGGATCGCCATCTTCCAGGCGACCACGGGCATTGATCCCGACGCCAATGCGCGCTCACTGACCGACGCCGCGAAGGAAGCGGCGGCGGGTGATGCCGAGATTCTGTTCACGCCGGAGATGTCCGGTCTGCTCGACCGCGACTCCTCGCGCGCGGCAAAAGCGCGGCGGCCGCAAGACGAGCATTCGGTCCTCGCCGCCTGCCGCGAAGCTGCCCGGCGGCATCGCATCTGGCTCCACATCGGGTCGCTCGCGGTGCTGGTCGAGGATGGCAAGGTCGCCAATCGCAGCTTCGTCATTGATCGCGAAGGCGAAATCCGGGGCACTTACGACAAGCTGCACCTGTTCGATGTCGACCTTCCGACCGGCGAAAGCTGGCGGGAATCGAACACCTATTCGGCGGGCAAGCGGGTTGTGCTGGTCAATGGCACGCCGGTCGGCAGGCTCGGGCTGACGATCTGCTACGACCTTCGCTTCCCCGCGCTCTTCGCTGGCCTCGCCGAGGCGAGCGCCGACGTGATCGCCGTCCCGGCGGCATTCACCGTCCCGACCGGCAGGGCGCACTGGCACGTACTGCTCCGCGCCCGAGCGATCGAGGCCGGCCTCTTCATTGTTGCTGCTGCGCAGGTTGGCCATCACGAGGACGGCCGAACGACTTACGGCCACTCGCTGGTCATCGATCCATGGGGTGAGGTCCTGCTCGATATGGGCGAGGAGCCGGGTGTCGGCTTCGCCGACATCGATCTCAGGCGCATCTCCGACGTGCGCTCGCGGATACCGGCATTAAGCCATCGCCGGCCTATGCCCGATGCGGTGACCTTATGATCGTCTTCGACCTTCAATGCGGGGACGAATGCGGGTCGTTCGAGGCTTGGTTCCGGTCAAGCGCGGACTTCGAAACGCAGCGGGAAGCCGGGCTGGTCCAGTGTCCGATTTGCCGCTCGAGCGAAATAACCAAGGCTCCCATGGCCCCGCGCGTGCCCAGGAAAGGTACCGACAGCCCGATGGCCCGGCTCGCCGCTGTCCAGGCCGAGATGCTCAAGGACTCTCGCTGGGTCGGCGACCGCTTCGCCGAGACTGCGCGCGCAATGCACAGCGGAGAGGTCGAGCGCGAGCTGGTCCATGGCAACGCGACTCTGGAACAGGCGAAATCACTGGTGGAGGAGGGTGTCCCGGTGGCGCCTTTGCCCTTGCCTGTCGTGCCGCCGACCCAGGTCAATTGATTGCCGGGCGACCTGCCCTTATTCGGGCGTCGGACGGCCCCGTAGCTCAGCAGGATAGAGCGCCGGATTCCTAATCCGTAGGTCACAGGTTCGAATCCTGTCGGGGTCACCAGCTATGTTGAGGGCCGAACCAATGGCAACGCACCAGACTGTCGGGCACCGCGGACGATTGGCAGACCGCTTGTTCTTCGAGCATCCGCGCTCGCTCGGGATGAGCTGGTTGGGGCACGGCATCGGCGCGATCGCGATCGGCGGACGCCTCGTCGGCGCGGGGCTCGCCTGCCTCGTTCACGCCGTGGTGCCGGGAATCTTCACGCAGACGGCGGGTCGGACCGTGACCCACATGCACGACGACATGGCGCGACGCAGGGCCGGCGCATCGAATCCGGAGGCCTGGCCTGATTACGAAATCTGACCGCCAGACGGCGGTCGCAATTGTCGGCGGCGGTGCCTCGGGGACGATCCTCGCTGCGCAGCTGGCCCGGCGCGGGCTCAGGTCCGTCGTGATCGACGGCAGCGGCCGAATCGGCCGCGGCGTGGCTTATTCCACGACCGAGGGGGTGCACCTCCTCAACGTCCGCGCGGAAGGGATGAGTGCATGGGCCGGCGAGCCCAACCACTTTGCGGCGCGATTCCAGCAAGAGGGCGGCGAAAGGAGGGATTTCGCACAACGTCGACTGTTCGGACGATACCTTGGAGAGGTTCTCGGCGACGCCCTTGCCACCGGCTGCGTCGAACTCATCCATTCGACGGCAATCGCCGGCTCACGGCAACAGTCGGGCTGGCGGATCAGCCTGGACGATGGTGAGTCTATCGAAGCACGCGCCCTTGTGCTGGCCATAGGCAACCAGGAACCGGAAGCGCTCAGCGCCTTCGCGGGAGCCCGCCAGCGCTTCATCCGAAATCCGTGGGGTGACGAGGCGCGAGCCGCCGTCGCGGATCTTGCGGCGAGCGGTGCTTCTGCCCTGCTCGTCGGCACGGGACTCACGATGGTCGACCTCGTCCTGTCACTCGAAGCCGCCGGACACAGGGGCAAGATCCTGGCGTTGTCGCGGCGTGGCCTCGCTCCTCGCGCCCATGCCGACTTCGATCCGACCTCCGTCGACGAAACTGAATTGCCGAGCCGTTTGGGTCCTCTTCTCCGCTGGCTGCGCCGGCGCGGTGCCGAGGCCGGCTGGCGCAGTGCCGTCGACAGCCTGCGCCCGCACACCCATAAGCTATGGCAAGGCTTCACCGAGCACGAGCAGCGGCGGTTCCTTCGCCACGCGCGACCCTGGTGGGACGTTCACCGCCACCGCATCGCGCCGCAAGTCGCAGCGACTCTCAAGCATCGCATCGAGGAGGGGTGCCTGGAGATTGCCGCCGGGCGAATTGTTGCCGCCCATGAGTCGGACGGCCGTCTCGAGGTGAGCCTCCGCCGCCGCGGCAGCGCCGCAGTCGAAACCGCGAGCTTTGCTTATGCCTTCAACTGCACCGGGCCGCTGAGTTCGATCGAGCGGACCAAGGACCCTTTGCTCCGCAGCCTCCTGGACTCGGGGGAGGTTGCAGGCGACCACCTCGGAATCGGTCTGGAAATCGACAGCGAATGCCGCGCGGGCACCGATCTCTGGGCGATGGGGCCGCTGACCAAGGGCCGCTATTGGGAAATCATCGCGGTGCCTGATATTCGCGAACAGGCAGCCGCGGTGGCTGCTGATATCGAGCGGGAGCTTGGCGCATGAACGAACGGGGCGATCCGGACAACGGCGATCTCGTCGAGCC
>JAICXF010000033.1 GCA_025981625.1 Sphingomonas sp. | reverse complement strand
GAAGATCTGCCGTTCCGAATAGCTCTGCTCCGGCGCGTCGTCCGGGCGGAACAGGTCGCGCACCACCTCGGCGATGAGCGTCAGCTCGCCCGAATTGATCTTCGCTTCATATTCCTGGGCGCGGCGCGACCACATGGTGCGCTTGACCCTCGGCTTGCCCTTCAGCGTCTCGAGCGCGTCCTTCATCGTCTTGTCCGACGACAGCTTGCGCATGCCGACCGAGTCCGCCTTGTTGACGGGCACCCGCAGAGTCATCTTTTCCTTCTCGAACCGAAGCACGTAGAGGTCCAGACGGCATCCGGCGATTTCGGTGCTTTGCAGCTCGACCACCCGGCCCACGCCATGCTTGGGGTACACGACATAATCACCGACATCGAAGCTAAGCGCCTTTGTAGCCATTGCTCACCTTTCCAATTGCGGCAGGGTAGAGCCGGTGCGTATCGCATCGTCCCCCAAAACGACCCGGCGGTCGCGGCTCCACTGCCTGTTTGATGGCGTCCTTTAAAAATCAGGGCCACTGCTGATTCGCGGCGGCCCCTCTCTGAAGATTTTATATCACAACTAACCTCAGATTGCGAGTCCGAGTTGGACCGGCGCCTGAGCTTCCTCCTCGCTCAGGTTGTGAAGCCCCAAGCCGAGCAATCTTATACCCTTCGTTAAGGGATGGAGGGTGCCCAGCAGGGCGTGGCCCGCGGCCGCAAAGGCGGCGAGATCGGGGACATTCCCGGCGAAGCTCCTCGACCGGGTGATGATCGTGAAGTCGCCGAACTTGACCTTCAACGTCACGGTGCGGCCGACGACCTCCGCGCGCTCGACCCGCGTCCAGGCGTAACCCGCGATCCGCTCCAGCTCGGCGGCCAGGCGATCCGGGTCGATCAGGTCCTCGTCGAAAGTGCGCTCGGCACTGACCGACTTGTACGGCCGGTCGGGCTTGACCTCGCGCTCGTCGATCCCGCGGCAGATGCGCCAGTACCAGTCCGCGGAGCTTCCGAAATGGGCCTGCAGCGCGGGCAGGCTCCAGTCACGAAGATCGGCTCCAGTGACGATGCCCAGCCGTTCCATCTTGTTCGCCGTTACCGGGCCGATGCCGTGGAATCGCGCGACCGGAAGGGAGGCGACGAACTCGGCGCCTCGCTCGGGCGTGATGACGCACAGGCCGTCGGGCTTGCGATGGTCGGAGGCGAGCTTGGCAATGAACTTGCAATAGCTGACGCCGGCGGAGGCGGTGAGCTGGCATTCCTCGCGAATCCGCCGCCGAATGTCCTCGGCAATGGCACGCGCGCTGCCGAGGCCGTGCCGGTCCTCGGTCACATCGAGATAAGCCTCGTCAAGGCTGAGCGGCTCGACGAGATCGGTGTAGTCGAGGAAAATCGCCCGGATCTGCTGTGACACGGCCCGATACACATCGAACCGCGTCTTCACGAAGATGAGCTCGGGGCAACGGCGCCTCGCCGTTACCGCCGGCATCGCCGAACGGACGCCGAACTTCCGCGCCTCGTAGCTCGCCGCCATCACCACGCCGCGATGGCCGCCGCCGACCGCCACCGGCTTGCCCCTCAGCTCGGGATCGTCGCGCTGCTCTACGGACGCGTAAAAGGCGTCCATGTCGACATGGATGATCTTGCGTAAGGGGCGGTCGGGGTCGGCCACGGCAATTTTTCTGTCCTACAGCAAGGCCCCGAGTCTACGCGCGATTCATGGATGTGAAGAGTTCAATTCGGCAGCGAGGTTGCGACCGCGCCTCGCGTGCGGGCGCGTGCGCGCGTAGGACCGTGAACATTGTGAACTTTCGCGAGGCTGCGCGCGCTTTGCATCGCGAGCCTCATTCTGCTTAAGGGCGCGGCCATGAACATCCACGAATATCAGGCCAAGGAGCTGCTCGCGAAGTACGGCGTTCCTGTGCCGGCCGGCTATCCGGCCATGACTGTCGACGAAGCGGTCGAGGCCGCGAAGAAGCTTCCGGGACCGCTTTGGGTGGTGAAGGCGCAGATCCACGCCGGCGGCCGAGGCAAGGGCCGCTTCAAGGAGCTCGGCGAGTCGGCCAAGGGCGGCGTTCGCCTCGCCCATTCTATCGACGAGGTGCGCGAGCATGCCGCCGAGATGCTCGGCAAGACTCTCGTGACCGTGCAGACCGGCCCGGCCGGCAAGCAGGTCCAGCGGCTCTACATCACCGATGGCGTCGACATCACGAAGGAATTTTATCTCGCTTTGCTGGTCGACCGCGAGACTGGGCGCGTTGCCGTGGTCGCCTCGACCGAGGGCGGGATGGAGATCGAAAAGGTCGCTCACGACAGCCCCGAGAAGATCGCCACTATCACCATCGATCCGGCGACCGGGATCATGCCGCATCACGGGCGCGAGGTCGCGGCCGCGCTCGGCCTCACCGGCGACCTGGCCAAGCAGGCCGGCAAGGTGCTCGCTGGACTCTATCAAGCGTTCATCGGCACCGACGCCTCGCAGATCGAGATCAATCCGCTCGCCGTCACCGACAAGGGGGAGCTGCTGGTGCTCGATGCCAAGGTCGGCTTCGACAACAATGCCGAGTTCCGCCACAAGGACCTGGCCGAGCTTCGCGACCTCACCGAAGAGGACCCGATGGAGATCGAGGCCTCGAAGTACGACCTCAGCTACATCAAGCTCGACGGGTCGATCGGCTGCATGGTCAACGGCGCCGGCCTCGCCATGGCGACGATGGACATCATCAAGCTCGAGGGCGCCGAGCCCGCCAATTTCCTCGACGTCGGCGGCGGCGCTTCGAAGGAGAAGGTCACCGCGGCGTTCAAGATCATTTTGAGCGATCCGGCGGTGAAGGGCATCCTGGTCAACATCTTCGGCGGAATCATGCGCTGCGACATCATCGCCGACGGCATCGTCGCCGCGGCGCGCGAAGTGTCGCTGGACGTGCCGCTGGTGGTCAGGCTGGAAGGCACGAACGTCCAGCAGGGCAAGGACATCCTTGCCGGCTCCGGGCTGCCGATCATCGCTGCGAACGATTTGGGCGATGCTGCGCGGAAGATCGTGGCCGAGGTCAAGGCGCCAGTTGCTGCCTAGCTATCATCGTCATCCCCGCGAAGGCGGGTACCCAGTTTTTCTTCAGCTAGGTTCCCGCTTGCGCGGGAATGACGAGTGGGAGGAATGCCAATGAAGGTACTCGTCGCCGTCAAGCGGGTGATCGACTATAACGTCAAACCGCGGGTGAAGATGGACGGCTCCGGAGTCGATCTCGCCAACGTCAAGATGAGCATGAACCCCTTCGACGAGATCGCCGTCGAGGAGGCCATCCGCCTCAAGGAAAAGGGCGTTGCGACCGAGATCGTCGCGGTGTCGATCGGACCGGCCAAGGCGCAGGAGACGCTGCGCACATCCCTGGCGATGGGCGCGGACCGCGCGATCCTCGTCCAGACGGACGAAGAGGTCGAGCCGCTCGGCGTCGCCAAGATCCTCGCGAAGATCGCCGAAGAGGAGCAGCCGGGGATGGTCATCCTCGGCAAGCAGGCGATCGACGACGACAACAATGCGACCGGCCAGATGCTCGCCGCTCTGCTCGGCTGGCCCCAGGGCACATTCGCCTCGAAGGTCGAGGTTTCCGACAGCGTCACGGTGACCCGCGAGGTCGACGGCGGTCTCGAAACCGTGAAGCTCAATCTGCCGGCGATCGTCACCACCGACCTTCGCCTCAATGAGCCGCGCTACGCCACGCTACCCAATATCATGAAAGCCAAGTCGAAGCCCCTGGCGACGAAATCGCCCGCCGATTACGGGGTCGATGTCGCGCGGCGGCTGGAGACGCTCAAGGTGACCGAGCCGCCCAAGCGCCAGGCGGGGATCAAGGTCGGCAGCGTCGACGAGCTGGTCGAGCGGCTCAAGGGACTCGGTATCGCCAAGTAAGACTCAGTTCGCCCTGAGCTTGTCCTTCGATACGCGGCTTCGACAAGCTCAGCCGCTACTCAGGATGAGCGGATTATAACCGCCGCTCATGCTGAGTAGGCATTGAGCAAAGCCGAAATGCCGTATCGAAGCACGTGGTCATCCATGCGAGGTTAGAAATGAACACTCTGGTCCTGGTCGAACATGACGGCAGCAGCATCAAGGATGCAACGCTCGCGACCGTAACGGCGGCCGCGAAGCTCGGCGAAGTCCATGCGCTGGTCGCCGGCAACAATGTCGATGCCGTGGCGCAGGCGGCGGCGAAGATCGCCGGTATCGCCAAGGTCTATTCGGCGAATTCGCCGGCGCTGGAGCACCAGCTCGCCGAAGCGGTGGCTCCGCTCGCGGTCCGGCTGATGGAGAGCCACGACGCCTTCCTCGCCCCCGCGACCACTACGGGCAAGAACATCGCTCCCCGCGTCGCGGCATTGCTCGACGTGATGCAGATCAGCGATATCCTCTCGGTCGACGGTCCGGACACGTTCACGCGGCCGATCTACGCCGGCAACGCGATCGCCACCGTCAAGTCGAAGGATGCGAAGAAGGTCATCACCGTCCGCACGACCGCGTTCGAGAAGGCAGCCCCTGAGGGCGGCTCGGCGCCGGTCGAGCAGGTCGACTTCAGCGGGGATCCGGGCACCAGCAGCTTCGTCGGGCTCGAGGCCTCCACGAGCGAGCGCCCCGAGCTGACCAGCGCGGGCGTGATCGTCTCCGGCGGCCGGGCGTTCGGCTCCTCGGAGCAGTTCCACGCCCTCCTCGATCCGCTCGCCGACAAACTCGGCGCGGCCGTTGGCGCTAGCCGGGCCGCGGTCGATGCGGGCTATGCGCCCAATGACTATCAAGTCGGGCAGACCGGCAAGATTGTCGCCCCGAACGTCTATATCGCGATCGGCATTTCCGGCGCCATCCAGCACCTGGCGGGGATGAAGGATTCGAAGACGATCATCGCCATCAACAAGGACGAGGAAGCCCCCATCTTCCAGGTCGCGGACATCGGCCTCGTCGGCGACCTGTTCAAGATCGTGCCCGAACTGACGGAGAAGCTATAGGCTGGACTGCTCCCCGTTCCTTCGACTAGCTTGTTTGGGCTCGGGTCGGGGGAAGAGCGATGCGTTCCAAACTGATATTTGCATGTATGGCGGTTTCGCCGCTGCTGGTTGGGGCTTCCGCTCCCGCCCGCCTCCAACCCACCAGCCAGTGGGTTGTGGATTACGCAGACGATAGCTGCCGCCTCATTCGGATGTTCGGTGATGGCAATGATGAGACAAAGCTCGTGCTCGAGAGCATCGCCCCAGGCCAATTGACGATGGTCGCTTCCGGCAAGCCATTGCAGGCGCCTTCGGACGCGATCAACATAGCGACGGAGTTCTTGCCTGTGCAGCAGAAGCCATTCTTCGGCACTCCCGCAAGATTGGCGAATCAAATTCCGGCAGTGCTGTGGAACAATGTGCAGCTGACGGCCAATTTCGAATTTGACGGTCACGAGACACCAAGTTCACTTCTGATGGTAACCAGCTCGGCCAAACCCAAAGCTGACCAAAAGCCGGCCGAAACGATCAGCAAGGAACAACGTAAGGTCGAGCGTGACGCTTTTCTGTCGAAGACGATGGAGCTCGAGATCAAAGCACCCCAAGAACCTGCCATCGAGCTAGAAACAGGATCGCTCCTGGAACCGATGAAGGCATTGGACCAATGTGATCGTGATTTGCTACAGCATCTCGGGCTTGATCTGACCGTGCAGGACAAGATCGTCCGGCCAGTCTGGTCGACCACTTGGTGGATCGATCCGAGCAGCTATCCGACGACGCGTATAATGATGGGTGAGGAAGCGTCAGTCACCGTTCGCGCATTGGTTGATGCTGCCGGAAAAATAACGGCTTGTAGTGCGCACAGTCAGTATGACGCGCCAGATTTCAACAAGGCTGTGTGCGCTTCACTCGTGAAGAATGCCGTACTCCAACCTGCGCAGCTTGCCGATGGGACCAAGGTCCCAAGCTACTTCACGCAGCACGTTATATTCCGCATCGCTGAATGAGCTCTATTTCTTCTTGCTCTTGTGCTCCGGCTTTCCCTTGCGGCTGGTCGAGGCCATTTTCTTGAGCTCGCTTTCGCTCATCGACTGAGCCATCTGCTTGGATGCGCCGCGAAGCTTGCTCTTGGGCGTTTTGCCCTCTTTCGCCGACAAGGCGATTCCGGCGGCTTGCTGCTGGGCTTTGGACTTGGCTGGCATTTGAGCGTCTCCTCTTCAGGAACCGCGGATGAAACGCTCCAGCTCCACGAAGGCTTCGTCGTCGGGCAATTGCCGCGGCGGGTGCTTGCAGAAGGCTGCAGCCGGCGCGTGGATTGCGCCGGCCATGCCGCGGTCGAGAGCCACTCGGGCGCAGCGGATGAGGTCGATCGCGACGCCGGCGCTGTTGGGGGAGTCCTCGACCGAGAGCCGAAGCTCGATATTCATCGGCACCCCGCCGAACAGCTGCCCTTCCATCCTGAGGAAGCAGACCTTGTTGTCGTTCTGCCAGGCGACATAGTCGCTCGGCCCGACGTGGATGTTTTCGGGATCGAGCCGGTGCTCGGCGACGGACTGCACCGCTTCGGTCTTGCTGACCTTCTTGGACGCCAGGCGGGACCGTTCGAGCATGTTGAGGAAGTCGGTGTTGCCCCCGGTGTTGAGCTGATAGGTCCGGTCGAGCTTGACCCCGCGCTTCTTGAACAGGTCGGTCAGCACCCGGTGGACGATGGTGGCGCCGAGCTGGGCCTTGATGTCGTCGCCGATGATCGGAATGCCGGCTTCCTCGAAGCGCCTTGCCCAACGCTCGTCGCTGCCGATGAACACCGGCATGCAATTGACGAACGCGACCCGGGCCTCGAGCGCGCACTCGGCATAGAACTCCGTTGCCTCCTGCGATCCGACGGGAAGATAGTTGACCATCACGTCGGTGGCGGTGTCCCGAAGCACCTCGACCACCTCATCCTGCGACGGCTCGCGCTCTTTGTCGGCAACGATGAAGGTGCGTTCGTCCGGGAAGTTCGCCATGTGCCCGGCGATCCCGTCGAGCAGCTTGCCCATCCGTACTTTTGTGCCGCTTTCGGGGACATGGTCGCAAAAGGTCGCGGTGCAGTTCGGCGGCGCGAAGATCGCTTCGGCGACGTCCTTCCCGACCTTGCGTTCGTCGATGTCCCAGGCGGCGACGATCTTGAGGTCCTTCGGGCGATAGCCGCCGAGGTCCCAGTGGGAGAGGCCGATCTGCTCGTTGGCGCCCCCGTTCGAATAATGGGCGATGCCCTGGATTAGCGAGCTGGCGCAATTGCCGACGCCGACCACGGCGACATTGATGTCGGTGCGTTTGGGATCATGCAGGCTCATTCGGCGGCGACTTTCATGGAAGAACGGGGAGCATAGCGCTCGATCATCCGCCCGCAGAAGTCGGCGAACATCGCCGGGTCCCTTGGCGGGCTGGTGTGATGCGGCTGAATGCCGAGATGGTCGGGGGTGAAGCAGAAGGTGACAGTGGTGTTGAACGGCTCCAGCGCGTCCATTTGCCGGTCAAACCAGTCCTCCCACCCGTCGCGGTAGCTGTCCCACCAGCTGAGTCCGGTGCGCAGGTGAGTGACGCCGAGGTCCTTCAGCCAACGCACGGCATCCTCGAGCCGATGGTCGTGCCAGTGGAACCATTGCATGATGCCCATGTCCGGCGTGTACTTGCGGAAATGGTCGAGCGCGAGCTTGGGCGTCCCGTCTTCCCTGATCAGCCCCATGTAGAAGTGGCGGTAATAGGATGAACCCTCCGCCTCCTTGTGGCGCGTCGTCGCTTCCCAGGTGCGGGGCAAGTCGAACAGCGAATACCAGAATACCCGCGGCACTCGGCCGAGCAGCAGCTCGGCGGTCCTGTTCACCCCGAATTGCTGGACCTCCTCGGCGCCGAAGCTGCCGACGCCAACCTCGGTCACCCACAGCTCCTTGCCCGGAATGACCGCCTCGATCTCGGCGATCTTGGCGGGCCAGTCGTCGATCGGCCACAGGTTCCAGTCCAGCGGAAAGCCGTGAAGCGCAACGACATCGACCGCATCGATGACGCCGCTGGCGCTCATCCGCTCGACCCAGAAGGGATCGATCGGCGACATCCCGCCAAGCACGCGCTTCACTTCCGGGTTGGCCTCCCGGATCACATCCGAAGCCTGGATCGCCATGTCGGCGAACATCGACCAGTCGGGGTCGATCTCCGGGTCCCAGTGCGACTTGTTGTTGGGCTCGTTCCAGATCATCGCCGCTTCGATCACTGGTCGGCGACTCCTGCCGGATAGACCGCCGCGGGTCCGAACTTCGCGAAGGGCCGCTCGGCCACGCGGCAGAGATAAACCTCTTCCTCGATCCGTTTGTCGATGCTGAACCCGGCCGAGCGCAGCATTGCTTCGGTGCAGGCGCGGTTCGGCACCCACCAGTTGGTCCAGTCGTGCGAATATTGCTTCTCGATGAAGTGGAGTTTGGGGAAGCTGGTTTCGAAGAAGATGTTGGTTTCGGCGAACTCATAATCCTCGTCGAGCGCGAGCACATGCTTGGAGCCGCGCTGCATCGACTGGAACAGCATGAGGTCGCCGGCCACGTGCTCGCGAATGAGGTCGAGTGCCAGGAGCGGGTGCCGCAGGTGGTAGAGCACACCCATGAAAATGACGACATCGAACTTCTCGGCCAGGGCGCCCACGTCGTAGACGTCGACCTTCGCGAACTCGATGTCGTCGTATCCGAGAGTCTCGCTCGCGAGGCGCGCCTGCGCGAGATAGCGATCGTCGCTGTCGATCCCGAGCACGCGGGTCGCGCCCCGGCGCTTCATCTCGATCGAGTAGAAACCGGCGTTGCAGCCGATGTCGAGCACGCTTTTGCCAGTGAGGTCCCTCGGCAGCTGCGGCGCGAAGCGGCGGAACTTGGCCCCCGGATAGTCGCCAAGAAAATGGTCGGGGGCGGTCCACACGCCACCAAGATTGATGTTGTGAAACCACGGCGCGAGCGCCGCGATGCGCTCCTCGAGAGCATTGCGCGGCACGGCGCGAAGTCGGGGTTCCACTATCTTCATCCGCGGATCGGTTCGGGGTTGCAATGAATGTTCATACGGTCGCGGAACAGTTGTGAAGCTTTGTTGTTCCATCTCTCACTGTACAAACGACAGTAACCGAGAGCGGAACAGCAGTAAAAGCGGCCAGCACGTATATGACTGATGAAGAAGAAGATGCCACCGTTGATAAAGAAGATGCTGCAGCCGTCGGCGAGTGGGTTCCGAATTTCCACTGGCTGACCGACCGCCTGGCGGTCGGCGGTTCGTTTCCGATCGAGCGAGCCCATGAGCTTGCCAACGGGCACCGCATCGGTGCCGTTGTCGATCTGCGCGCCGAAAGCTGTGACGATGCAGCGCGGTTGAGGGCGGCGGGGATTGACTTCCTTCATCTGCCGACCCCCGATCTGGAGCCTGCGTCGATCGAGCATCTGGAAGCGGGGGTCTCGTTCGTTCGTCAGCATCTACAGCAGGGCAGGCGCGTCCTCATCCACTGCCAGCATGGCATCGGACGTTCGGCGCTGCTCGCTTTGTGCGTTCTCGTCGATCAGGGCTTTGCACCCATCGATGCGCTTGTTCATGCAAAAGACCGGCGAGAAATGGTTTCGCCTAGCCAGTCGCAATATGAAGGCTGGGCGCGATGGCTGCGGGCGCGGGGGCTCGCCGTGCCGGATTATCACAGCTTCGGGTGCGTCGCGTACCGGCACCTCGCCGGCAACTGAACATGCTGGTCTATGGCGACCATTGCGAATCCGCCGATGCCGGCGAGCGGCTGACGTCGATCGCCCAACAGCTGGCGGCGCTCGCTAAAATGCCGCGCGGGATCGATCGACACGCGCGGCTGGTGCGTGCGCTGATCGAATCCGGTCAGCTGCTTCAGGGCGTTGCCGACCGAGGCGATGCAACCGGCGAGCTGGACCTCTTCCTTCATCGGCTCGCGGTTGCGGTCGTCCGGTCAGCCGACACACGGTTCAGCGAGATCGGTGAATTGCCGCCGATCCCTTCGCTGCGGTGGGCAGGACAGGTCGAGTTGCGCCTGCCCGAGGGCTTCGCCTTCTACGCGGTCTATCCGGAGTCTTACGTCGCAGCAGCGAGGCAGCTCCGACTGTCGGCGCCGCCGCGCGTGATCGGAATCCGCAGCATCGGGACAACGCTCGGGGCGATTGTCGCCGCAACCCTCGGCGCGCCGCCGGCGCTGACCGTCCGTCCCTTCGGGCATCCGTTCGCGCGCGAAGTCGATCTGGCGACGGTCGAACGGGACGTCCATTACGTCATCGTCGATGAGGGGCCGGGACTGTCGGGCAGCTCGTTCGGCTCGGTGGCTGACGTGCTGGAGGCCCGAGGAGTGCCGCTGGAGCGGATCGCTTTCGTGCCGAGCCACGCGGGCGATCTCGGTCCGGAGGCCAGCGAAAGGCACAGGGCCCGGTGGCGTGGGGCCCAGCGGGTGCCGGCCGAGTTTGATCCTGAGTTCCTTCGCGAGCGCTTCGGGGCACTTCAGCCGTTCTCAATGGGGCATCCGTGGGAGCGGCTGAAATTCCGCGCGATGCGTGATGGCGAGCCGGTGCTCCTGAAGTTCGCCGGGCTCGGCGCGAGCGGCGAGCGCAAGCTCGAGATGGCGCGTGCGCTGCATGCGGCTGGCCTGACGCCGGAACCGCTGGGGCTGGTCCACGGCTTCCTCGTCGAACGATGGCAGCAGGATGCGGAGCCCCTCCAGAAAACCGAGAAACCCGTCGAAGCGATCGGTCGATACATTGGCACCCGGGCGGGCTTGTTCCCGGCCGATGCGGAGAGCGGGGCGAGCATCGATGAGCTCCTGACCATGTGCCGCCGGAACGTCGGGCTGGCGTTCGGCGACGAAGTCGCGCGGCGACTGGATCAATGGAATCCGGACGCATTGGCCGCGCGCGTTCTTCGTATTCGTACCGACAACAAGCTGGACCGCTGCGAATGGCTACGGCTTGCGGACGGCCGTCTGCTCAAGACGGATGCGGTCGATCACCACCAGGCTCACGATCTCGTCGGCTGCCAGGATGTCGCATGGGACGTCGCGGGCGCGATCACCGAGTTCGAGCTCTGTGAAGGTGAGGAGAGACAGCTGCTCGCCGCCGCGTGCTGCGCTGCCGATGCGGAGCTGCTGGCATTCTACCGCGTGGCCTACGCCGCTTTCCGGCTCGGCCAGGCGACGCTCTGCGGCACCGACGAAGGCCGATACCGGCAGTCGCTCCGCCTTCTTCTTCAAGATCATACCACCTGCGACTCGGCAGGAATCCTCGTTTGATTGAAGGCCGGAATGAACCGGCGCGGGAACAAACCTTTTCTTCTTGGGTTCAAGAAGAAGAAGCATCAGCAATGCAGATATAACATATGTTAGAGCTAGTAAAAACAGCAGCAGTGAAACGACAATAGCTTCGGTATTCTTTCGCTGCGCTGCCGAAACGACCAAGTGTTCCGTCGCTGAGTTCTCAACATAGTAAAGAAGGGCAGAAAATTGGCGGAAAGGGTTCTAGTCACGGGGGGTGCCGGTTTTATCGGGCGGGCGGTTTGCAGCGAGCTTCTTCGCCGCGGCAATGAGGTCCGGGTGCTCGACAGCTTGATCGAGCAGGTCCACGGCGATCGCGAGCGGCCCGAAGACTTCCCAACGGATGCCGAACTGGTGATTGGCGACATTCGCAACAAGGATGTCGTGGCGCATAGTCTCAAGGACATCGACGCCGTCATTCACCTAGCCGCCGAGGTTGGCGTCGGCCAGTCGATGTATGCCGTCGAGCGCTACACCTCGGTCAACGAGACCGGCTCGGCCGTGCTCTTCGAAGCGCTGATCGACCATCCTGTGCGGCGGGTGGTCACCGCTTCGTCGATGAGCATCTATGGCGAGGGTCTGTACCGAGACGCCGACGGGCAGCTGGTCCAGAACGCGGAGCGAGCGCCGCGGACCTCCGACAGTCAGAGCTGGGACCCGCTCGATGCACAGGGGCGCCCGCTAGCTCCGGTAGCGACGCCGGAATGGAAGCAGCCGAGCCTCGCGTCGATCTACGCGCTCGGCAAATATGTGCAGGAGCGCCAGACGCTGATCATGACGCAGGCCTACGGGATGGAAGGCGTGTGCCTGCGACTGTTCAATGTCTATGGGCCGGGCCAGGCGCTCTCCAATCCGTACACCGGCGTGCTGGCGATCTTCTCGTCGCGGCTCGCCAACGGGCAGCGACCGATGATCTTCGAGGACGGCGAGCAGCGCCGCGACTTCGTCCATGTCGGCGACGTCGCGCGGGCGTTCTGCGAGGCACTTACGCACCCGAATGCGCCGGGCGAAGTGTTCAACATCGGCTCGGGCCAGGAACGCAGCGTCAGGCAGGTCGCGCAATCGATGGCGCGGGCGATGGGACGAAACAACCTCGAGCCGGAGATCGTGGGCAAGTCGCGCATCGGCGACATTCGCCACTGCTTTTGCGACGGCAGCAAGGCGGATGAGCGGCTCGGGTTTCGCGCCCAGAAGGATTTCGATGAAGGTGTCGCGGAGCTTGCCGCGTGGGTCGCCGAGCAGGAGGCGCACGACCGGGTCGACGAAGCCCGCGCCGAACTCGAAGCCAAGGGCCTCGTCGCATGAACCGCGACGGCCGCCCGATCCTGATTACCGGCGGTGCGGGGTTCATCGGTTCGAACCTGGCCGATCGGCTCGCCGGCGCAGGCCACGAGATCAGGGTTTATGACGCGCTCTCCCGGCCGGGAGTAGAGCGCAATCTTGCCTGGCTGAAGGAGCGCCACGGCAGCCGGATCGCGCACGTCCTCTGCGATGTGCGCGACGAAGACGAACTCGTGCGGGCAGTGGCGGACGCGAAGGCCGTGTTCCACATGGCGGCGCAGGTCGCGGTGACCACCAGCCTCGCCGATCCGCGCGAGGACTTTGAAATCAACGTCAAGGGTACGATCAACCTGCTCGACGCGGTGCGTGTTCGGGGCGAGCCAGTGCCGGTGATCTTCGCCTCGACGAACAAGGTCTATGGCGATCTGGCGGACATCGAGTTCGACACGCTGCATGATCGCTACGAGCCCAAGCAGTTCGCAGCCCGGCGCGGAATCGACGAGCGCCGACCGCTCGATTTCCACACCCCGTACGGCTGCTCGAAGGGCGCGGCCGACCAGTATGTGCTCGATTACGCGCGCAGCTTCGGGGTGCCCACGGCGGTGCTCAGGATGAGCTGCATCTACGGCCAGCGGCAGATGGGCACCGAGGATCAGGGATGGGTCGCGTATTTCCTGATCCGCGCGCTCGAGGACAAGCCGATCACCATTTATGGTGACGGGCGGCAGGTGCGCGACATCCTCGATGTCCAGGACGCCGTGAACGCCTATGCCGCGGCGCTGGAGAACATCGACCGGGTCGCGGGCACGGCGTTCAACCTCGGCGGCGGCCCGGCCAACGCCATCAGCCTGATTGAGCTTATCGATGAAATCCGCGCGGTGACCGGCCGGGACATCGAACTGAGCTTCGAGGACTGGCGTCAGGGCGACCAGCGCTGGTTCGTCGCGGACACGACGGCCGTGCGCGGCGCTCTGGGTCTCTCGAAGCCACGAGCTTGGCGCGAGGGCGTTGCGGCGCTTGCCGCATGGCTGGCGCGAGAGCGCGGCGTTGAACTCACCCGCGAACTCGCGAGCGCGGCCGAGTGAGCAAGTTGCGCCTCCTGCTCGTCACCGACGCCATCGGCGGCGTGTGGGTGTACAGCGTCGAGCTCGCGCGAGCGCTTCGGCCGCTCGGCATCGAAACGGTCCTGGCGGTGATGGGTCCGTCGCCGACGACATCGCAGCGCGAGGATGCTGCCGGGCTCACGTTGGTGGACACCGGGCTTCCGCTGGAGTGGCTCGATACCGATTCAGCACAAATCGAACGCGCCGGAGCTGCGCTTGCGCACATCGCCGATCAGCAGCACGTCGACATTATCCAGACGAGCAGCGCCGCGCTTCTGGCGAGCGCCAATTTCACGCGCCCGACGGTCGCGGTGCAGCACAGCTGCGTCGCCAGCTGGTGGGCCGCAGTCAAAGGAACCCCGTTGCCGCCTGACTTCGCGTGGCGCCGCGAGCTGGTTCAACGTGGACTCGAGCGTGCCACGGTCGCCGTCGCGCCAAGCATCGCCTTCGCTGCGGAAACCACTCGACTCTATGGCGTGCCTACGGCGACGATTTACAATGGCCGGCAGACGAGTGGCTCACGGCAAATCCCGCAAGGCGACTTCGTTTTCACTGCGGGTCGGTTGTGGGACGAAGGCAAGAATGTCCGGACTCTCGACGCCGCCGCGGCGTTCCTCGATGTGCCTTTCCAGGCCGCCGGGTCAACACAAGGTCCGAACGGCGCCAGCATCTCGCTCAACAAGATTCAGGCGCTCGGTCAGCTGAGTGCGGCGCGCGTCGCCGGGCTGTTCGCCGCGCGCCCGATCTATGCGTCGGCGGCGCTGTACGAGCCGTTTGGCCTGTCGGTGCTCGAGGCCGCCCAGGCGGGCTGCGCGCTCGTCCTCTCGGATATTCCGACACATCGCGAGATGTGGAGCGGCGCTGCGATTTTCGCGCCGGCACGTGAGGGCGGCGCCTTCGCCGCGGCGATTGGCGACCTGCTCGCCGACCGCGATGAGCGCGAACAGCTTGGGCAGCTCGCCCGCGCCCGGGCCGCGCACTACACGCCCGAGCGGATGGCGCGCGCTATGGCCGACATTTACGCCTGCGTCGGCTCGCCTGTTGCTGAAGCAATGACCTTGGCGGGCGCCGCATGAGGATCGTCTATTTCACCCATTCGCTGCGCTCCTGCTGGAACCACGGCAACGCGCATTTTCTGCGCGGAATCCTGAGCGAGCTGATCGCGCGCGGCCACGATGTGCGGGTGTTCGAGCCCGAAGCTGCGTGGAGCGCCGCGAACCTGCTCAAAGACCATGGCGAAGAGGGACTGAGTGCCTTCCGGACTGCTTATCCGGAGCTCGGCTCCCGAACTTACAGCCGACCGGAAGAAGGCGCGGCTCAGGCCTGGAATGCGGACGTAGTCATCGTTCACGAATGGAATGATCCGGAACTGGTCGCGGCAGTGGGGCGGCTGCGCGCACGCGGCGGCCGTTTCACTCTGTTGTTCCATGACACCCACCACCGCGCGGTCTCCGCGCCGCACGAAATGCGCGCCTATGATCTTGGCGCTTACGACTGCGTGCTTGCGTTCGGCGCCGCGCTCGCGCGGGTTTACGAGCGCTGGGGTTGGCGCGATCGCGCGTTCGTCTGGCACGAGGCCGCCGACACTCGCCGGTTCCATCCTCCCGGGCATGAGCGGCAGCGGCACGGGCTCGTATGGATCGGCAATTGGGGCGACGGGGAGCGCAGCGACGAAATTACCAGCTACTTGTTGAGGCCCGCGCGAGACGCCGGTCTGTCGCTCGACATATTCGGCGTTCGCTATCTGGATGCCGCGCAGCAGAGAGTGCGGCAATTCGGTGCTCGATATCACGGCTGGCTGGCGAACGCCGCGGCCCCCGAGGTCTTCGCGAACCATCTTGCCACCGTGCACGTGCCGCGGCGCTTCTACAGCCAAATGCTACCCGGAATTCCAACCATTCGCGTGTTCGAGGCGCTCGCCTGCGGCATTCCGCTGGTGTCGGCGCCGTGGGACGATTGCGAGCACCTGTTCCGAGTCGGCGAAGACTTCCTGATGGTCCGCGACAGTGCGGAGATGGCGGGAGTGCTCAAGACACTCAAGGATGATCCGGACCTTCGCCAGGGCCTCGCGCGCAATGGCCTTGAGACGATCCTCAAGCGCCACACCTGCGCGCACCGCGTCAATGAGCTGCTCGCCATTGTCGAGCGGGTGCGAGCGCCTGTCCTTCAGCCGGTCCTGGAGAGTGCCGCGTGAAGATCGCGTTCTATGGATCGAGCCTGTTGTCGTCGTGGTGGAACGGTGCTGCGACCTACTATCGCGGGCTGCTGCGTGATCTTGGTGGCAGGGGGTATGACATCACGTTCTACGAGCCTGACGCTTACCAGCGCCAGGAGCACCGCGACATGGATCCGCCCGATTGGGCAAGGTCCGTCGTCTATCCGGCAACCGTCGAAGGGCTGCGAAGCGTGCTCTCCGAAGCGCGGGAAGCCGACGTGGTCGTCAAGGCTAGCGGCGTCGGGGTGTTCGATGACGAACTGATTGCAGGGATCGTCGAATATGCGCGTCCCGGAGCGTTGAAGATCTTCTGGGACGTCGATGCCGCCGCAACGCTCGATCAAATGCGCCTGCAGGACGACCATCCCGTTCGAAAAGCGCTGAAATCACTCGACATGGTTCTGACCTACGGCGGCGGCCCGCCAGTGGTGGAAGCGTATGAAGCCCTCGGCGCGGCTCGGTGCGTCCCGATTTACAATGCACTGGACCCCACCACTCACCACCCGGTCGAGCCGGATCCGCGGTTCGCGGCCGACCTGTCGTTCCTCGGGAACAGGCTCCCGGACCGCGAAGCGCGGGTGGAGCAATTCTTCCTCGAGCCCGCCGCAGCGTTGCCTGACCTGCAGTTCCTGATCGGCGGCAACGGTTGGGATTCGAAGGCGATGCCGGGTAACGTGCGTCATCTTGGGCACGTGTTCACCCATGAACATAATGCCTTCAACTGCACGCCGCTGGCGGTGCTGAATATCGCTCGCGACAGCATGGCCGACATCGGCTTTTCCCCGGCTACGCGCGTATTCGAGGCCGCGGGCGCCGCCGCATGCCTGATCACCGACGCATGGGAGGGAATCGAGCTTTTCCTGCGACCGGATGAGGAGGTCCTCGTCGCGCGCGACGGCAAGGACGTCGCGGAGCATGTGCGCACGCTCACCCCCGAACGCGCCCGCACGATCGGCAGAGCGGCACTCCGGCGAGTCTTGGCAGAGCACACCTACGCTCACCGAGGGGCAGAAGTGGATGCATTGCTCAGGCTGGAAATGGCCAATCGCCTCGAAGAGGTTGCGGCATGAAGCTGGTCGTGCTCGGTCTCAGCCTGTCCTCATCGTGGGGCAATGGTCACGCAACGACCTTCCGAGCCCTGCTGAAGGCCTTCGCGGCCCGAGGGCACGAGATCCTGTTCCTCGAACGTGATGTCCCCTGGTACCGGGACAATCGCGATATCGGTGAGCCGGATTATTGCCGGCTGGAATATTACGGTTCGCTGGAAGAGCTGCGCCACTGGAGCGAAGAGATCCGCAGCGCCGATGCGGTAATCGTCGGATCCTATGTGCCAGAGGGCGTGGAGGTCGGCCGCTTCGTCCAGCGGCTCGCGCGCGGCGTTGCGGCATTTTACGATATCGACACGCCGGTGACGCTGGTCAAGCTGGAACGGCGCGACTTCGAATATCTCTCGCCCGAGGTCATCCCCGCTTACGATCTTTACCTCTCGTTCACCGGCGGACCGACGCTGCGACGAATTGAGCGGCAATACGGTTCGCCAATGGCGCGCGCACTATATTGCTCCGTCGATCCGAAGGCCTACCCGCCGCTGGCGAAGCGGAAGCGATGGGACCTTTCCTACCTCGGCACCTACAGCGGCGACCGGCAGCCCACGCTCGACAAACTCTTGATTGAGCCCGCCCGACGGCTGCCGCACCTGAAATTCTGCGTCGCGGGACCGCAGTATCCGGACGGGATCGAGTGGCCGGACAATGTCGAGCGGATAGATCACGTCCCGCCCGCCGATCACCCGGACTTCTACGCGGCCTCGTGCTACACGCTGAACGTCACGCGCGCCGACATGATTGCCGCGGGCTGGTCCCCCTCGGTGCGCCTCTTCGAGGCCGCGTCGTGCGCGACGCCGGTGATCTCTGACAAATGGGACGGGATCGAGAGCCTGTTCGAACCCGGACGCGAGATCATGCTCGCCGACACGGCGGACGAGGTCGTCGCCAGATTGTCGTCGGGCGAGGACGGCGCCGCACTTGGCGTTGCCGCGCGGGAGCGCATTCTCGCCGCTCACACCGCCGCTCACCGCGCGCGCGAACTGGAGCGACACATCGAAGAAGCCGCCGCCAACAAGGCGGGGGCCAGTGGAAAGGAGCGTCGCGTGAAGCGTCAGAACCAGAAGATTGCGCTTGTGACGGGGGGCGCGGGCTTCATCGGTTCCAACCTGTGCGATCGCCTGATGTCAGAGGGCGCGCGCGTGATCTGCGTCGACAATTTCCAGACCGGGCGCGCCGATAATCTTCGCCATCTCGAACGCGAGCCGCTCTTCGAGTTCGTCGAGCACGACGTGATTGACAATTTGCCGCAATGGCTGCGCGGCGCGCGGATCAAGTTCACCCATATCTATCACCTCGCCTGTGCCGCTTCGCCGCCGCATTACCAGGCAGATCCGGAGCACACGTTGCTCACCAACGTGGTCGGAACCCGCAACCTGCTGCGGCTGGCAGAGGAAACGGGAGCGCGGCTGCTGTTGACCTCGACGAGCGAAGTTTACGGGGACCCCGAGGTTCATCCGCAGACTGAGGACTATCGCGGCTGGGTCAGCTGCACCGGGCCGCGGGCCTGCTACGACGAAGGCAAGCGCGCCGCCGAGACGCTCGCGTTCGATTACCTGCGCGCCCACCGCGCCGACGTTCGCGTCGCACGCATCTTCAACACCTACGGGCCGCGCATGCGCTGTGATGACGGGCGGGTCGTGTCCAACGTGGTCTGCCAGGCGCTTTCGGGCGAGGACATCACGATCTACGGCGACGGCTCGCAGACGCGCAGCTTCTGTTTTGTCGACGACATGGTCGAAGCCTTGACTCGGCTGATGGACAGCGAGCAGGCGGTCGGAATTCCGGTCAACCTCGGCAATCCGAATGAGCTTACGGTTCGGCAGCTGGTCGATCTTGTCGTCGCCATGACGGGTACGGACTCGCGGATCGTTCGCCGCCCGCTTCCAATCGATGATCCGCGCCGTCGCAAGCCGGACATCGGCCGCGCGATCGAGCTGCTCGACTGGCGGCCGGCGGTCGACCTGGAGCAGGGCCTCGAGGCGACCATCGCCTGGTTCGAGGACGAAGCGAACCGCGTCGCGCAGCCGATGTACGTCGACGCGCCGGCGATCGCCACCGCAGCAGAGTAGCGAATGAGCGACAGGACGATGCGCGCCGCGGTCCTGACCGGCGCGGGTAAGTTGATGATCCAGAATGTGGCTGTGCCGGAGCCCGGCGACGGCCAGGTGCGCGTGCGGCTGCAAGGATGCGGTGTCTGCGCATCGAACCTGACGCCGTGGGCCGGGCCCGAATGGATGCAATTTCCCACCGAGCCGGGTGCCTTGGGTCACGAAGGCTGGGGAGTGGTGGATGCGATCGGTGGCGAGGTCGAGCGCCTCCGTGTGGGTGATCGCGTCGGGTTCCTGAGCGGCAAGGCTTATGCCGAATATGACATCGCGGATGGCTCCGAGGCAGTGAAGTTGCCCGAAGCATTGGATCCTCTCGACCTTCCCCTCGAGCCGTTCGGCTGCGCGATGAACATCTTCCGGCGCAGCGACATCGATTCGGGCCAGACCCTCGCGGTGGTCGGCATCGGCTTTCTCGGCGCGATCCTGGTCAGGCTCGCCAGTAATGCTGGAGCGCGGGTGATTGCCGTTTCGCGGCGCGACGAGTCGCTGCGGCTCGCGCGGAAAATGGGGGCTGCAGAGACCATTCCGATGCACGATCATTGGCAGATCATCGAGCAGGTGCGCGAGCTGACGAACGGCGGTTTTTGCGACCGGGTGATCGAAGCCGTCGGCAAGCAGTGGCCGCTCGACCTCGCGGCGGAGCTCACTCGCGAGGGGGGACGGCTGATCATCGCCGGCTATCATCAGGACGGGCCTCGGCAGGTGAACATGCAGCTGTGGAACTGGCGCGGCTTTGACGTCATCAACGCACATGAACGCGACCCCGCCGTCTCCGTGCAGGGCATGCGCGAAGCAGTCGTGGCGATCGAAGGCGGTCTGCTCGAT
>JAICXF010000040.1 GCA_025981625.1 Sphingomonas sp. | reverse complement strand
TTCCTGATCACGCATGACCTCGACACGCTTCATGCGATCTGCGACCGCATTGCTGTACTCGCGGACAAGAAGGTAGTCGCGGTCGGAACGATTCCGGAACTATTGGCTTTGGACCATCCTTGGATACAAGAATATTTCAACGGGCCGCGCGGGCGTGCTGCGGCCGAAAGTTATGAAGAGGCTCAGAGCTAGTGGAGACCCGATCCAACTATGTGATGGTCGGGGCCGTGACGCTGGCGCTGGTCGCGGGGGCCTTGCTGTTCATCGTCTGGCTCGCGGGCGTCTCGGGCAAGGCGCACAAATGCTACGACATCTATTTCGCCGAAGGCGTCGGCGGTCTCAACAAGGGGTCCAACGTGTCCTTCTCAGGCGTGCCGGTCGGAACCGTTGCAAAGATCTCGCTGCTGCCCAACCGGCCCGAGTTCGTGTGGGTTCGGGTGGAGGTCGATGACCAGACTCCGGTGCTCCAGGGCACCAGCGCACAAATCCACGGCGTCGGTTTCACCGGCGTGAGTGAAATCCAGCTCACCGGCGCCGAGCGCGGACGGCCGCCGATCGAGCAGACGGGTCCGCAGGGTTGCCCCGTCATCCCGTCGAGCTCCGGCGGGATCAGCGCCCTGCTCAACAGCGCTCCGGAGCTGATCGACCGAATCCAGCGCCTGACCGAGCGGCTGACCGAGCTGCTCAGCGACAAGAACCAGAATTCGATCTCCGATATCCTCGAGAATATCGACAAGACCAGCAAGACGCTTGCCGACCGGGCGCCGCAGATGGCCGACACGATGGCGCAGATCCAGATCGCGGCGAAGAACGCGGGCGCTGCGGCGAACAACGTCGCGGCGCTGTCGAACAACACCAATCAGATGATTACCGAGCAGGGCCGGCCGGCGGTGGAGAATCTCAACAAGACGATCGTCTCGGCGCGGCAGGCGGCGGACAATCTCAACGCCATGATCACCGACGCCCGGCCGGGCGTGCAGAACTTCACCAAGGAAACGCTGCCGGAGGCCAACAAGCTGGTCCATGACCTGCGCCAGCTGTCGAGCTCGCTCGAATCGGTCACCAACCGGGTCAACCAGCAGGGGATCGGCGGCGCCCTTGGGCCCGAGAAGCTGCCCGACTATAATCCAGGGAAACGCAAATGAGGCTGCTTGGAACCGGAACGGCGCTTGCCCTGGCCGCGGCGCTGGGCGGGTGCTCGCTCGGGGGGCTGCTCGGCGGCGGGTCGAAGCCGCCGGTCAGCCTCGTGACGCTCACGCCCGAGGCGCCGGAGCCGGCGCAGATCGCCCGGTCGGCGGCGGCGGGGCAGGCGGTGACGATCAATGTCCCGACCGTGCCCAAGGAGCTGAGCGCGGTACGCGTCCCCGTCCAGGTCTCTCCAACCAATGTTCAATACGTCACGGACCTGCAGCTGGTCGACACGCCCGACCGGCTGTTCCAGGGCCTGCTCGCGGAGACGCTACGACGGACGACCAGCCGCGTGGTGCTCGATCCCGGCCAGACCTCGCTCGATCCCGGCGTCACGGTGACCGGTCAGCTTCAGAAGTTCGGCTATGACGCGTCGTCCGGGCAAGTGGTCGTCACCTATGACGCGTCCATGTCCACGGCGGGCGCGGCGCAAGTCCAGACCCGCCGGTTCACGGCGAACGCGCCGGCGGACGGAACTGCGGCGACTGTCGGTCCGGCGCTCAATCGAGCGGCCAACCGGGTGGCGCTGGACGTGGCGAAGTGGATCGGCGGCTAGGGTCTAGAGCGGTTATGAGACTTGCGCTGCTGATCGTCGGAGTCGCCGCTACTCTGATGGGATTGCTATGGATTGGCCAGGGCGCCGGTCTCGTCCACTGGCCGGCGTCAAGCTTCATGATCGATCAGCGACCGTGGATCACTCGCGGTGCGATTCTCGCGGTCGTGGGCCTCATCCTCATCGGCGTCTCGCGGGTGCGCCGATAATCGCCCAAATTGGCGGGGTACAGCCCGCCCCGGTCAGTTTCACCCACGATTCCGGATTTCCACCGCTGCCTCTGAAGTGAAGGCGGGTCCCGGCTCAAGGCCGGGATGACGAGTTGCGGCTAGGCGAGACTTTTCGACGCTTGCTCGTACACGTCCTTCGACAGCCCCGGCGTGGCGACGATCCGCTCCAGCGCCTGGCGCATCATCTCCGCCCGCTTCGGCTCGAACCGCCGCCAGCGGCCGAACGCCGGCACCATGCGTGCCGCGACCTGCGGGTTGAGCTTGTCGGCGGCGATGATCATGTCGGCGACGAAGGCATAGCCGCGCCCGTCGGCGCTGTGGAATGCCCAGTGATTGCCGCTGAACTGTCCCGCCAGCGACCGCAGCCGGTTCGGGTTGCCGATCGTGAAATCGGGATGGTTCGCGAGCTTCAGCACCTCGTCCACCGTCCCCGCCCGCTGGGCCGCGGCCTGCAGCGCGAACCATTTGTCGAGCACCAGCGGATCGTCGTGGAAGCGATCGTAGAAGGCGTCGAGCGCCTGCCCGCGCTCGGGCGCATCGAGCGAGACGAGCACCACCAATCCGCCCTGCCGGTCGGTCATGTTGTCGGCGGCGTCGAACTGCGCCTTGGCGAGCGCGGCGGCCTGCGCCTCGTCGGCTCCGGCAAGCAGGCCGAGCGCGACCGTCTTCAGCCGGCGCGTGCCCTTCGCCTGCGGCGACAAGTCGTGTCCCTCGGCGCCGCGGGCGCTGTGCGCCGCGAGCAGGTCGCTCGCAAGCGCCGTTCCGATGGCCTTGCGAAGCGCTTCGCGCGCCGCGTGGATGGCGTCGGGGTCGACGACGGCCATCCGCTCGGCGATCAGCGTTTCGCTCGGCAGCAGGATGGCCTCGGCCTTGAAGGCGACGTCGAGCGCATTGGAGCGCAAGGTTGCCGCGATGGCGCGGATCACCGGCTCCGGATCGACGGCTTCGCCGCGCGCGCCGGCGGTGAGCGCCGCCATCATCAGTTCCTGGATCGCTTCGTAGCGCGCGAACGGGTCGGTGTCGGACTGCGCGAGCTGTTCGAGCTCGTCGGCGGCGCGGTCGGCGGTCAGCACCACCGGCGCCGAGAAGTCGCGGTTGATCGACAGCAACGGAGTCTCGGCGACATTGTCGAACGTGACGCTCTGTTGCGGCCGGTCGAGGATCAGGAGCTGCTCGGAAGCAATTTCGGCGCCGCTCTGCGCTCCGATCAGCGCGGTCCGAAGCGGGATCGGCATCGGCTGCTTGGTCGGCTGCCCCGGAGTCGGCTCTTCGTGTTGCTCCAGGTGCAGCGTGGCTCTTTTCGCCGCGGCGTCGTGCTCCAGCCGGGCGCGCACCTTGGGCGTGCCCGCCTGGCTGTACCAGATCTTGAAGGCGGAGAGGTCGACTCCGCTACCATCCTCCAGTGCCTTGACGAAGTCGTCGCAGGTTGCGGCCTCGCCGTCGTGGCGCTCGAAATAGAGGTCGGTGCCCGCGCGGAACTTCTCCGGCCCGAGCACCGTGTGCAGCATCCGGATGACCTCGGCGCCCTTGTTGTAGATGGTCGAGGTGTAGAAGTTGCCGATCTCCATGTAGCTGTCCGGCCGGACAGGGTGGGCGAGCGGTCCCTGATCCTCGGGGAACTGGACGGCGCGCAGCACCCGGACATCCTCGATCCGCTTGACCGCGTGGCTGCCCATGTCGGCGCCGAAGCTCTGGTCGCGAAAGACGGTGAAGCCTTCCTTGAGGCTGAGCTGAAACCAGTCGCGACAGGTGACCCGGTCGCCCGACCAGTTGTGGAAATATTCGTGCGCGACGACCCGGGCGATATTGTCGAAGTCGGCGTCGGTCGCGGTCTCCTGGTCGGCCAGCACATAAGCCGTGTTGAAGATATTGAGGCTCTTGTTCTCCATCGCCCCCATGTTGAAGTCGGAGACAGCGACGATGTTGAACAGGTCGAGGTCATATTCGCGGCCATAGACCTTCTCGTCCCACGCCATCGCCAGCTTCAGGCTGTCCATCGCATGGCTCGTCTTGGGCAGGTCGGCCTCGCGCACCCAGATGGCGAGCTCGACCTTGCGCCCGCTCATCGTCGTGAAGCTGTCGCGGTTGGGCTGGAGGTCGCCGGCGACCAGCGCGAACAAATAGCAGGGCTTGGGGAACGGGTCTTCCCATTCCGCCCAATGCCGTCCGTTCGCCGCCTCGCCCGCCGCTACCCGGTTGCCGTTGGACAGCAGCACCGGGAATGCGGCGGCATCGCCTTCCATCCGCACGCGGTATTTCGAGAGGACGTCCGGCCGGTCGGGGAAGAAGGTGATCCGCCGAAAGCCCTCCGCCTCGCATTGGGTGCACAGCATCCCGTTCGAGGCGTAGAGGCCCATCAGCTTGGTGTTCGCCGCCGGGGCAATCTCGACTTCGGTTTCGACCGTCGCCCGATCGCCGCTGATCTCGATGACCAGCGCCGGACCCTCCATTCGATAGTCCGCCGGCGCTCCGTCGACGCGCGCTGAAATCAAGGTCAGCTCATCGCCGTCCAGCCGCAGCGGGCGGTCGTGATCGCGATTGCGCTCGACGCTCAGGGTCGCCCGAACCCGTGTCTTCTCCAGGCCCAGATCGAACTCCAGCCGGATGTCCGGCACCAGCCAGTCGGGGGGCCGATAATCCTCGCGGCGGATCGCGACGTGTGTGGGTGAGGGGGGCGCTTCGGGAGCGGTGTCGGCGTCGGGGATGGTGCTTCGAACATCGGCCATATGGTCGGCGGGCTTAGGCGCGAACCGCTAACGCCTCAACCCGGCCACGGAGCAGCAGCGCCGCAAATGTGTTATGACCATTCGACAGCAAGAGGAGGTAATGGCGATGAGCGGCTTCGAAGACGTTCGCGAGCATATGGAAGTGATTGGCGCCGACGGCGTTCACGTGGGCACGGTGGACCGGGTCGAAGGTGGCCGGATCAAGCTGATTCGCCCCGACAGCGGCATTGGGCATGAAGAGCATCATCATTTCATTCCGCGCGGCCTGGTCGCCGAAGTGGAGGGTGACAAGGTCCGCCTCACGGCCCGCGGGGACGTTGTCGCCGACCTGTTCGAGCAGGAGGAAAGCGGCACCCCGATCGGTTAGCCGATCTAATTTCGTCATGCCGGACTTGATCCGGCACCCGCCTTCCTCAAGAAAGGCAGGCCCCGGCTCAAGCCTGTATTGAGCGATGCGTAGGCGTCGAAACGGCCGGGGTGACGGGAGGGGGCTAAAGTGCGCAGATCGATGATTTTGCCGGTCAGCGCGATGCTGCTGGCCGGGTGCAACGCGTCAGGCGACGACGCGGCCAACCAGGCAGCCGCCAAGGCCGCCGCGCAGCCGAAGAAGCCCAGGCCCGCCTATTGCTTCTTCAAGGACGGCGAAACCAAGGGCTGGACGGCCAAGCGCGACAAGGACGGCAACATCGTCGTCAAGGGCAAGGCGCACCTCGAGGACTCGCGCTACAAGGCACTTCTCAATCCGGCGACGGTCAGCGGTACGACCGCCGACATCGCGCCGACGATCACCATGAACGACGGCTATGCGGCGCCGGAGAACATCTGGACGGTGACCGCCACGATTCCCAACAGCGCGGCGGTGACCGCCGTGAACGTCCGATGCGGGGCGAGTCTCGTCGCGGCGCTCACCGTTCCTCCGAAAGCCTGAGCGGGTCGGCGCGGCTTCGCCCCGGCTCGGCGAGGCGGGCGCTCAAACGCAATTCGGCTTCTTGCAAGCGCGCGTGCCGAAGCGCACCTAGCGAGCGATGAAAGGCAAGGAGCGGATCGCGAGTCCCGCCCCGGCACGGGCCTGGACCCGTCCCGAGGATTATCTCGGCGCCTTCGCCCGCAAGCACCCCTTCCGAAGGTCACGCCTCACCACTCCGCGGACGCAGCCCGAATTGCCGCAGCTGCTGTTGTCGACGGTGCCGTTTCTCGCGCTCATCGCTTTCCTCGCGGTGCTGGCCGTGGCGATCATCATTCTTGCCTATCCCGGCGCCCAGCCGCAGCCGCCGCAAAAGCAATCGGTGCAGCACGAGCAGGGAGTCGCCGAGCGGGGCTGGTTCCAGGAAGCGCGGAAGGACATGCACCGCTGATCCGGGCGGTTGCGGCAACCGGCCGCATCCCCGCATAAGCGGCGGTTATGCCCGGCCCGACTGTCCCGCACCTTTCGGACGCACTCGTCCTGCTCGATTTTTTCGGCATCGCGGTATTCGCCGTGTCGGGAGCGTTGCTGGCAGCCGAGAAGGGCCAGACGCTGGTGACTTTCATCTTCTTCGCGGTGGTCACCGGCGTCGGCGGCGGGACCCTGCGCGACCTGCTGATCGGCGCGCCGGTATTCTGGGTTCACACCAACGGAACGCTGCTGATCTGCATCGGTGCGGCGCTGGCAGTGTGGTTCGTCAGCAGCCGGCGGGTGAGCGCGACGGCGCTCGACTGGTTCGATGCCGCCGGGCTAGCGGCTTACGCGACCTACGGCTCGGCCAAGGCGCTCGGCTATGGCGTCGCTCCGGTCCCGGCTTTCGCGATGGGCGTGCTGAGCGCTTGCTTCGGCGGAATTGTTCGTGACGTGCTCGCCGGTGAGCCGTCGATCCTGATGCGGCCCGAACTCTACGTCACCGCCGCGGCGCTCGCCGCCGGCCTGTTCGTCGGTCTGACGCTGATCGGGATCCCGATGAGCGTTGCGGCAACGGTGGCCGCCCTCGCCGCGTTCACGCTCCGCGGCCTCGCCATCGCACGGGGCTGGAAGCTGCCGGCATATAGGGATTGATGCACTGCAGCATCGGCGGCATGAACCGCAGAATGGATACAGACTTCTACCGCATCCAGCGGCTGCCGCCCTACGTCTTCGCCGAAGTCAATGCGATGAAGGCGGCGGCACGCGCACGCGGTGAGGACATCGTCGACCTTGGCATGGGTAACCCCGACGGCGCTCCGCCCAGGCACGTCGTCGACAAATTGTGCGAGGTCGCGAACAAGCCCAACGCCCACCGCTATTCGGCCAGCCGCGGGATCCCGGGGCTGCGCAAGGCCCAGGCGGCTTACTACCAGCGCCGGTTCGGCGTCACGCTCGACCCCGACAGGGAAGTCATCGTCACCTTGGGCTCGAAGGAGGGGCTGGCCAATCTGGCTCAGGCGATCACCGCCCCGGGCGACGTCGTGCTCGCGCCCAACCCGTCCTACCCGATCCACACCTTCGGCTTCATCATTGCCGGCGCCGCGATCCGCTCGATCCCCGCCGCGCCCGGCGAGGAGTTCTTCGATCGGCTGACCAACGCGATGCGCTACACCGTGCCCCGGCCACGGGTGCTGGTGGTCGGCTATCCCTCGAACCCGACGGCCTATGTCGCCGACCTGGCCTTTTACGAGCGTCTCGTCGCCTTCGCGCGTGAGCATGACCTGATCGTCATTTCCGATCTCGCTTATGCCGAAATCTACTTCGGTGACGAGCCCACCCCGTCGATCCTTCAGGTCGAGGGCGCGAAGGAGGTCGCGGTCGAGTTCACCTCGCTGTCCAAGACCTATTCGATGGCCGGCTGGCGCATGGGCTTCGCGGTGGGCAACGCCAAGCTGATCGAAGCACTGGCGCGGGTGAAATCCTACCTCGACTATGGCGCCTTCACGCCGATTCAGGCGGCGGCCGTGGCCGCGCTCAACGGCCCGCAGGACATCGTCGCCGCCAACCGCGCGCTGTACCGGAAACGCCGCGACGTGCTGGTCCAAAGCTTCGCGCGCGCCGGCTGGCCGATCCCCGAGCCTCAGGCGAGCATGTTCGCCTGGGCGCCGATCCCCGAACGGTTTCACAATCTCGGCGCGCTCGAATTCTCCAAGCGCCTGCTGACCGAGGCGCATGTCGCGGTCGCCCCCGGAGTGGGCTTCGGCGAAGAGGGCGAGGGCTTCGTCCGGATCGCGCTGGTCGAGAATGAGCAGCGCCTTCGCCAGGCGGCGCGCGGTGTGAAGAAGATGATCGGCGCCTGACCTTCGGCGGGTCCTTACTTGCCGGTCGCCATGCGCCGGATCCGCCAGCCCTCGGCGCTGCAGGTCCAGGTTGAATCGAAGCTGCCGCCGACGTCATAGTCCTTGCCCGCCGGGGTGAGCCCCGCCTGGTGAAATCGCCCGGTCACTCGCCAGTCCTTCGAGTCGGCATTCACGTCGGCGATCGTGAGGTCTTCGGTCTTGACGACCGCGCCCTTGAACGAGCTGAGCATGGCGAGGATCGCAGCCTCGCCGCGGATCGGATTGGCGCCTGGATTGTCGATAATCCCGTCCTTGCCGAACAAGTGAGCAATCGCCGGGCTGTCCTGCTTGTGAATCAGCCCAGCATAATCCCGGACCATGCCGGCAATCGGCATGCCGTGGCATTGCGGATTTGCGCTCGCGGCGGCCATCGCCAACAGCATCATCATCATCGGTGACAATCCTCCATCTTCTGGAGCGCCGCCGTCGAACGCCGGCGCGGACGGGAATATGCGCGCCCGATCTTGTGCCGCCAATTACATTCGCGGATCGTGCCGGCGGTTGAAAGGCGCGTGAATCCCGCTAGGCTCGGCGCCTCATTCGGGGGAGAGTCGAATGGCCACCTTAGCCCAGCAGCCCGTCGCGCCTGCAACTGGCGACGAGTGTTTCTTCGTTCGCGCCGCGGTCCTGATGGCGATCATCGTCGTCGCAGGGTTCGCCAACGCTTATCTCATGGGCCGGTCGACCTTCGCGGCGCCGATCCGCGTCCACATCCACGCCTTCTTCTTCATGGGCTGGGTAGCGATTTATGTGCTGCAGAACGTCTTTGTCGCGACCGATCACGTCGATCTGCACCGGCGGCTCGGCTGGGTGGCGGCGTTCTGGATCATCCCGATGATGTTCATGGGCTGCTTCGTGACGGTGATGATGGTCCGGGCCGGTCACGTGCCGTTCGTCTTCAAGCCCCTGCAGTTCCTGGCCTTCGATCCGGTGATCGTCTTCACCTTTGCAGTGCTGACGGTCGCCGCGGTGCGGATGCGCCGGAGGACCGAATGGCATCGCCGCCTGCACTTTTGCGGCATGTCGATGCTGATGGGCCCGGGAATCGCCCGCCTGCTGCCATTGCCGCTCCTGATGCCTTGGGGATGGGAAGCGACGTTCGCGGCATGCCTGATCTTCCCGCTGGCCGGAATTACCGCCGACATCCGGCGCAGCGGTCACGCTCATCCGGCGTGGCGGTACGGCATTGGCACGATGATCGTCGGCTTCCTGCTCACCGAGGTCATTACCTACAGCCCGATTGGGACGGCACTCTACAGCGCCGTCGTCAGGGGCTCGCCGGCGGCGTCGGTCGCGCCGCTGGAGTTCGGCACGCCTCCAGCCGACGGGCTCAGGACGGGGCGCAGCTGAGGCGCTGACGGCCGAGGCCGGTCGAAGCTCTAGCCTCCGCCGTAACGAGTTGGCAGAGAGGGCGCATGCCTGTCTCAACCGTTGCAATGCTCACCGCCGGCGGTCTCGCGCCGTGCCTCTCCTCCGCCGTCGGCGGGCTGATCGAGCGTTATACCGAGGTCGCGCCGGACGTCCGCATCATCGCCTATCGCAACGGCTATGCCGGCCTGCTCACCGGCGATTCGGTCGAGGTCACCCCGGAAGTGCGAGCGAACGCGCATCGGCTGCACGCCTTCGGCGGAAGCCCGATCGGCAACAGCCGCGTCAAGCTCACCAACGTCGAGGATTGCGTGAAGCGCGGCCTCGTCCAGCCGGGTCAGGACCCGCTGCACGTCGCCGCCGAGCAGCTGCGGCGCGACGGCGTCGACGTCCTTCACACGATCGGCGGGGACGACACCAACGGCACCGCCGCCGACCTCTCTGCCTACCTTCGCGGCAACGGCTATCCGCTGACCGTCGTCGGGCTCCCCAAGACCATCGACAATGACGTGGTGCCGATCAAACAGTCGCTCGGCGCCTGGACCGCCGCCGAGCAGGGCGCGCTCTACGCCCGCAACATCATCGCCGAGCATTCGACTAACCCGCGCATGCTGATCGTCCACGAGGTGATGGGCCGCAATTGCGGCTGGCTCACCGCGGCCACGGCGCTGGCGCACCATCGGTGGGTCAGGAACGCCCGATTCGCCGAATGGGAGGACAATGCTGCCATTCGCTGGGACGTCCACGGCGTCTTCTTGCCGGAGCGCTCGTTCGACATCGCCGTGGAAACGAAGCGGCTTCGAACAATCATGGACGAACAGGATTGCGTGAACCTGTTCATTTCGGAGGGCGCTGGCGTCAGCGAGATCGTCGCCGCGATGGAAGCAGCCGGCGAGGAGGTGCCGCGCGACCCGTTCGGCCACGTCCAGCTCGACAAAATCAACCCCGGCCAATGGTTCGCCAAGCAGTTCGCCGCCGTGCTCGGCGCCGACAAGGTGCTGGTCCAGAAGAGCGGCTATTTTTCGCGCTCGGCCGCCGCGAATGACGCCGACCTCGCGCTGATCGGCGAGTGCACGAGCTACGCCGTCGACGCGGCGCTGCGGAGCGAGTCCGGCGTGGTCGGCCAGGACGAGGAGCGCGGCGACGAACTGCGCGCGATCGAGTTCGAGCGGATCGCCGGCGGCAAGAAGTTCGACCTATCGGTCCCGTGGTTCGCCGCGCTGCTGCGCGAAATCGGCCAAGACTGATCGACCCAGCGCGCCTTATTGCGTCGCCAGCCACGCATCGCTGCAGACCAGGATCAGCTCCCGCCGCGCGTTCGACTGGGTGAGGTAGGCTTCGACCGCTGGCCGGTCGTCGGCGGGCAGCCGCCGGATGACTTCGGAAACGCTCCGGTACTGGCCGGACCTCGCCAGTTCAAACGCCCGCTCAATGGCTGATCCGCTCGTCATCATCGTCCCATAGCGCAACCGGGCGCTGAACCAATGTCCGGATCTCTCCCGCAGTAGTGGAATGCCGGCTGGTAGATGTTGGTCCAGTGGACTAGGCTGTGTGGCGCTCGGGTGTTGTCGGGGGTTCCATGCGTAGCTCCAGTGCATTTGCGATGGCCGCAATTTCCCTGATCGGAGGCGTGAACGGCCCTGCCTTTGCCGCCGGCCCGCCGCTTGATCCGACGAAGCCATGGGACCTCGACTATGGGGAGACGCAGTGCGCGGCCATGCGTGAATATGGCAGCCCGGACAAGCCCGTCACCCTGGCGATCATCCCTTCGCCGAACGGCGAAAACTATGAGGTGATCGTCGCGTACAAGCGCGCCGCCCCTGCATTCGCGGAAGAATTCGAAGGGAAAGTCACGTTCGGCGCTCGCCCGATAAATACCTGGGCACTGAAATATGGCGAGCGGAACGTGACCATGTATCAGTTCCGCATCGGCGCCGGCGATATGGCGCAGGCGCGCTCCGCGCCAGCGATCACATTACGCCTGAATGGTGCCCTCGACGTCAGCCTTTCGCTGGATAACATGCCCGCGCTGATGGACGGGCTGCAGAAGTGCACCGCCGACCTTCAGGACTATTGGAACATGGGCGGGGAGAAGAACGGGCGGATCGCCGTTCCTTCGAAAGGCAACATCCGCGCCGATTTCTCCGCAGCCGATTACCCGGGAGAAGCGCTTCGGCACCGACAGGGCGGTACGGCGCAATACCTGCTCCTGGTGGACGAGAAAGGCTCGGTCGCCGGCTGCCATGTGCTGAAGCCGAGCGGAGTCCCCGTTCTGGACGCGATGGGATGCATCGTCATCAAGGAACGATCGAAATTGGCCCCGGCGACCAATGCCGCCGGCAAACCGGTCCGGAGCACATTTGTGACCCCGCCGGTCGTGTGGCGGATCGCCTTTTAGCTCAAGCCAATCGGTCAGCGGCCGCGATTTCCCATCACGCCTGCTTGCCCGTGCGAGACATGCATTCGGCAGGGCGGCCCGTAGCAAAGTGGGCCGCCCCTCCGTTGCTACTCAATAAGAAGTCTTGTCGTTGGTGGTGGTGCTATGCTTCGAACTCGCGCCGGTCCGATGCTTGGCCTTATGATGGTGCCTGACGTGATGATGGTGCTTGGTCCTGCGGTGATGCGTCGCATGGTGTCGCATCCGATGGCCGCTCATTCGGGCATGATGGTGCATTGTCGTATCGGCAGTTTGATCCATGTCGGACGAACGCGAGGTCGGGGCCGTCTGGGTGGTTGGCGGATTGGCAGTATCAGGACGGACGCCGCCAGGTACCCCGCTGGTCCCCTGCTCGGCGGGATTCGTGTTCGGAACAGTCTGCGCGAAAGCTGAGGTGGCAAGCACCGTCGCAGCGAGGCCAAAGATAAGCTTCATCATGGCATTCTCCCGTGGCACAAAGGCCAGCAGCAGAGCGCCGGAACGCAAGGTGCGTTCCAACGACAATAAGAGTTCATGAAACTGCCAGGGCGAAGCAGGCGAACGTTGGCTCGCCCTCAGAACCGCACCGACACGCCCGTATAAAGCTCGACGTCCGGCGTCTGGCTGTTGAGACCGAAGTTCGCGCCGGCATCGAGCTGGAGGTCCCTGGTCGGCTGATAGGAGGCGGCGATGTCCCATGACGCCTGCTTGCCGGTGCCCGACGGGTCCCAGTCGCGCATCGCCCAAAGCTCGGTGGAGACATTCACTCTCTCGCTCAAAGCAATGCCCAGGCTGACGACCTGTTGCGTGGCCGCGTGACGGCCGCTGCCGTCCTGGTCGGCGAGCCAGTCGAGCTCGGGGTCGAACGACAGCGTCAACGGGCTCTTGCCGATCGGAACGGCGATGGGGACAAGCAGCCCGCCTTCGACTTTGCCGTTGCCCAGTCGGTGGTTCGCCGTCGGGACCTTCACGAACGGGTCGAGCGCCACCTGCACCGGTGCGTTGTCCGCAGTCAGCTCATACTTCACCCGGACGATCGTGTCGCCGAAGCTCGAATGGCGTTCGCTCGGCCCGGCGCCGTGGATGCTCACGGTTTCGAGCGGCGTCACCCACAGCTCCAGGTCTGCGCGGTTCGTCATGCCATATTTGATTGCCGTGTTGCCCCAGACCGCGGTGTCGGCGGTCACGCCGTCCGAACGCTCGCGGCTCCAGTCGACCAGACCGGTCTCGATCTGCCAGCGGCCTTGGGGGACGGTGCATGGACCGGTCGACTTGCTCGGGCGGTCGGGACAGATCGGCTGTTCGTCCGCGGCGGCCGCGGCGCTGCTGGTGCCGAGCAGGATTGCTGCACCGATCAGAAGGACCCCCCGCATCGCGGTTTGATGCGCCGTCACTCCCGACGGGTCGAGAGGGGGCGTGCAAAGTTCATGATTCGGCCATGCGGCCGCAACCTGAGCAGGTGCGCGGTTACTTGGTTGTCGGCAACCGCGTCAGAAGAGATTCGAACACCGCCGGGTGGATCGTCGTCAGGAACTGAACGCCCGTGGTCGTCCCCCTGGTCCAGCAGACGCGCGAGCCGAGCGGCTCGAGCTGTGGGAAGCGGGCGATGACCGGATCGCCGACCTCGGATGGCTCGAGTAGCCGCACGCGGCAACCACCGGTCGACATGTCCTCAAGCCCGACCTCGAAGTTAAAAGCGCCGAGTCGCCGCACGAGGATGTTCGCATCCAGGCTCACCCGCCCGCTTCGACGGCGCTCCGCCCCCTCCGGCGCTTCGGCGGCATCACCGGGCGACGGAACGGCTGGCTGGCCGTTCAGATAGGCCTGGACCCTGGCCGGGAGCGGCCGTTCGCTCGAGGCGCGCGCGCGGCCACGGACACGCTTCAATCGCCGCTCGGCGGTGGGGTTCACAGACATTGCTTCACCGCCTGGGCCCGGGGCCCGTCCAATGGGGCATCGCGCAGCTGGATTTCGCGGCGCGACCCGCGATCGTTGATCGCAATCCCCGCGGCGCCGCTCAGATGGGCTGTGGCAAGGCAATCGCCGAGCGCCCGCATCGATTTCTGGGTCACGAACACTGCGTCGCGCTCGCTCCGCGCGTGCGGCGCGGCTGCAACGGCGAGGACGCTAAGCAGCGTGACAATGCCGATCTCTTTCATCTGCCCGTCTCCGATCCCGCGACTCGCAGCCGTCTGCTGCCGCGGCCGATGTTGCCGCCGGCTTCGCCGGATGAGCAGCCAGCGGAGCGCCGGGGTGCGCCCCGAACGACCATGCCGTCGCTGCCGCGCCGCCGAGCGCGAAAGATGAAATGCCGAGGACAACCCGGTTCATTGCTCGCGCTAGCTTAGGAACCGCGCGCCGGCGCGGCCCTTCTTGGCCCAGCGGACCTCCACCGGAACCGCGCCCATCTTGACGACCCGCAGCTCGAATTGCTCGCCGGTCTGGAACGATTCGGCCGACTCGATCTGGCAGCCGCTGTACGAAAGGTCCGACACCACGGCATCGCAGTCGCGAGTCGGGCTGAGCACGAAAGCTCTGAGATTGACCGGTCGCCGCTCGTCGCGCGTCACCGGGTCCGTATTGGGATGCCCCATCGTCCACACTCCTGTTTGCGGATTGCCGATTAGCAAAGCCGTGCCATGTTCGCGTCCCGACAGAATCGGATGTCCCAGAAGGGAACGCTTCCGCGCCGTCCGGCGGTGCATTAAGGAAGCCGCTCTCATCGCAGGAACAGGACCAGTCCAGTGCGCTTTCTCGGCATCGTCGCAGCCATTTCCGTCGGCCTCTCAGCCCCGGCTGCCGCGGAACCGTTTCATTCGGCGAAAACGATCGACGGAGCCCCGTTCGACTCCGCCGGCAAGGTGACCATCGTTCATTACTGGGCGACCTGGTGCGCACCGTGCCGCGCCGAAATGCCGATCCTCGATGCCTATTATCGCAAGCATCATGGCGAAGGGCTGCAGATGATCGCCGTCTCGATCGAGCAAGGCGTCTCGGCGGAAAAGCTCAAGGCCATAGCCGGCAAGTTCGCCTTCCCGGCCGCGCGAATCGACGACGTGAAGATGCCGCGCCGCAACATCCCCGTCGCGATCCCGGTCAACCGCGTTTACGACAAGTCGGGCCGGCTCGCCTGGCAATCGAAGGGTGACGGCCGAACAATCACCGACATGTCAACTCTGGAGCGGGTCGTGACGCCGCTCCTCGCCCGTCGTTAGAGGTGGACCAGGAGCCCGGCGGAGAACTTCGCCCTGGGGACCAGCTGATAGCCGTTGACGCGCGTGTAGAGCGGAAGCTCGACGAACGCGAAGCCGACCACCCGTACGCTGATCTTCGCCGACAGCCCCGGCGACAGGTTGACCTGCTCCCCGCCGCTGTTCGGGCGGTCCGAATTGGGGCCGCTGTCGCGCGCCGTCGCCCGGAAGCTTAGTTGCAGCTGCGGAGTGACGTTGCGCCAGCGGGTCAGGTTCAGCGCGGCAGAGGCCTGGACGAAGCTGCCCGGCTTGTAGCCGTCGCGGTGCGTAAGCGCGGTTTGCCCGTCGATCTGCACGAGATAGCCGAGCTCGGGAGTGAGCGCGCCGAGCCGATAGGCGCCGAGCACCGCCTGGACCGTGCCGGTGCCCGGCTGAAGCCCGCGATCGACCTCCTCGCCCGCCACCGGTCCGGCATCGAACTTCTGGTGAAATGCGCCCGTCGGCAGGACCAGCCCCGCCTCGATCCCGGTTACGCTGCCAGGCGTCGACAACCCCTGCCAGCGCCCCACCACGCGCACGTCGCCGATGCCCGACGTGTTCGAGTGACTCGGCGAGCTCGTGTCCTCCGCGATGGTGCTGTGGGGCCGGGCCAGCACCGGCAGCTGAACGTCGAGCCCGAAGTCGTTGGCGAACTGGTGGTCGAGCGCGAAGGTCAGGCTGTGGTTGAATGTGTGGAGCTCGATCTCGCGGTCCGCCGGGAGTTCGACGGTGCTGCGGTCGACGCGCTGCGTTCCCGACCGCAGAACGGTCTGCGGGACATAATCGTAGCGCAGCGAGAACGTGGTTCCGGGCTGTGCGGCGAGGCCCTGGCTCAGCCAGTCGGCGGTCAGCGTGCAGCCGCAACTCGCGCAGGCGCTGGCCGGAGCCGCGATCAGGATTGGTGAAACGGCGACGGCAAGCAGCGCGCCGCGGGCGATCAATGCGTTCATGGTCGGTGGAATTCCCTTTTGCCCGTGCGTCGACGGGCCGCCTGAAACAATCGGGTGGATAGTGGGTCAGGCGGGGAAGGGCGGTCCGATCGGCGGCGGCCGCTCGCGAAGGGGGCTGCGTGCACGAGAGACGAACGTGCGCGCCGGCAGCAGGGCGACAGCGAACAGCAGGATCGCGAGCAGCGGAGCCCAGCCGGTGCCAAGCGCGGTGAGCGAAGCGGCTGCCGCATAGGGGCAGGAGCCCTGATTGTGTTTCGAATGGCGGTGGTGATGGTTCGATGTTCCGAGCGCGAACGGCGCATTCTGGTCTGCATCCGGGCAGGCGATAATCGTCAACCTGCCGTGATCGAGGTCCGGCATGTATCCGGTTGCGCCGGTCAGCCGTAAGGCAAGGAGCAGCGCCAGTAGCAGCGCGCACGTGGCGCGGCCCGGGACTGAAGCGCTCCTCATCCGAAGCATAGATGCCGGATAGACGCCAAAAATTCCCAAGTCAGCGGATTTCGTTACGCCCAGGCACTACCGCCCCCTGGCTGTTGCGCCGCGGCAAATCCACAACAAATTTTGGTTAGCAGCGATTTACCCGCTTGCGTCTGAACGCCGTTGAGGCACTATGGATGGTAGCGACACGGGGGGAACACTCAACAACTGGTGTTCTGACGCGGGAATAGCTATATTCTCGTGGTGGGAACGCTCGTCCCCGCTTTCCACAGGAGGCGGGGGTGAAAAGCCCCTCGCAAGCGCGAATATCGGCTAGGGTGCCCGTCATGGCTCCGAGTCGAACAAGTCAGGAACAAACGGTCCGTGAGCGGGCCGATGAGAGACGGGGTAGCGCGATGGATTTCTCAAGCGGCAGCGAAGTAGCGAGTGACGACGTCGTGGCCACCGCGAGCGGTTCGAAGACGGTTCACGCGCCGCGCTTCGCCGTCAAGACCGACTCGAAGCGGGACGCGCTGCTGACGGAGTTCGGCAAGGACACGCTGAACGACCGCTACTTGCTTCCCGGCGAGAGCTACCAGGACCTGTTCGCGCGCGTCGCCGCCGCTTATTCCGACGATGCCGACCACGCGCAGCGGGTCTATGATTACATCTCGAAGCTGTGGTTCATGCCGGCGACTCCCGTGCTGTCCAACGGCGGCACGGGGCGGGGCCTGCCGATCAGCTGCTATCTCAACAGCGTGTCCGACAGCCTCGACGGGATTGTCGGCACCTGGAACGAGAATGTCTGGCTGGCCTCGAAGGGCGGCGGCATCGGCACCTACTGGGGTCATGTGCGCGGCATCGGCGAGCCGGTCGGCCTCAACGGGAAAACCAGCGGGATCATCCCGTTCGTCCGGGTCATGGACAGCCTGACGCTGGCGATCAGCCAGGGCTCGCTGCGCCGCGGCTCGGCCGCCTGCTATCTCGACGTGTCGCACCCGGAGATCGAGGAGTTTCTCGAGATTCGCAAACCCAGCGGTGACTTCAACCGCAAGGCGCTCAACCTGCACCACGGGGTGCTGATCACCGACGAGTTCATGGAAACCGTGCGCGAGGGCAGCGAATTCATCCTTCGCTCGCCCAAGGATGGCTCGGAGCGCGGCAAGGTCGACGCGCGTTCGCTGTTCCAGAAGCTGGTCGAGACCCGGCTCGCGACCGGCGAGCCGTACATCATCTTCATCGACGCGGTGAACAAGACGATGCCCAAGCATCACCGCGACCTCGGCCTCAGGGTCACGACATCCAACC
>JAICXF010000013.1 GCA_025981625.1 Sphingomonas sp. | reverse complement strand
TGCTCCTCGAAGTTCATCAGCCAGTAGGGAAGCTGGAGGTTGTCGACGTTGAACAGCTCGCCGCAGCCCTTGAAGGCGGCGGAATATTCGCCGTGCGGGTCGATCATCACGATGTGACCCTCGGGGCTGAGCTCCGAAATGCGGTGGAGGATCAGCGAAACGCTGGTCGACTTGCCGGTGCCGGTCGATCCCAGCACCGCGAAATGCTTGCCGAGCATCGGGTCGACGTAAAGCGCGCCGCGAATGTCGTCGGTCGGATAAACCGTGCCGATCTCGATGTGCGGCTCGTCGCTGGCGGCGAAGATGGAGCGGAGGTCCTCGGTGCTCACAGGAAGCACCTCGGCGCCTGGAATCGGATAGCGGGTCACGCCGCGGCGGAAGTTGCTCATCCGGCCGGTCGAATCGCGCGTGCCCTCGCCAAGGAAGTCGACGTAGGCAATGAGCTCGCCGGGATCACCCGCCTTCAATGTCCGGACGTTGGCGATGAGCCAGGTGTTGCCGACGATGGTTTTGACCTGGCTTCCGACCTGGCCCGACATGGCGACCGACGGGTCCGCGTGGGACTGCAGCGTCGTCACCGTCGCCGCGTCGAGACGAATTTGCGAGCCGGAGCCTGCGATCTCGACGACATGGCCGATGGCGCCGAGCTTTGCGGCGGGGGCCTTCGGCTCAGCGGCGGGCGCTCCCTCGGGCTCGGCGCTGAAGCTGCTGACTTCGTTGAGGAACTCGCGCAGGTTCGCTTTTGGCTGCTCGTCCATCGTCGTTCAGGCTCCCGATCTTCTCGTCGGAGACCGACCTAACCGGAAGCAGTTAAAATTAACTTTAGGATGGCGAGCGCTCAGAACCTGCGCCGGAACAAGGCCGCCGCAGCCCAGCCAAGCCCCAGCGACAGTGCGACGCAGACGAGGCCGTAGAGCAAGCGATGCCGGCGAGCGGCGGTCGCGATGGTGCGCTCAAAGCCCGACTTATCGATCTGGATGTCGCGGGTCGCCGCGGCAATCACCTTGTGGCGGTCGATCAGGAAGGTTTCCGCGGTGTAGGTGCCGACCGGAACCTGGCTCGGGATGGTGATCACCGCACGGTAGAGAACGCCACCGGTGATTTCGACGCCGTGCGGGTTCTCCTGATAAAGGTTCCGCCGGCTCCGGAGATCGAGCAGCCCGGCTTCGAACCGCCGTTCCTTCTCCGGAAGCGCGCCACCGCCCGGCGACAGCTGCAGGTTGTGGAGCCCGAGCTCGTAAATTGCGGCCGTTCGCTCATCGAGCAGCTCGTCGATCGGGCGCGACGAGGCGACGGCGTAGAAGCTCGGCGCCGAGCGGAAGCGGTTGGAATCCGCGTTCATCCAGATGCCCGCGATCTTCTCTTTCTGACGCACCAGGATCGGCTGATCGGGGCCGCGAAGGACGACGGCGATGTCGACCTGACGGTCGGGCGGGCGCCCGCCGGGATAGACCACCGCGCCGAACAGCAGCAGCTGCGCGCCGCTGAAGCTGTAGCGAATTTCCACCTGGCGAGCGGAAACATCGGGAACGAGTACCGGCTTGTCCGCGGCAATGAGCAGCGGCGCGAGCGCGAGAAATGCGAGAGCGGGCGGGCGGCGCTTCACAGATAGTCGATCGAGAAGATCTCGTCGGGGTGCCAGAACAGGCCGAGGAACATCCTGAGCGCCACCAGCAGGATGATGATCGCCAGCGCGAGCCGCATGAAGTCGGGCTTGATCCGCAGCGTTAGCATGGCGCCGTACTGCGCGCCGATGACGCCGCCGACGAGCAGCAGTCCGGCAAGCACCATGTCCACCGCGCGCGTCGTCACCGCGTGGACGAGCGTGGTCACCGCGCTCACCGCCAGGATCATCAGCAGGCTGGTGCCGATCACCACGCGGGCCGGCATTCCGAGCAGATAGATCATCGCCGGCACCAGGATGAAGCCGCCGCCGATCCCCAGGAACACGGTAAGCATTCCGGCAATGAATCCGAGCACCACCGGCGCGACTGGCGAAATGTAGAGGCCGGAGCCATGGAATCGCCAGCGCATCGGCAGTGACGCGACCCAGCGATTGTGGCGCGGCCGTTGCCCTTGCGGCTGGGGCAGCTTCAGATAGCCGAGCGACTTCAGGCTCTCGGCAAGCATCAGCACGCCGATCCAGGTGAGAATGACGACGTAGAGCAGGCCGATGACGATATCGATCTGGCCCGTCGACTGGAGCGCCTTGAACAGCGCGGCGCCGACGAGTGAGCCGACCAGCCCGCCGGCGATCATCACTCCGGCCATCTTCAGGTCGACGCCCCCGCGCCGCATGTGGACCATCGCGCCCGACACGCTGGCGCCGGTGATCTGGGTCGACGCCGAAGCGACCGCGACGGTCGGCGGAATTCCGTAGAAGATCAGGAGCGGCGTGGTGAGGAAGCCGCCGCCCACGCCGAACATGCCCGAGAGCAAGCCGACGACGAAGCCGAGCAGGATCATGAAGACGGCATTGACCGACTGGCCGGCGATGGGGAGGTAAATGTCCATCCTGCCGGAGGACTAGCCGCAAACGGCGGCGGGGGCCAAGTTCGCGCCTAGAAATCCCCGGCGAGGGTCACTGCCGGCCCCGAACCCGGCCTGGCGTTGCCGACGAGCTTTTGGCGCCAGTCGAAATGGACTTTCATGTGGTGACGAAGCCCAACGGTGACTCGCGGACCGGCGTCGAGCCGGGCGAGCCCGGGCTGCGCGCCGCCCCATATTCCAAATCCGGCGGAGAATTGCCGGAACACCGGTCGGGTCATGGTGAGGCCGCCATCGACGAACAGGTCGCGGCTCTTCACGCCGACCACACCGGCCTGAAAATAGCTATCCAGCGCGAAGCGTCCGGGCAGCCGCCGGCCCCACAGGCCGCCCTCAAGGAATGCAGCGAAGTCGTTTCGGCCCTCGGCGAAGCGGCCGACCCGCTGCCGCCGCTCGGCCGTTAGCCACAAGGGGACGCCGCCGATCGGCTGAACGCGCACGCCCGCCGCAACCTCGCCGCCGCGCTGACCGACGGGCGTGCTGGTGCGCGCCACCAGCGCGATCCGGCGGTTGAGGTTGTAGAACAGGCGCATGCCCGCCTGGCTGGCGCCGAGCTGACCGGCGGTGGCCAGCGACTTCGACCCGGCGACGCCGGTCTGCTGATTGCGCAACAGCGCCCAGGTGGTGAGCTGCCAGCGGTCGAAGCGCGGCTGGACGGGCGGCTCCGGCGGCGGCGGCAGGGGTTCGGATCGCGCCGGCGCCGGCTGCGGCGCCGGAATGGAGACGCCGGCAAGCCGCGCGAGCGACCAGTCACCGACGTCGAAGAACGAGTGAGCGGTAGATGATCCGGACCGACCCGGCGAGAACGCCGGACGCGACACCTGCGCCGCATAATAGACGGGCACCATCACCGGCTGCATGGGCGGCGGATATGCTGCGCTCGCTTGCTGCGGATAGCCCGGCGGCGACTGCTGCGCTCCGACTTGCGCGATGGCGGGCGCGACCGGCTCGATCGGTGCAAATTGCGTGGGCACGATCGGCGGCGCCCTGGCTGCGCTCGGACTGACCTTGAACAGGTCCGCGCCGGGCAGGAGCCCGAGCGAGGCGGCCCGAACCCCCGCCCAGCCGAATATCGCGAGCGCAAGGAACCGAAGCGAAGGCCTCATTGCGGCAATTCGGCCGGGAACACGTGGCGTGTCTTGTCCCATCGCGTTGCGCCGCCTCCGAGGTGAAGCGAAACCGCGCGCGCGGCGGCGAGCATCGCGATGATGTTGCCGACGACCAGCCGCGGGATCGACAGCAACCCCTCCCGCCAGCCGTAGGCCGATCCGGTGAACCAGGCGCGCATCACCACTCGCCAGGCGAGAAGTCCTCCGTTGCTCATCAGCAGCATCGATAGACGCGGGTCGATCCGGGCGTGGATCGGAGCGCCGAGCGCTTCCGCGAGCCACAGCTGCGACCACAACAAGGCTCCGGCATAGGCCGAAAGCAGAAGCACGGCGGCAAGCGGTCCGCGCCGGTCGCGCATGCGCATCCAGCGTTTGCCAATACCGCCTTCCCAGCCCAGCCGGTCCCAGCCGGCGAGCGCGATTCCGCCGAGCCAGCGCGCTTTCTGCCGTACCGCCGAGCCGAGCGTCGCGGGGAAGTGGCCACGGCTGGCGACGACGCCGCGGTCGCCGGGCTCCGCCGGGATGCGCACGAACATGGTCTTGAGGCCAAGCGCCCCCAGACGGAGGCCGACCTCGTAATCCTCGGTCATGCTGGTGCCCGCGAACGGTTTGCCGTCCTGACCTGCGGCGAGCCGGCAAAGTGCCCGCCGCTCGATCGCGCAGCCCACGCCGGCAAGCGGGATCGCCGCGCCGACGGCTTCGCGGACGACCAGCTCCTTGATGTGCGCCTCGGCGAACTCGTCGCAATAATGGCCGCCGATCCACCGCGATTGCCGGTCGATCAGCGGCAGCACCGGAAGCTGGATCACGGCGGCGCGGTCGATCAGGCCATCGAAAATCCTCAGCTCGTAGCGGTGGACCACGTCCTCGGCGTCGTGGAGGACGACCGCCTTGGCCTCGCAGTCGTTCGCGAGCTCATGCGCGACGAGCGCGTCGTAGAGATGATTGAGGCAGTCGGCCTTCGTCGTCGGCCCTTCGGCGGCGACCTCGACCGCTTCGACGCGCGGGTCGGCGACGCTTGCGATCGCCGCCGCCGTGGCCGGATCGTTGCGATAATGGCCGACGAAGATCCGGTAATCGTCATAATCGAGCCGCTTCAGGGTCGCCTTGAGCATCGAGGCGATGACAGCCGATTCATCCCACGCCGGCACCAGCACGGCGATGAAACCCGGATCGGGGTTGAACACGAAATAGCTGGCATAGGCACGCCGGTGACGGCTGTAGACGGTCGCGGCGCGCCAGATGCGCCGCGCAAAGTAGATGAGGTCGACCGCGAGATCGTTGATGCCAAACAACAGGAAGCCCGCACCCGCGAACAGGGCCAGCTCCGCCGCGAAACGGCTGAGGGATTCTGCCAGGACCATGAGCCAGCCTTAGGCGGCGGCTACGGCGATGGATTGGGTTCGGGCCGGGAATACTCGGGTCACGCATGCCTCCCCTGAAGGCGAATCACTCCGAGCACCGGGAGAAATACATAACTAAAGATAAACAACAAGTTTGGATGGTTAAGTTGCCGTTTTGGACTGTGCTGATGGTGCAAGAGATTGTTTGCCGGTAGCCGTGAGCCGATGCGATTGAGGCGCTTGTTGATAATCCTGGCCGCGGCCACCCCTGCCGCGGCCGACGCACGCGGCATGGTCATCTACGCCGGCGGCGCTTGGGCGGCGGTCGATCGTGGCGGCGTCTGCGAGGCGCTGACTCGCTCGCAGAAGATCGCGCCCAGGGACAAGGTACAGGCCGAGGCGGGGGTCAGCTTCACCCCCGATCACCGGCGCTGGGGCGAGTTTCATGTGCGCCTCAGCCGGGTGCCGCGCGGCGATGCGGCCGTCATGCTCAAGATCGGCGATCAGCCATTCCTGCTCGCCGCGCACGGCGACTGGGCGTGGAGCCGCGGTCCGCAGCAGGCGCAGGCGATCATCGGCGCAATCCGGCAAGGCCTGACGATGAGCGTCTCCACCCGCGATGCCGCCGGCGTGCGCTTTTCCGACCCCTATCTGCTCGACGGGGCGCCGACGGCGATCGATGCGGCGGCAGCGCGATGTGCGCTTCGCGGTGCTGGCAAAATCCAGTGATCGCACCTAGATAGACGGCCTGCCATGAGTGCCGACACCAACCTCATGCCTATTCCGGGCGCCGTCGACGCTGTGCCTGTCCGCCGGGAGGCAGGCGTGCGCGCCGATGGGCGGGTGGAACTCGTCGGATTAGCGAAAGACCAGATCCGTGCGGCTCTTGAATCCGCCGGACTCGAGAGCAAGCAGGCGAAGCTTCGCGCCAAGCAGATCTGGCACTGGATCTACAATCGCGGAGTCACCGACTTCGCCAACATGAGCGACATCGCCAAGCCGCAGCGCGGCTGGTTCGCCGAGCGCTTCATCATCTCGCGCCCGGAGGTGGTGGAGGCGCAGGTGTCGTCCGACGGCACGCGCAAGTGGCTGCTCAAGACCCACGACGGGCATGACTTCGAAATGGTGTTCATCCCCGACGCGGACCGCGGCACGCTGTGCGTGTCGAGCCAGGTCGGATGCACGCTCAACTGCCGCTTCTGTCATACCGGCACGATGGCGCTGGTCCGCAACCTCGACCCGGCGGAGATCGTCGGGCAGGTGATGCTCGCCCGCGATGCCCTGGGCGAATGGCCGTCGCAGCCGGAGGGCCGGATGCTCACCAACATCGTGATGATGGGCATGGGCGAGCCGCTCTACAATTTCGACAATGTCCGCGATGCGCTGAAGATCGTGATGGACGGGGACGGGCTCGGCCTTTCGCGGCGTCGAATCACGCTGTCGACCAGCGGCGTCGTGCCGATGATGGCGCGCGCCGGCGCGGAGATCGGCGTCAACCTCGCGGTGTCGCTGCACGCGGTGACCAAGGAGATCCGCGACGAGATCGTGCCGCTCAATCGCAAGTACGGGATCGATGAGCTTCTGCAGGCCTGCGCTGCCTATCCCGGCGCGAACAATGCGCGGCGGATCACGTTTGAATATGTGATGCTGAAAGACAAGAACGACACCGACGAGCATGCGCGAGAGCTGGTGCGGCTCCTTCGTCAGTATCGGCTGCCCGCCAAGGTCAATCTGATCCCGTTCAATCCGTGGCCTGGCGCCGCTTACGAATGCTCAGACCCGGACCGCATCCGCGCCTTCAGCAACATCGTGTTCGAAGCGGGCATCTCGGCACCGGTGCGAACGCCGCGCGGGCGCGACATCGACGCAGCCTGCGGACAGCTGAAGACCGCCGCCGAGCGCAAGCGCCGGAGCCGAGAGGCGGCGTAGCGATGCTCGCGCCGCTGCGAAAAGCATTGGTGCGTCAGGTTCGTTCGACCTTCAACGACCGTTCCCGCGGCGAGCGGCCGATCCGGCGGTCAGCCAATGCCCTCTTCCCGTCCGACTCGGTGATCTGGCGGGTTCATGGCGACGTGACCTCGATGATGGCGGGCGGCATCGCCGCGCTGCTGCTGCAGATGCTCCATCCGCAGGCCCTGGCCGGCGTGTGGGATCATAGCGATGTGCACCACGACATGCTCGGCCGTCTTCGCCGAACTGCGCGGTTCATCGCGGTGACCACCTATGGCGAGCGTGGCGATGCGGAAAGCGCAATCGCCCGCGTGCGGCGGATCCACGAGCAGGTGAGCGGCAGGCTGCCGGACGGCTCAACGTACCGTGCCGACGATCCTGCGTTGCTGGCGTGGGTTCACGTCGCCGGCGCACTGATGTTCCTCGATGGCTGGCGCCGCTACGGCGAGCCGCGCATGAGCGGCGCGGATCAGGATCGTTATTTCGCCCAAGCCGGCGAAATCGCTTGCAGGCTCGGCGCCGATCCGGTGCCGACGACCAGGCGCGATGCGGAACAGCTGGTAAGCGCCTTGAGGCATGAGCTGCACGCCGATGGGCGCACGCGCGAATTTCGGGACCTCGTCCTCGATGCACGCGCGGCGAGCTTCGCCGAATGGCCCGTGCAGAAGCTGCTGATGGGCGCCGCCGTCGACCTGCTTCCCGGTTGGGCGCGCGAGCTCCACGAACTGCATCGGCTGCCCGCCTCGGGACCTCCCATCCGTGCCGCGACGTTTGGTCTTGCAAGCACGCTTCGATGGGCGTTCGCAAGGGAGGCCTATCGCTAAGCCCGCTTGCGTGGCAATTCGCGCCGGATGCGTTTGGAGGGAAGAACATGTCGCTGATCGGACGGCTCATCAACCAGGTGCTGACGAAAGGCAGCATCACGCTCAAGGAACCGGGCAAGCCCGCGCGCACCTATGGCGCCGGCGGCGGTGAGCACCTGACGGTGCGCTTCACCGATTCGAAGGTGGCGTTCGATCTGGTGCGCAATGCGCAGCTGCGCTTTGGCGAGGCCTACATGGACGGCCGCATCGTCATTGAGGATGGGACCATCCTCGACCTGCTCGAGATGATTGTCGGCGCGAACCGCTGGGAGGAGAAGGGCTTCGGACCGAAGGCGATGACGAGGGCGCATCGCAGCCTGTCCAAGCTGCTGAGGCACAACAATCTGAAGCGCGCCCGGCGCAACGTCGCGCACCATTATGACCTGAACGACGAACTCTACGACCTCTTCCTCGATGACGACAAGCAGTACAGCTGCGCCTACTTCACCGATCCGGGGAACGGCCTGGAGCAGGCCCAGCTCGACAAGAAGGCGCATATCGCCGCCAAGCTTGCGCTAAACCCCGGGCAGCGGGTGCTCGATATCGGCTGCGGCTGGGGCGGAATGGCGCTGTTCCTGCACAAGGTCGCCGGAGTCGACGTGCTCGGCGTCACGCTGTCCGAGCACCAGCTCAAGATCGCGCGCGAGCGGGCAAGGGCGGCCGGCGTCTCCGAGCACGTGAAGTTCCAGCTGATCGATTACCGCCAGCTCGGCGACCATTTCGACCGGATCGTATCGGTCGGCATGTTCGAGCATGTCGGCGCGCGCCATTACGACGAATTCTTCGCCAAGTGCCGCCAGCTCCTGAAGCCCGACGGAGTCATGCTTCTCCATACCATCGGCATGCTCGGCGAGGCCGGGACCTCGCCCGACCCGTTCACCGATAAATACATCTTCCCCGGCTACCACCTGCCGTCGCTCAGCGAAATCGTGACCGCCAGCCAGAAGGTGCGGCTGATGGCCAGCGACGTCGAAATGCTGCGGCTGCATTATGCCTATACGCTGCGGCACTGGCTCGAGCGCGCGACGAAGGCGCGGGCCAGGATCGAGGCGATGTACGACGCGCGGTTCTTCCGGATGTGGGAATTCTACCTCGCCGGCGGCATCGTCATGTTCGAGAGCGGCGCCGCGTGCAATTACCAGGTCCAGTATATCCGCGATCGCAACGCTACGCCGATCACCCGCGACTATATGGCCGAGACCGAGCTTCGCTACCGACAGCTCGGCGCCGCGTCAGGGACGGCAGCCAGGCAGCGGAGCGCCGGCCGGAAGCTTGCCGAGCCGACGCCCGCCTAGTCCCGTCTCAGTTTTGGGCCGCTCGGGCCGCTGACGCGTGCCGCGCCGCGCGTTCGTTCTTGCTCGCCTGCCGCCGCTCTTGCGGGCTGAGCACGCCGTCGTGATTAAGATCGGCCAGATCGAACTGCTGCGCCGCCGCCTTCTGGGCTTCGTCGAGCGACAGTCGGCCGTCCTTGTTCACGTCGGCGATGGCGAACATGCGAACGATCGCACCCCCGCGCATGCCGGCGTGGCGTGCCTTGATCTTCCCGCTTGCCACCGCGGCAGCATATTCGGCGCGACTGACGATGCCGTCTTTGTTCGCGTCCGCGTGAGCGAACAGCGCGGGCGGTGTGCTGCGATGCTTCGCGGCTGAGCTCTTGGTGCCAGCGCGGGCGGTCCGCGCCGCCTCCGCTTCCGCCAGCGTAATCTGACCGTCGTGGTTGGAATCCAGGCGATCGAATGCCTTCTCGGCACGTTTGGGCGCGCTTTTCGACGTCCTCTCGTCCAACCGGGCCTTGGCGGCCGCGAGCTCATCGGCGGTGATGAAGCCATCGTGGTTCAGGTCGAGCTGGCCGAACATCCTGGCGACGTGCGCTGCCACTCCGGAGCGCGGCTGGTCCGAGGTGAAAAAGCTCCGGCGCGCATGGGTCGCCTTGGAGAGCGGCGCGGCGCCGGGTGCAGTTTGGGCGATCGCTGCGGTGGCAGTGAACAGGGCGGCAACAACCACGCCGCCGGATACGAACTGTTTCATTCCGATAACCTCCGAAACGGACATTACCGAGCGCGCGATTGGTAGGGGCAATCGCGCAAGAATTGCAAGTCGGGGCCTCCGATCTGGTCGGCGAGCGGCGCTGTAGAAGCTTAGCTCTGCCGGCGCTCGGTACGGATCTGCCGGACCTGCTGCCGCTCATCGGGCGTGATCTTGCCGTCGTGGTTCAGGTCGCTCTTATCGAAATGCGCGAGCGCCGCGGCTTCCGCCTCGTGAAGCGAAACCCGGCCATCGTGGTTGGTGTCGGCCATTTCGAACAGGTGAGCGCCCATGCCGCCCATCGCCATTCCATGCATCGGCATCATCATGCCTCGCTCCCCGTGCATTTTGGGCATCTCGGGTATCGGCATGCCGCGCATATGGTCGCCATCGCGCATGACGACGATTCGGCGTTCCCCGACTTGCGGCCGGGCTGCCATGAATTCCTGACGGCTGATCACGCCGTCGTGATTGGTGTCGAGCCGGTCGAACATCGCGGCCCGGTCAATGCTCGGGTGCCCTCTGTCGATGCGATCCTCGACGTTGAAGCGCATCGTCTTCATCCGCTCGTGCATGCCCATCATCTTGTCGTGCATGCCGGCCATTCGGCTCTCGATCGCGCTCATTTCGTCGCGCGTGATGTAGCCGTCGTGGTTGGTGTCGAGCCGGTCGAACATCGCGCGCACGTGCGTCACGATCTCGTCGCGGGTCAGCACGTGATTGGACATCATCTGCACACGGACTTGCATCGGGCGCGGCGGCAATGGGGCGAGCGGGGGCCGTGGCGGCGCCGGGCGGAGCGGCGCGGTTCCCTGGGCAACTCCGGGCGGCGTCGGTGGTGCGGCCTGGGCTATTGCTATTCCGCTTGCCAGTGCGGCGATCGCGCCGCCGATCAGAAACGCCTTCATCGAACGTGCCTCCTCCAATCGATCGAGGAGGTGCTAAGCCTTCAATGCTTGCTGCCGATTGAACGGAACCGAAACGGTTACCGCAAGGTGTACGGCCTGACCGTGATATAGCCCCAGCGTTGCTCGCCGCCGGGGCGCCGCGTTCGCGTCAGGGCATTGGGCACATCGGCGTGACGATCCGAGAAAGCCGGCTGCCCCTCGACGAGCCAGATGGTCCGGATGCCTTGGGTCGCAGCTTGAGCGGCGAATCGTTCGGCACCCTCCCGCGTCAGTGAAACGACGGCCGGCGACCCGGCGCGGATCGGCCCCTCCACACCGATGGCCGGATAGTCGGCGGGAATGCCACGCCGCGCATAGGTCGCCTGCGGCCCGGCGGCCCGCAACGGAAGCGCGTTGTCGTTCGGGTACAGCCACACGACATCCCCGGGCGCGACATTGCGTTGCAGGTACGCATTGACCTGATCCCACTGCTCGGTCGCGGGGCGGAGCGCCATGCTGACGGTCGCCGGAAGCAAGGCGACGACCAGCGCCGCGCCAAGCGCGAGCCGCTCCTTCGCTCCCGGAGTTCGCGCCAGCGCCGCGCCGACCGCCAGATAGCTGGGCACCAGCGTCGGCGTGAGCGTTCGGGGAAGGAACAACGGCATTCCAAGCACCGAGATCGTCGCCGTCAGCATTGGCGGCCCCCACCACAGGAGAAGCAGCGCGCGCTCGGCGGTCCAGCCGGGTGTCCGAAGACCTTCGCCGATTGCTCGCTTGATCAGCAGGAAAAAAATCAGGGCGGCGACCGCCGAGACGAGGGTCAGCACCTCCACCGGAACCCCGTAGATGGCGAGCAGCGTCAGCAGCATCTCCGGCTTCCACGTCAGCCAGCCGGTGCCCCAGTCGTGGGTCCGGCCGATCATCAGCCACAGGCACGGGAGATATAGAAGCGCCACCGCGCACCCGACGACGGCCCCGCGAAGGTATCGCTCTGGTGTTGCGTTTCGGCCGATCCAGGCGGGAAGCAGTGCCAGAGCCAGGCACGCGGCATAGAGGAGCCCGAGGGCATGGCTCCACAACGTAAGCTCGGCGCCGGCGGCCAAGATCGCCCAATCGCTCCAGCGGCCTGGCTCTCCGGCCCTGAATGCTGCGAGCAGCTTCATCAGGCCGAGGATGGACAAAGCGAAGGCGAACGCCATCAATGCATAAGGCCGCGCTTCTTGCCCATGCTCGACCAGCGTCGGCCCGCAGGCGATCAGAAAGCCGCTAAGGCCTGCTGCAAGAAGCGGCCGGCCCGTCGGCCGCAGGCGCTCCATTTCGAGTGCCGCCGCGATGGCGATCGGCACCGTCGCGGCGCCGACCAGCACCGAGAGAAGGCGCAGGGCAAGAGCGCCTCCGCCAAACGGGATGCGCCACAGCTTCAGCAGCGAATAATAGAACGGCGGATGCGTTTCATAGGTCGGCACCACCGTCCACAACTCGTGCCACCCACGCGCGGAGAACCACGCGCTGTACGCTTCGTCGAGCCACAGCGGCCGCGCCGTGATCCCGATCAACCGCACCCCGATGGCGAGGAGCGTCAGGGCCACGGCTAGCCGAAGCGGCGTGACCCGGAGTCCCAGGCGGGCTGCGGCCGATGGGACGGTCAGAGCTGACTCGGCGTTCATGCTGGCGATGACGCTACCGGCAAGATGGTTAATACCCTGTAATGCGGCCGTGCGCGGATAGACAATTGGCGGCGGCCCGCTAGGACCCGCGCGGGCAGAGCATGGCAGGCATGTGACGATGGGGGTTGAAGCCGCTCCGGCGGTCGAACTGGCGCAGGGCAAGCAACCCTGGTGGGAGTCGCGCTGGTGCCTCGCGCTGGTCGTCCTCGCGACCATGCTCCCGCTGGTTTATCCGAAGGTGCCGCCGCTGGTCGATCTGCTCGGCCACATGGGACGTTATCGGGTCGAGCTCGACCTCGACCGCTCTCCCTGGCTGCAGCTTTATTACAATTACCATTGGGCGGCGATCGGCAACCTCGGCGTCGACCTGCTGGTCATTCCCCTAAGCAAGCTGTTCGGGCTGGAGCTTGCGGTGAAGTTGATCGTGATCGCGATCCCACCGTTGACCGCCGCCGGGTTCCTGTGGGTGGCGCGCGAGGTGCACGGGCGCGTGCCGCCGAGCGTCTTTTTCGCGCTGCCGTTCATCTACGGCTACCCGTTCCTGTTCGGCTTCGTGAACTTCACCTTGTCGGTGGCGCTGGCGTTCCTTGCCTTCGGCCTGTGGCTTCGGATCGGCCGGCTGGAGCGGACGAAATTGCGGGCCGGGCTGTTCGTGCCGATCTCGATCGCCCTGTTCTTCTGTCACACCTACGGCTGGGGCCTTCTGGGACTGATGTGCTTTTCGGCGGACGCGGTACGGCTGCACGACCGCGGTCGACCGTGGTGGAGAGCCGGGATCGAGGCAGCGCTGCACACCGCCGTGATGGCCGTTCCCGTGATCATCATGCTGGCGTGGCGAAGCGAAACTCATGGCGGCTCCACCTCCGCCTGGTTCGAATGGCGCGCCAAGTGGCACTGGATCTATTCCGCGCTTCGCGACCGCTGGAAATGGTTCGACATCGGCTCACTGATCGTCGCCGGGCTGGTGTTCCTGTTCGCGCTCGCCAGCCGCAAGCTGACGTTCTCCCGCAACCTTGCTTTCTCGGCCATCGTGCTGGCGATCGCGTTCGTCATGCTGCCCCGGATCATCTTCGGCTCGGCCTATGCCGACATGCGGCTGGTGCCCTATTTGATGGCCGTCGCGCTCATCGCGATCCGCTTCCGCGGCGCTCCCGATCGCACGACCGCGCAGGTGCTCGCGGTCGTCGGACTGTTGTTCTTCGCCACGCGAACAATTGCCAACACGATCAGCCTTGGCATCGCCGCCAACGACCAGGCCGCAAAAATGAAGGCGATCCACCAGATGCCGAGGGGAGCGCGCGTGATCAGCATCGTCGGCATGACGTGCCAGGAATATTGGCCGCTGCTGCGCAATGGTCATCTCGGCGCGATGGTGATCGTGAGGAAAGATGGCTTCTCGAACGATCAATGGCTGCTCGAGGGGGTCAACCTGCTCGACCTCAAATATCGTGCAGCGGGCTATTTTGCCGCCGATCCCTCGCAGCTGGTGCGGCCGAACCGTTGCATCGACCCGCTGCACCGGATGGTCGATGACTCGCTCGCAAACCTGCCGAGGAACGATTTCGACTATGTCTGGCTGATCGATCCGCCGGCTTATGACCCGCAAACTGTTGCCGACATGCAGCCGGTCTGGCGCGGACCGGGGAGTATACTCTACAAAACTCACCCATGACCGCGCTCTCGATCGTCGTTCCGTGCTTCAATGAGGAAGCCTGCCTGGCCGAACTGCATGAGCGGCTGACCGCCGCCGCGCGCGATACCGCGCGCAACGATTATGAGCTGGTGTTGGTCAACGATGGCTCGAGCGACGGGACCTGGCCGCTGATGCAGCGGATTGCGGCGGAGGATGCCCACGTTGTCGCCGTCAACCTGTCGCGCAATCACGGGCACCAGCTGGCGCTGACCGCGGGGCTCGATCTCTGCCGCGGCGATACCATCCTGATCATCGACGCCGACCTGCAGGATCCGCCCGAGCTGCTACCGGCGATGTTCCAGGCGATGCGGGAGAACCAGGCCGACGTGGTCTATGGCGTGCGCAAGAGCCGCGCCGGCGAGACGGCGTTCAAGCGCGCGACCGCGCATGGTTTCTATCGGATGCTGTCGCGCGCGACGGAGGTGAACATCCCGCTCGACGCGGGCGACTTCCGTTTGATGAGCCGGCGGGCGCTGGATGCGCTCCTCGCGATGCCGGAGCAGGCGCGGTTCGTTCGCGGGATGGTGGCGTGGATCGGCTTCCGCCAGGTCCCGTTCGCCTATGACCGCCAGGAGCGCTTCGCCGGCGAGACCAAATACCCCGTTCGCAAGATGCTTCGGTTCGCGCTCGATGCGCTGACGGGCTTTTCATCGGCCCCGCTGAAGCTCGCCAGTCACGCCGGGCTGTGGCTGTCGGTCGGTTCCGTTCTGCTGATCCTGTACATCGGCTATGCCTGGCTCGCTGGGCATAGCATCCAGGGGTGGACCTCGCTGATGCTGGTCGTCGTCGTGCTGGGCGCCGTTCAGATGTTCGTGCTCGCGCTGATGGGCGAATATATCGGCCGACTGTATAATGAGGCCAAGCGGCGTCCGCTCTATATCGTCCAGGAGATCGCCGGCAGCATCGAGCCCGGTCCCGCCCGGCTCGGCTATCTCGCCGATGCGACCGCGAACAGCGACAGCCCCGGCGGCAAGGGCAAGCGCCCGACGAAATAGCGCTCCGCGGCGAACACTTTTTCGAGCGCGGCGTTCAGCGGCTGCGGCGGGAGAGTCAGATCGGCGTTCTCGTCGTGCCGAATCTTCGACGCGGCCCGCTGCGCGACGGCGAGCGGGAATAGCAGGCTGTTGAAATAGCCGATCCGCTCGAGCTTCATCGGCGAGGCCTCGACCAGCGCCTTCAGCTCACGTTTTGAATAGCGCCGCTTGTGGTGGTTGACGACGTCGTGCGCCGACCACATCCATTGATGCGCGGGGACGGTCATCACCAACCTGCCGCCAGATTTGAGCTTGGCGGCGATCGATTCGAGCGCGGCGCAGTCGTCGGCGATATGCTCGATGACGTCGAACGCCCCGATGAGATCGTAGCGCCGGTCGGGCACGCCGGCGAGCTCGGGGAGCGGCGCGCTCATGACCTTGCGGCCGAGCCGTTTCTCGGACAGCGCGCGCGCTTCCTCGTCGAGCTCCAGGCCGTCAACCTCGCCGAAGCCGCTCAGCATCGCGAGGTTATGGCCGGTGCCGCAGCCGATCTCGAGAATTGCGGCATCTTTGGGTGGCCGTGCTTCGCGGCGGATCAGCGCGGCGATCACCTCCCGGCGCGCGCAATACCACCAGTGGCGCTCGTCGAGTTCGGCCATCTGCTGATAGACGACGCGCTCCATCAGCGGAAAACCAGTTGCCGGTTGAGTACGTAAGTAGCCAGCGGCGTGACGAAGATCGCCGGGATCAGCGGCCACCAGGTGGGACCGTGGAGGAACGGTCCTGTCAGCACCCAGGTGAACGCCTCATTGAGCACAAAGCCGAATGACTGGACCGCCAGGAACTTGATCTTCAGCCGGTTGTCCTCGCGCCGCCCATGGCCGCGGAAGCTCCACCGGCTGTGCATCACGAAGCCGAGGCTGACCGAGACGAGGAATGCAATCGCGACCCCCAGGACGGGCGCCATCACGTAAGTCGCAAGGTACCAATAGATGGCCGAATAGACGCCGGCGAGGAAGAAGCCGACGAGCGCGAAGCGGGCCAATTGGAAGAAGGTGTCGTTAGGAAAGTTTAATCTGGAAGCCATGTCCCGGCTGCTTGCCGTTTACCTTTGACCGGCTACAGCCCGAAAAATGGCGGAAGGCAAGCTGGACGACTTCGAGGCGAAAGCGCTCGATCTGGTGGAGCGCCGCTGGAAGCTGATCGTCTTTCTGGTCTGGATCGGCGTGTGCTTGTGGTGGACCTACTGGAGCTGGGACCAGATCCGCTGGTTCGGGCTCGGCGACACCGACGACAACATGCGGATCATGCAGGTCCGCGGGCTGCTCCACGGGCAGGGCTGGTACGATCTTCGCGACTACCGGATGAACCCGCCGTTCGGCGCGAACATCCACTGGTCGCGGCTGGTCGACCTCCCCATCGCCGGGCTGATCCTCGGCTTGAGGCCGTTCCTGGGCGGAGCCGGCGCCGAGCGATGGGCAGTCGCGATCGCGCCGATGCTGCCCTATCTCCTGCTGCTTTACTCGGTCGCGCTGACGGCCCGCCGATTGATCGCGCCTGCCGCGTATCCGGTCGCCTTTCTTGCATTGGTTTTCGCCCAGTCGAACAACGGCATGTTTTCGCCGGAGCGGATCGACCATCACGGCTGGCAGCTCGCGCTGCTCGCCCTCAGCATCGCCTCGATCGCCGACCCGAAGAAGGCGCGCGGCGGGATAATCCTCGGCGTGTCGACGGCGCTGTCGCTGGCGATCGGCCTGGAGATGATCATCTATCTCGCGATTGCCGGCGTCGCGATGGTCCTCTTCTGGGTCGATGATGCGGAGGAACGCATCAGGTTGCAAACCTATGCCGTCGCGCTCGGCGGCTCGACTGCTCTGTGTTTCCTCGTGTTCGCGTCCAACGACAATTGGCACGCCGTGTGCGACGCCTTGTCGCCGGTGTGGCTGTCGGACGCCCTGGTCGGCAGCGCGCTCATGCTCGGGCTTTCGTTCCTGGCCTCGGCCAACTGGAAGACAAGGTTGGCGCTCGCGCTTGGCGCCGGGATTTTCATCGCCGGCTTCCATGCGCTGACATGGCCGCACTGCCTGTCGCGGCCCGAAGGATTGTCGGCGGAGGCCGAACGGCTGTGGATGAGCCACGTCAAGGAAGCGCGTCCCTTCTATAAGCACGGCTGGCGGATCGCGACGCTGATCATGACGCTTCCGGTCACCGGGCTGGTCGGCTGGGCGGTGCTCATGCGATGGCATTGGGCCGACAAGGAGTTGCGCCGTCGGGTCATTGCATCGGCGCTTCCCTGCCTTGCCGCGACGTTGCTGCTGTTCTGGCAGACCCGCACCGGGCCCGCGTCGCAGATGCTGGCGGTGGTCGGCTGCGCGGCCCTCATTTGCATCATCCTCCCGCGTACCTGGAACAGCAATAGTTCGTCAGTGCGGATCCTGGTGACGGTGGTTGCCGTCGTCATCGGCTGCGGCGCGCTCGTTCCCATTGTCGTCGGCTTCATTCCGGAACCCAAGCCGACCCCGCGGGACGCCGCGATCGGCAAGGCCAACCGGCTGTGCGGTTCGCTTTGGGGCTTGCATGCGGTGGCACTTCAGCCCGCCGGCCGCGTGATGACCTTCGTCGACCTTGGGCCTCGGCTGATTGCAGTCACGCATCATGATGCGGTTGCCGGTCCGTACCACCGCAACGGTCAGCAGATCGTCGACGTGATGAATTTCTGGCGCGGGTCGGAGGCGCAGGCCCACCGGCTCGCCGCCAAATATCGCTCAAACTATGTGCTGAGCTGCCCCGACAGCTCGACAACGACGATCTTCACGTCCGAGGCGCCGCGCGGCTTCTACGTCCAGCTGCAGCGGGGCCAGGTGCCGAAGTGGCTCACGCCCGTGCCGCTGCCCAAGGACTCGCCCTATCGGATGTGGAAGGTCGTCGGTTAGGCAAGGACGTGTGGAAAGCTTTGCTTCAGCCCGTCGACGATGAACTGCGCGGCGAGCGCCGCCAGGATGACGCCGAGAATGCGCGTGATCATTGCTTCGACCTTCTCCCCGATCAGCCGCATCAGCGGACCGGCGGCCAGCAGCGTCGCCATGGTGATCAGAATAACGACGGTGATCGCGGCCAGGACGATCGCGACAGTCGTCCAGTCTTCGGCCCGCGAGACCCACAGCATGGCGCTGGCGATCGAGCCTGGCCCGGTGATCATCGGAATGGCCATCGGAAAGACGCTGATGTCCTCGGCTTCGGGCGTGCCTTCGATCGAGTGGGCACGGCTTTCCCGGCGGGCGGTCCGCCGCTCGAACACCATGTCGAGCGCGATGATGAATAGCATGATCCCGCCCGCGATCCGGAAGCTCGCCAGGCTGATGCCGAGGGCGTGAAGCATCGGTCGCCCGAGCAGCGCGAAGAACATCAGGATCGCCCAGGCGATCACGCAGGAGCGGATCGCCATTGCGCGGCGATGAGCCGGCGGGGTGCCGCGCGTGAGCCCGGCGAAGATTGGCGCGCAGCCCGGCGGATCGATGATCACCAGGAAGGTGACGAGCGCCGAGCCGAACAGCTCGATCATTTGTGCTTCGGCGCCGGATCGACCGCGTGAACCACCTCGGAATATTTGCCGCCGCTCCACAGGAAGACGCGGAAGGTGCGCGCGCCGGTGGCGGAGACCTTCCAGTCCCAGCCAAGCGTCCGGTCCGCCGACTCGCCACGGCCGTTGTCCTGGAGGGTCTTGAGCGACTGCTTCGGACTGAGCTTGGGCGGCGGCTGGATCGGGGGTCCGTGCGGCCGACCGCTGCAGGCGGCCGTGTGAACGCGGGGTCCGGTCCGCGAGCCGCCCTTGCCCAGCATGGGAACGCCGCCGTCATAAACCCATCGCCAGCCAGCCGGCGTGCGCTGCCACACCGTCGTGAAGTAGCCTGCAAGCCTCGCGTCCTGCGTGAACCACGGACCGGTATTCACCGCGGTTCGCCCATCGCACGAGACGAAGCTCTGCGTCGCCCGCCAGCCGATCGACTTGGGCGGGTTCTTGAGCGGCTTGAGGAACGTGCTGGCCCACACCGCCTGCGGGGTGAACATCACCGCGTCGCGATCGGCCCACTTCCGGAATGCCGACCATTGACCGATCGTCTTGGCATCCCGAGCGAAGGCTGTTTCGGCATCGAGCGCCGTCGCGACCGGAGCCGCGGCCAGGAGAAAAGCGGCGATCACAGGCCTTCGGGATCCGCAAGGCCGACGCGCCGGTGCGCGGCGACGGCGGTGTTGCGGAGCAGACAGGCGATGGTCATCGGACCCACGCCGCCGGGGACTGGAGTAATCGCGCCGGCGACCTGCAGCGCCTCGTCGAAGGCAACGTCGCCCAGGAGCTTGCGCGTGCCGTCGGGCTGCTCGACCCGCTCCTGCCCAACGTCGATGACCGTCGCTCCGGGCTTCAGCCAGTCGCCACGGATGAGCTCGGGACGTCCGACGGCGGCGACGACGATATCCGCGCGCCGCACCGCGCCGGGCAGGTCGCGAGTGCGCGAATGGCCGACGGTTACGGTGCAGCTGGCGCGGATGAGCAGCTGCGCCATCGGCTTGCCGACAATGTTCGACCGACCGACGACGATCGCGTCGAGGCCCGACAGATCGCCCAGCTCATGCTGCAGGAGCATCAGGCAGCCGAGGGGCGTGCACGGGACAAGCGCCTCGAGGCCGACGGCGAGCCGCCCCGCGTTCATCGGGTGAAATCCGTCGACGTCCTTGTCCGGATCGATCCGCAGCAGCACCGCAAGCTCGTCGACGTGCTTCGGAAGGGGTAGCTGGACGAGGATTCCGTCGACGGCATCGTCGCCGTTGAGCCGGTCGACGAGCGCGATCAGCTCGGCCTGGCTGACATCGGCGGGAAGGCGATGCTCGAAGCTCTCCATGCCCGCTTCGATGGTCGCCTTGGCCTTGGAGCGGACGTAGGCGGCGCTCGGCGGATGCTCGCCGACCAGCACCACGGCGAGGCCGGGGGCACGTCCCTGCAGCGCCGCAAATCGCGACGCCACTTCGGCGACGCGCTGCCTGAGGCCCGCCGCATAGGCCTTGCCGTCAATCAGCCGCGCGGTCATCCGATGCCGTAATATTGCATCACAAAGCCGCCGAGCAGCTTCTTGATGACCTGGATCAGGATCAGCACCACGAGCGGCGAAAAATCGATCCCGCCGAAATCGGGCAGGAGGCGGCGGATCGGCCGGTAAAGCGGCGCCGTCAGGCGGTCGATCGCGACGGCGATCGTGCGCACCCCCTGCGAGCTGGTGTTGAGCACGTTGAACACGAACAGCCAGCTCAGCACGACCTGCACGATGATGATCCAGGTCACGATGCTGAGGAGCAGGTCGGCGATGTCGACGAGGGCGATGAGCATGGATTTGGCTTAGCGGCGACTGCTCTAGGGCGCAAACCTCTCCGGCTCCGCCACCGCCAGGATCTCCGCAAAGTCCCCCGCGGCGTCCGACCATTCCGCGACCGGAGTCCAGCCGCCGGCGAGCAGCAGGACGCGGGCTCCGCGCCGGCCGTATTTGTGGCTGTTCTCGACATGGATCGCGGAGTTCTCCGCAAAGGCGAACCGCCGCCCGCCGATCGAGAAACTGACGTCTCTACTGGCGACCAGATGGATCTCGATCCGCGACAGGATATCGTTCCAGCGCGCCTCGTGACGGAACGCGTCGACCGGCACGTCGCCGTCGAGCTCGCGGTTGATCCGCGACAGGAGGTTCAGGCTGAACTGCGCCGTGACTCCCTCCGGATCGTCATAGGCGTGGATCAGCCGTTCAACCGGCTTCACCCGGTCCATGCCGATCAGGAGCTGAGCACCGGGGCCGAGCAGCGCTCGAAACTGACGCAGCAAATCGGTTGCGCTCCACGGCACGAAATTGCCGATGGTCGAGCCGGGGAAAAAGCCGAGCCTGGGTAGATGCTCGATCCCGCCCGGAAGCGAGAACGGCCGCGCGAAATCGGCGATGACCGGCATCACCTCGATGTCCGGAAATCGCTCCTGAAGATCGCGTGCGCTCTGTTCGAGATAGTCGCCGGAGATGTCGACCGGAACGTAGGCGGCGGGCCTGGTCGCTTCGAGGAGAATGGGGGTCTTGGTCTGCGAACCCGCGCCGAACTCGACCACGACCGCTCCTTCCGGCACCCGGGCGGCGAGGTCCGGCATGATCTGGTGGAAAATCGCGGTCTCGGTGCGCGTCGGATAATAGGACGGCAGGCGAGTGATCTTGTCGAACAATTCGGACCCGCGGCGGTCGTAAAGCCAGCGCGCCGGAATGGCGGGAATGGGCGCGGCGAGTCCCGCGAGCACATCGTCGCGGAATTGCTTCGTCTGCCGATCAAGAGTCCCGAGCAAGGCGTACTCCCGTGAACTGCCAGCGCGCCGCCGGCGGAAAGAAGTTGCGGTAGGAGGCGCGGCTGTGCCCACGCGGGGTAGCGCAGCTCGCGCCCTTCAGGACCATCTGGCCGGACATGAACTTGCCATTGTATTCGCCGACCGCGCCGTCACCGGGTGCGAAGCCCGGGTAGGAAGCAAATGCGCTCTGGGTCCATTCCCAGATGTCGCCGAACAGGTCGCCTCCGGCACGCGGCGCGACCGCTCCGGCCTGGTCCAGCTGATTGCCGATCACCGGGTCGGCCGAGGCGGCGAAATCCTCCCACTCGGCTTCGGTCGGGAGCCGCGCCCCGGCCCATCGCGCGAAGGCGTCTGCCTCATAGTAGCTGACGTGCGCGACCGGCGCGGTCCAGTCGATCTCCCGGCGGCCGGCCAACGTGAACTCGGCGTCTTCGCCGCGCCAGTAGAGCGGCCCGGAAATGCCATTCTCGACGACCCAACTCCAGCCATCTGAGAGCCACAATACCGGCTTGCGATAGCCTCCGTCCGCGACGAACTCGCGCCATTCCTTGTTGGTCACCCGGCGGTTCGCCAGCTCATGGGGCGCGAGGAAGACGCGGTGCCGCGGCCGCTCGCAGTCGAAGGCGAAGCCCTCATCAGAGGCGCCGATCTCAGCCACGCCCTCGCGTCCCTTCACCCATTCGTCATTGCGAGGAGCCCTAAGCGACGAAGCAATCCAGGCGGCGCCATCGTGAATTGCTTCGCTCCGCTCGCAATGACGGAGTGAAGCATAAGCAGGCTCGAGCGGGTTCTCGGCGAAGGTCGCGAGGATGTCCGTGAGCAGCAGCTCCTGATGCTGCTGCTCATGATTGATGCCGAGCTCGATCAAGCCCAGCGCATCGGTCGAAAGCGAGGGAAATGCCCGCTCGAGCGCTTCGTCGACATAAGCACGATAGCTCCGCACATCATCGAGCGACGGACGGCTCAGCATGCCCCGGCGAGGCCGCGCGTGTCGCGGTCCTTCGGCCTCGTAATAACTGTTGAACAGGAACGCGTAGCGCTCGTCGAACGGCGTGTAGCCGAGGACGTGGTCGCGAAGGACGAACGTCTCGAAGAACCAGCTGGTGTGAGCGAGGTGCCACTTGGCCGGGGAGGCGTCGGGGAACGGCTGGATCGTCGCGTCGGCGTCGGACAGCGGTGCGACGAGGTCGAGCGAGAGTTGGCGCACGGCGAGCAGGCGCGAAGCGAGGGTGTCGGCAAGCTCTGCTGGGGCGGCGTTCGCAATCATGAGGCCTCTAACGACTTAAGCCGGCAAAATCGTCCGGCCGGGCATCAGTCCCGTGTCGCTCCGGGCCGCCACAGCACGTCGCCACCTTCGCGCGCGGCGACAAAGCGGGCAGCGACGAAAAGATGATCCGAAAGGCGATTGAGATAGGCGAGGAGCTGGGCATTGAGTGGCTCGGCCTCGTTCAGTGCAACTGCCGCGCGCTCGGCGCGACGGACGATCGCCCGGGCGAGATGAAGCGCCGCGATGACTGCGGATCCGCCGGGGAGGATGAAGCTTTCGAGTGGGGCGAGGCCCGCATTCATCACGTCGATATCGCGCTCCAGCCGCTGGACCTGCGATGCCACGATGCGGAGCGCGCCGTCGATGGCGCCCGGCGTTGCAACGTCGGCGCCGAGATCGAACAGGTCATTCTGGATTTCGCGCAACTGGTCCGCGATCGGTCCATCGTCGAGGGCGGCAATCGCGACGCCGATCGCGGCATTGGCTTCGTCGACCTCGCCGATGGCCGTCATCCGAAGGCTCGACTTGCTGACCCGGCTGCCGTCGACCAGCCCGGCGCTGCCGCTATCGCCCGTCCGGGTGTAGATCTTGTTGAGCTTGACCACCTACTGCGCGGAATTGCTGGCGAAGTAGAGCAGCAGGATGACGATCAGGATCGCGATTCCCTGGAAGAGGATTCGCTTGCGCATGTAATTCTGCTGCTGCTCGCCGGTGACGTCCTTGCCCGAGGCCATGGCGATCACGCCGCGGACCAGCACGTAAGCCGTCGCGCCCATGGCGATCAGGAGCATGATGAGGAGAGGCCAGCGCATGACGGCCCATTTAGGCCTTCTGCAGTCGAAAACCAGACGGGAGATCGCCCGCGAGCAGCCGATGTGCCAGCGCGGGCCCGTCGACGCCGCGTTCACGCAATGCGGCGAGTGTCGGCGCGAGATCGCGCTTGGCGAGGCGGCGCCCGTCCGCGTGGGTGACCAGCGGATGATGGAGATAGGTCGGCTCGGGCAGCCCGAGCAGTTGCTGAAGCAGGCGCTGAATGGGCGTGGAGGGACGCAGGTCGACGCCGCGCACGACCGTGGTTACGCCGCTCGTCGCATCGTCGACCACACAGGAAAGGTGATACGAGGCGGGCGCGTCCTTGCGCGCGAGGATCGCGTCGCCGATGTCCATCGGCTTGGCGACAAAGTGCCCGCCGTCATCTTCGGTCCAGCCTGGCAAGCCGGTCAGGTCGAGCCCTTTGGCCGAGTTCAGCCTCCAGCTGTGCGGGGTCGTCGAGCGCCGCTCGGGATCGTCCGGCAGGTCGCGGCAGGTGCCTGGATACGATGTCGCAGCATCACCGTGCGGCGCGGTCAGCGACTGGGCGATATCCGCCCGTGTGCAGAAGCAGGCATAGACGAGCCCTTGCGCCTTCAGCTGCTCGAGCGCTGCCTCGTACGCCGCCGTTCGCTCGGACTGGACCAACACCGGCGCTTCCCACTGCAGGCCAAGCCAACGCAGGTCTTGATAGATGCCGTCGACGAATTCCGGGCGGCAACGAGTCTGGTCGAGATCATCGATGCGCAGCCGGAACGCGCCCCCTGCGCCGAGCGCACGGGCATGGCCTAGCGCGGCGCTGTAGGCATGGCCGAGATGCAGCCGTCCGGTAGGCGAGGGCGCGAACCGCGTCACAATCACCCTCTTCCTCCCTGCGAGCGGAGCTCGTGGGGAGGTGGCAGCGCGAAGCGCTGACGGAGGGGCCGGCCCCTCCACCATCCGCCTCCGGCGGACCGTCCCCCTCCCCATCGCTGCGCGACAGGGAGGGTCTGTTGTTCAAAGGGGTCTTGACGCTGAGTCATTGAAAATGCTGTCATGGGCATGTCACGCGGGGTTGGCATCCGGCGGGCAACAAGGGAAGACGGGCCGGTAACGCCCTCTCCTCCTTCTGGCCCTTGACCGGGCACGTGCGACGAGGCCGGGGAGCTGGAGTTCGGACCCAACCGAACGAAAGGCTGTTGTCGCTCGCATGTACCACCCCGAGTTGATCCGTCATCCCGAAAGCTGCCCGGCGCTGGTCCTCAACGCCGACTACACGCCGCTGTCTTATTATCCGCTGTCGCTGTGGCCGTGGCAGACGGCGATCAAGGCGATGTTCCTGGAGCGGGTCGACGTCGTCGCCCACTATGATCGCGAGGTGCACAGCCCGAGCGTGGCGCTGAAGCTGCCGAGCGTGATTGCGCTGCGCGATTATGTCCGCCCGAACGAATATCCGGCCTTCACGCGGTTCAACCTGTTCCTCCGCGACCGCTTCCGCTGCGTCTATTGCGGCTCCCACCGGGAGCTGACCTTCGACCATGTCGTGCCGCGCGCGCAGGGCGGCCGGACAATGTGGGAGAATGTCGCCACCGCCTGCGCTCCCTGCAACCTCAAGAAGGGCGGCCGGACGCCCGCCGAGGCGCACATGCACATCATGCGCGAGCCGATCCGCCCCACCAGCTGGCAGCTGCAGGAGCACGGCCGCGCATTCCCGCCAAATTATTTGCACAAGAGCTGGCGGGATTATCTCTACTGGGATGTCGAGCTGGAGCCATGATGTTCCCCGGCGAAGGCCGGGGCCCAGGCGGCGGCCGCCGATTTCAGCGAAGGAAGCCTGCGGCTTCTGGACCCCGGCTTGCGCCGGGGAACTAAGACCGCGTTAACCATTTCCGTTTAGCCCTCGGCGGCATGGAAACCCGTTATCCTGCCGCCGCCGACGAGCGCTCGCGCGTCCTTCTCGTCGAACCCAACCGGAACAATCTCGGGATCATCGCACGCAGGCTCACCGAAGCGGGTTACCGAGTGACGACGGCGGATTGCGGCGTTGCGGCTATCGCCGAGCTCTGCCGCTATCCCATCGACCTCGTGCTTGCCGAGTTCAACATGCAGGGGATGAATGGAGCCGAGCTTGCGGTGGCGATCCGGGGCGAGGTGCAGTGGAACGACATTCCGATCATGCTGATTACCGGCAAGTCAAAGCCGGCTGAAGCGGTCCGCGCCTTTAAAGGGGGTGCTGACGACGTGATCCAGAAGCCCTTCCATTTCGAAGTGCTGCTCGCCCGCATCGAGCGGCGGATCGCCCGCGCCCACGCTATCCGGCGGCTGCGCGACGATAATGCGGTGCTCGATGCCAGAGTGGTCGAGCGTGCAATCCAGATCGGTGAGCTGCGGGACGAGCTGAACGTCGAACGGGCGAAGGGGTCGTTCGCGCTTTGATCGTCACCCCCGCGAAAGCGGGGACCCCGCCATCAACAAAACCGGATTCCCGCTTTCGCGGGAATGACGAGTGAGGGTTATGCGCGAGCTGACAGGAACTCGCGCACCGCCGGCCCAACATCCTCCCGCTCAAGCGCGATCGCGAGATTCGCGATCACGAACCCCGCCGCGCTTCCGCAGTCGTAGCGCTCGCCCTCGAACCGGTAGGCATGGAACGGCTGCTGTCCGATCAGCTTGGCCATCGCATCGGTGAGCTGGATCTCTCCGCCCGCACCAGCCTCCTGCGCATCGAGCGCGCGCATGACGTCCGACTGCAGGATGTAGCGGCCGGGCAGCATCAGGTTCGATGGCGCGGTGCCCTGCGGCGGCTTCTCGACCATCCCGCGAATCTCCGTCAGGCGGCCGTCTGCCGAGCCGGGGTCGATGACGCCATATTTCTGAGTTTCGCTGTCGGGCACTTCCAGCGCCGCGACCAGATTGCCGCCGACCCGTTCATAAGCCTCGATCATCTGGGCCAGGCAGTTGGGCTTTCCGACCATCAGCTCATCGGGCAGCAGCACGGCGAAAGGCTCGTCGCCGACGATGTCCCGCGCGCACCACACCGCATGGCCAAGCCCAAGCGGCTGCTGCTGGCGCACCGTCACCACCTCGCCGAACCGCGCATTTGACGGCTCCAGCACGTCGAGGCTCTTGCTCTTGCCCTTTAGCGTCGCCTCGAGCTCGAACGCGTGATCGAAATAATCGACCAGCGCCGACTTGCCCCTGCCGGTGACGAAGATCAGCTCCTCGATTCCGGCCTCGCGAGCCTCGTCCACGGCGTACTGAATGAGCGGCCGGTCGACGATCGTGATCATCTCCTTGGGGATGGTCTTGGTGGCCGGGAGCAGGCGGGTGCCGAGGCCGGCAACCGGAAACACGGCCTTTCGAACGGGAACGGGCATGGACGATCAGACTCCGGGGGTCACGGATGTGGGATTGGTCGGGATCGGCCCGGGCGCAGTGCCGGCCGGCTGCGATGGCGCCGTGCCGCCGGTGGGCGGGGGCAGGTCGAACGGGTCGGCGGCACGCGGCTGCGAGCGCTTGACCAGCTCATCCACCCTGTCGGGGCGGGCGTAGGTCGGCGGAGTCAACAGGTCGGTCACGGTCGGCGTTGCGCGGGCCATCATCGGCCTGACCGGCATGGCATGGCCGGGCCGCGGCTGAAGCTCGGCAACCCTTCCGCAGCCGGCGAGCAGCGCGGCCGTTGCAATGGCGAGCACGAGCTTCGGCGTCATCGCGATTCGCCTAGCGGCTCCCGCGAGGTTCCGCCAGCTTGCCGCGCGTTCAGCCCGACCGTATCGAGCATGCCATGCGCTTCTTCCTCATCGCCGCCGCGACGCTCGCGCTTGCCGGGTGCCACAAGCCGGCAAGTCAGTCGCCCGTTTCCAACCAGGCCGCGCCGAGCGCGGCGGATACCGGCCTCAAGGGCGTGCATCGGGATTCCAGGGGCAAACCCGCGCCGGACGTCACGTTCACCGATCCGGACGGCAAGCCGGTGCGGCTGGCGGATTTCAAGGGCAAGCCGCTGCTGGTCAACCTGTGGGCCAGCTGGTGCGCGCCCTGTGTCAAGGAATTGCCGACGCTCGACCAGCTCGCGCGAAGGAGCGGTGTTCAGGTGCTGGCGGTGAGCCAGGACGATGGGCCGCACGCATCGGTCGTGGCGTTCCTCCAGGCGCACCGGATCGCGACGCTCAAGCCTTACCAGGACTCGAAGATGGCGCTCTCCAGCGCACTCGGGCCTGACACGGTCCTGCCAACCTCGATCCTGATCGACGCGAACGGCAAGGAAGTCTGGCGCTACGTCGGGGATCTCGACTGGACCAGCCCGCAGGCGGCTACGCTTCTCGCGGAAGCCGGCGCCGCGCCCGCGAAATCCAGCTGAGCGCCCGTCCGTCGATCGCGGCCAGACCGAGCGCAATCAGCGCAAGGCCGACGAAGTCCTGCGGGGCCAAGGTCTCACCGAGAAACAACCCGCCAAGGAGAATGGCGATCGGCGGCACGAGCAGGGTGACGAGCAGAGCGTTGGTTGCTCCCGAAGTCGCGATCAGCCGGAAATAGAGGACGTAGCCGAACGCCGTGCACAACAGCGCCAGCGACGCGATCGCCGCCCAGGCGGTGAGCGGCGGCATGGCATGGGTCCACGGATGATCCACGAACATCGACACGGGGAGCATCACCAGCGCGCCGGCGGTGAGCTGGCCAGTGGTGACGCTGAGCGGCGAGATGCCCTGCCGGCGGAAGCGACGCGCCCAGACCGCGGCGAGCGCATAACTGAGCGAGGCGGTGACACAGGCGAGCTGCGCCAGTGCCGCGCTGCCGAGGCTGGAGAACAATGACGGTCCGATCATCGTCGCAACGCCGCCGAAGCCGAGCAGGACGCCGCCGACCTTGCGCGGGCTCATGCGCTCGTCGTGGGTGAGGAAATGTGCGACGATCACGCCCCAGATCGGCGTGGTTGCATTGAGGATCGACGCGAGCCCGCTGGCGATGTGCGTCTGGCCCCACCCGAACAGCGCGAACGGCAAGGCGTTGTTGAGGACCGCCAGCAGCAGGATCGAGGCCCAGAACTGCCGCGGCAGGCCGACCGGCTGCCGCTTCCAGGCCAGATAAACCCACATGCCCAGCGCGGCGATCGTCAGCCGCAGCCAGACGTAGGTGAGCGGCGGAACGTGTCGGACGGCGACTCCGATGAAGAAAAACGCGCCGCCCCAAATGACGGCCAAAGAGAGAAGAATCAGCCAGTCGCCGCGGTTCATCTGGGTCCGGATCACCGGCGTGTCGTAGACGTCGGGAGCGCCGGCAGCGTCCGCGCAATTGCGCTCGAACTCGGTGGGCTCGATCGGTTTCATGGCTTGCTCGATATATGGGCGCGACGTTGCCGGCGCCAACAAATGGCCGCCGACGACCCATAAGCTTGGCTTATCAGTCGCGCAGCAGCTCGTTGATGCTCGTCTTCGATCGGGTGCGTTCATCGACTCGCTTGACGATCACCGCGCAGGCCAGTGAAGGGCCGCCGTCCTTGCCTGGCAGCGCGCCCGGCACGACGACCGAATATTCGGGCACTCGGCCATAGTGCACCGCGCCCGATGACCGATCGACGATCTTGGTCGAAGCACCGAGGAACACGCCCATCGACAGGACCGAGCCCCGCTCGACGATGACACCCTCGGCGACCTCGGAACGGGCCCCGACGAAGCAATCGTCCTCGATGATCACCGGGCCCGCCTGAAGCGGCTCGAGCACGCCCCCGATCCCGGCACCGCCCGAGATGTGCACGTTCCGGCCGATCTGGGCGCAGCTTCCGACCGTCGCCCAGGTGTCGACCATCGTGCCCTCACCGACGCGCGCACCGATGTTGACGAAGCTCGGCATCAGCACTGCGCCGGGCGCGATATAAGCGCCGCGGCGGACGATCGCTCCGGGAACCGCGCGGAACGCGGCGGCCGCAAACTCCTTTTCGCCCCAGCCGGCGAACTTGGACGGCACCTTGTCCCACCAGTGAGCGCCGCCGGGACCGCCGCCGATCGCCTCCATCGGATTGAGCCGGAATGACAGCAGCACGGCTTTCTTCAGCCACTGATGGACGGTCCACTCGCCATTCCCCCTGGCGGCGATCCGCGCCTCTCCGCTGTCGAGCGCAGCGAGGGCGGCGTCGACCGCCTGGCGCACCTCGCCCTTGGTGCCCGGACCAATCGAATCGCGCTCGTCCCACGCGCGCTCGACGATGGAGCGCAACTCATCGGTCATGTTCGTCCCCCAGGATGTCTTCGAGCCATTCGCCGACGTCGGTCACCCGCACGTCGACGATCGCTTCGTCATAGCCGTGATCGCCCCGCTCCGAGCCGTTGGCGACCCACACGGTGGTCATTCCGAGTTCTTTCGCCGGCGCCAGATTCTGGACCATGTCGTCGGCGAGCAGCGCATGTCGCGGATCGATCCCGAACCGCTCGCACAGAAGGGCATAGCCATGCGGGTCGGGCTTGGGCCGAAGGTCGCTGGCGTGGATATCGTGCAGGTCTTCGAAATGGTTGCGTACCCCAATGGCCTCGAGCACCCGGCGTGCGTAGGGGGCGTCGCCGTTGGTGAACACGAAGCGGCGGCCGGGCAGCAGCGGGAGCAGGCGCGCCAGGCGTTCGTCGCACTGCACGCGATCGAGCGGAATGTCGTGCACATCGGCGAGGAAGTGGTGAGGATCGATGTCGTGCTCGCGCATCAGGCCGGCGAGCGTCGTTCCATGCGCGTGGAAATGGGCCTTCTGGACCCGCTTCGCTTCGTCGGCGCCGACCCCCAGCAGCCGCTCGATATAGGCGCCCATGCGCTGGTCGATCAGCGCGAACAGCCCCGTCGAGGCGGGATAAAGACAATTGTCGAGGTCGAAGACCCAATCGCGTATATGGGAGAAGCGGCGGTCCATGTGCGGCCACGCGCCTAGCGTTCTGAGGGCTTTAAGCAAATTGAAAGGATTTGGAAACCATAACATAACGAGGGAAGCCGTGATTTTTCAACGGCTTGAGCGGAGGGTGCGACCATGAACAGGCGGTTTCTGGCAACAAGCGGTTGCTTGCTCGTCATGACGTTCGGCCTGGCCGCCTGCGACGGTGGCGGCGGAAGCGGCGTGTCCCCGATCTCGCTCCCGACTCCGACTCCCACCCCGACACCTACCCCCACTCCAACACCGACTCCGACGCCTACACCCACCCCAACGCCCACTCCGACCCCGACGACCAACTACAACACGGCGGAATATCAGGCTTCGAACTATGCAGTCGCGGCGAACGCGATCGCGGCATACAATGCGGGGGCTACGGGTCAGGGCGTCAAGATCGGCATCGTCGACAGCGGCGTGAACCCGAGCCTCTCCGAATTTGCCGGGCGAATCGACCCGGCCAGCGGCGACGTCGCCGGCAGTCGTGGCTTGAGCGATGAGGATGGCCATGGCACTGCCGTCACCGCCGTCGCCGCGGCAGCCCGCAACGGCCAAAACACGATGGGCGTGGCGTTCAACGCGACCATCGTCAGCGAGCGCGCCGACCAGCCGGGATCCTGCAGCACGACCACTAGCACCAGCGGCGAAAGCGGCTGCCAGTTCTACGACTCGAGTGTCGCCGCGGGCATCGATGCTGCGCGCCAGGCCGGCGCCAGGGTCATCAACCTGTCGCTCGGCGGATCGACGCCGGGCAGCACGCTCATCTCCGCGATCCAGCGGGCGGTGAATGCCGGCATCGTGTTCGTCATATCGGCCGGCAACGACGGGACGGACGCGACCAAGGGCGCCAACTCGGACCCGTTTGCATTGGTGCCGGCGCAGGATTTTCCCGGTTCGGTGATCATCGCCGGCTCGGTCGGCGTGAACAGCGGGTCGGGCACCGACACCAGCACGATTTCGACCTTCTCGAATCGGGCCGGCACCGGCGCGGCCTACACCTTGATGGCGCTCGGCTATCATGATCGAGCACCGGACCAGAACGGCACGCAATATTATTGGGACGGCACGAGCTTCTCGGCGCCGACGATCACCGGGGCGGTGGCGCTGATGGCCCAGGCGTTTCCGAACCTCACCGGCAAGCAGATCGTCAGCATCCTCTTCCAGACCGCCGACGACCTTGGCGCGACCGGAGTCGACTCGATCTACGGCCATGGCCGGCTGAACATCCAACGTGCCTTTCAGCCCGCAGGAACGACCAGCCTCGCCGGCACCCAAACGCCGGTCTCCGGTACGACGGGCGACTTGCCCAGCGCCGCCGGCGATGCCGCAACCAGCAAGTCGATGGGCGCGATCATTCTCGACGGCTACAACCGCGCTTATGTGATGAATCTCGCGCAGACACTGCGCCGTGCCGACATCGATCATCCGCTAACCCGATCGCTTCAGAACGACATCCGGGTGAACAGCGCCCAGGCGGGGCCGCTGACGATTGCGATGACCGTTCGCGAACGGCACGACATGGCGCAGGGCGTATCGATCCAGCCACTCGGCATCGGTCCAGAGGATCTGCGCAAGTCGCGCATGGTCGCCGGCTCTGCGGTCGCCAGGCTCGACAGCAAGACCGCGGTGGCATTCGGCTTCGCCGAGGGCGCAAAGGAGATGGAGCGCCGCCTTTCAGGTGCAAACGCCGGCGCGTTCCTGATCGCCAGCGACATTTCGGGCAATCCGGGTTTCTCCGCCCGCCGCAACAGCAGCATGGCGGTGCGCCATCAGTTCGGCGGAGTGGGACTGACCTTCTCGGGAGAGACCGGCAAGGTGTGGCAGGACGTTCAGACGAGCGCCACGGGCTCGCCCTACCGGTTCACCACCATCACTGCGGACAAGAGCTTCGGCAGCAACTGGCTCTCGATCGGCATGAGCCGGCTCGAGGAAAGGCAGACGCTGCTCGGCGGACGGGTGACCGGCGTGCTCGGCGGTGGCGGATCGACGACCTTGTTCTTGGATGCCGAAGCGCGGCACAATTTCGGCGCCGGCTGGACCAGCACGCTGACGGCGCGGCGCGGCTGGACCGAATTCGGGGCCGGCAAGTTCACAACGGGCGCGTATGCGTTCGACCTCGCCAAATCCGGCGTGCTGTCGAGCCATGACTCGTTCGGGCTGAGGCTCGCGCAGCCGCTGCGGGTCGAGCATGGCGGCTTCGCGCTGATGCTTCCGACGTCCTACGATTATGCAACGGGCGTCGCGTTCAATACGCTCAGCACGATGTCGCTGCGTCCCAGCGGCCGCGAGCTCGATGCCGAGCTCAGCTACGGCTCGACTCTGATCGGCGGCAATGCGTGGGTCGGCGGGAACCTGTTCTACCGTCGGCAGCCGGGCAATATCGCGAGCCTCGCCGCCGACAAGGGCGCAGCGCTTCGGTTCAGCCTGGCTTTCTAGGCCTCAGCGACGCCCGATATCGTAGCGAACGATGACCGGCTCCTCGCAGCCGCCGACCCGGCGGTAGACCGCCTTGTACAGATTGGCGCGCGGAAGCTCGCTAAGATGTCTCGGCACGAGTTTTTTGTCTCGTTGAACCGCGAGCTGGGCGGTAGTGCGCGGGCACTGCGCGTGCGCAGCGCCGCCAAGGGGAGCGGTGGGAACGATCGCGGTCAGGGCAGCAGCAAGGAGCAGCATGACGATCTCCTCTCGGGCACCGCCTTACCAGATTGGCGCTAGACGGTGAAGCTTTCGCCGCAGCCGCAGGAGCCCTTGGCGTTCGGGTTTTCGAACACGAAGCCGGCGGCGAAATCGTCCTCGCGCCAGTCCATGGTCGAGCCGATGAGGTACAGGACCGACGCGCTGTCGACGTAGAAGGCGCCGGCGGGCGTCTCGATTTTCTCGTCGAACGGCTGTTCTTGGGTGACGTAATCAACCGAGTAGGCCAACCCTGAGCAGCCCCGGCGCGGGGTCGACAGCTTGACGCCGATCGCGCCTTCGGGAGCGCGGCTCATCAGCTCGGTAATGCGCGCTTCAGCCGCCGGAGTGAGCGTGATCGCCGCAGGACGAGCGCGTAGTTTCGTTTCCTTGTTCATAGCATTCCCAATTCCAGTCTCGCCTCGTCGCTCATCTTCGACGGATCCCACGGCGGGTCCCAGACGAGGTTCACCACGGCATCGCGGATGCCCGGCACCGACAGCACCCGAAGCTCGACCTCGTTCGGCAGCGATTCCGCGACCGGGCAGTGCGGCGTCGTCAGCGTCATGGTGACCGTCGCGTCGCCATCCTCGCTGATGTCCACGTCGTAGATCAGGCCGAGTTCGTAAATGTCGACCGGAATTTCGGGGTCATAGACCGATTTCAGCACCTCGACGACGGCTGCCTGGAGGTCGCTTCCGGGGCCCGCTTCCTGCTCTTGCTTGGGCTCGCCAGCGAGGAAGCCGGCGAGATAATCGCGCTTGCGCTCGAATGTCTCCGTGACGCGGGCGCGCGGCGGTGTCGGGACTCCCGCCACTTCATCCGCCTCGATCTTGCGCTCCTCGTTCATTCCCACAGTCTCATTTGGCGAAAATCCGCTTCACCTGTTCGATTCCGCGCACCAGCGCGGCGATGTCCGAGCTGTCGCTGAATGCCGCGAAGCTCGCGCGGGCGGTCGCCGGCACGCCGAGCCACTCCATCAGCGGCTGCGCGCAATGGTGGCCGGCGCGGACCGCGACGCCCGCATCGTCCAATATGGTAGCGGTGTCGTGCGGATGCACCCCGTCGACGTTGAAGCTGAGGATTCCGGCGCTGTCCTCCGGGCCGTAGAGCGCCACGCCCGCGATGCCGGACAACGCGGCGCGCGCCTCGCTAACCAGCGCGCATTCATGGGCGTGGATGGCGCCGAGGCCGAGCTTTTGGACCCAGTCCACCGCGGCGTGGAGGCCAACGGCGCCCACGATGTGCGGCGTTCCCGCTTCGAACCGCGCCGGCGCGTCGAGGTAGGTGGTCTTGCCGAACGTTACCCGGTCGATCATCGACCCGCCGCCCTGCCAGGGCGGAAGGGCTTGCAGCAGCTCGGAGCGGCCCCACAGGCAACCGATCCCGGTTGGGCCGTAGAGCTTGTGGGCGGAATAAGCGTAGAAATCGGCGCCTATCGCGGCGACGTCGACCGGAAGCCGCGGGACAGCCTGGCAGCCGTCGAGCAACAGCAGCGCGCCCTTCGAGTGGGCGATCGCGGCGGCGTGCCTGGCGTCGAGCACCGAGCCGAGCACGTTCGACACGTGGGCGAAGGCCACCACCCGGTGCTGTTCGGTGAGCATCTGCTCGGCGGCCTCGAGGTCGATGTAGCCGTCGCGCGTCAGCGGCACGGCGTCGACCTCGTATCCGGCGAGCTGCCAGGGCACGATGTTGCTGTGATGCTCGAGCTGCGAAAGCAAAACGCGGTTGCGGCCTTCCTTGGGCAGCGTGCGGGCGACGAGATTGATCGCTTCGGTCGCCCCGCGGGTGAAGACCAGCTCTTCGGGCTTGCCGCCGATCAGGCTGGACGCGGCCGCGCGCGCCGCCTCGTAGCGCCCGGTCATTTCGGACGAGCGCTGATAAACGCCGCGATGGACGGTGGCGTAGTCGCGCGCATAGGCTTCGGTGATGGCATCGATCACCGCCTGCGGCTTCTGCGCGGTCGCGGCGCTGTCGAGATAATGCCAGTCGCCGACCGCCGGGAATTGGGAGCGGACGTTCAATGTCGTCATCCCGGGCTTGACCCGGGATCCGCCTTCTTCGGCGGCAGCTGAGGCAGGCAGGCCCCGGCTCAAGGCCGGGGTGACGGTTGCGTCGTCCATCATCTGACCACTCGCCGCAACGCCTCGCGCGCGGCTTCGCGGATGGTGTCGGGTTCGCTCGCGCCGTCCCACAGGCCCATGACGAAGCCCTCGAGCAGCAGCGCCCGGGCACCCGCCGGATCGAGACCGCGGCTCTCGGCATAGAAAAGCTGCGCCGGGTCGAGCTCGCCGACGGTGGCTCCGTGCGCGCACTTCACGTCGTCCGCGAAAATCTCCAGCTCCGGCTTGCAGTTCGCGCTCGCTCCCCGGTCAAGGAGCATGGCCTTGACCGATTGTTCGGCATCGGTCTGTTGAGCGCCGCGCGCGACCTCGACCCTGCCGAGATATGAGCCGGTCGCCTTGCCGTTCAGCACCGAGCGCACGATTTGGCGCGAGCGACCGCTCGGCGCCAGGTGCTTGATGGTGGTGACGATTTCGTTCGCCGCCAGGCCGGTGCCGATGTTCGCGGCGAACAACTCGAACTCGGCGCCTTCATCCAGGCTGACCTCGAGTTCGATGCGGCCGTACACCGGCGCAGTGTTGAGGGCATAGATGCGGGCCTTCGCGCCAGCGCCAAGCGCCAGCTGAACGCGGCGTAGTTGCACGTCATCCGCAGCCGGAAGCCAGATTTCCTCCAGCTCCTCGCCCGCGGCGACGGTCAGCGTCACCGGTTCGGCGAACTGCTCCCAGATCGGCTGCAGCGCCTCGAGATCGGCGTAGCGCCACTCCTCCTGCTTGCGGGTTGGGAAGGGGGCGGTCATCACGCCGCCGCCTCCGCATAGCCTTCGCGCTCCAGGCTCTGGGCGAGCTCCGGGCCGCCGCTGCGTTCGATGACGCCGTTGCGCAGCACATGCACCCGGTCGGGTTCGACGTAATCGAGCAGGCGCTGGTAATGGGTGATCAGCAGCACGCCCTTGTCGGGGCCGCGCATGATCCGGTTGATGCCGGCGCCCACCGCCTTCAGCGCGTCGATGTCGAGCCCGCTGTCGGTCTCGTCGAGGATCGCGAACTTGGGGTCCATGATGCCCATCTGGACCATCTCGGCGCGCTTCTTCTCGCCGCCGGAGAAGCCGACGTTGACGGGGCGCTTGAGCATCTCGGCGTCCATGCCGAGCAGGTCCGCCTGGTTCTTCGCCAGCTTGATGAATTCGCCGCCCGACAGCTCTCTTTCGCCGCGTGCGCGGTGCTGCGAATTGAGGCTCTCGCGCAGGAACTGGAGATAGGAGACGCCGGGGATTTCGACCGGATATTGAAAGCCGAGGAACAGTCCCGCCGCAGCGCGTTGATGCGGTTCGAGGGCGAGCAGGTCCAATCCCCTACCGCTTGCGGGAGGGGAAGAGGCGCGAAGCGCCGAAGGGGTGGGCATGTCGGAGTTAGCGCCGGCCTCAACAGGCCCACCCCCAACCCCTCCCGCAAGCGGTAGGGGAGAAAAGGTCACCGACCCTTCGCTCACCTCATACCCGGGCCGCCCCGCAAGCACGTAAGCGAGCGTCGACTTGCCCGAGCCGTTGGGACCCATGATCGCGTGCACTTCGCCTGCGGGCACGCTCAGCGACACGCCGTTGAGGATCGGCTTGCCGGCAACGCTCGCGTGGAGGTCGCGGATGTCGAGCATGGTCACCTGGTCTTCTCGTTCAGGCCCGCGGGGCAGTTGTTGAGGAAATAGCGGCGCATATTGTCCATCGCGTCCTGGCGGATGCCTTCGAGCATGCGCTTGTCGTTGAGCGCCTTTTGCCGATCGTCGAGGCTGGCCTGCTGAAGGTCGAGCTGCTTGCCGAGCTGCTTCTGCTCGGCCGGGGTGCCGGTCGGCGTTTCGCGAAGCGCGCGCCGCTGGTCGGCGATCGAAAGCCGGTCGTTCACGATCGCCTCCTGCTCACGATAGGCGTCGAGCAGGAACTGACTCCGCCGCGCCGCCTCGCCGGCGAACACCGGGTTCGCCGCATGCCGGTCGCACCGCGCCACTGCCTGATCGAGCGCGTCGAGATCGGCGGATGCGGCCGCCAGGAGGAGAAGCGGCATCATGCGGCGGCTCCCATCATAAGCGAAGCTGTCTTGTCACACATGCTTCTTCGAGTTCTCTTCCCTGAGCTGCTGAAAATAGAGCCCTTGCTGAAGCTGCTTGAGCTGTTGGGAAAATGCCTGACGGGCAAATCCGCGCAGCACCTCATCGTTGGTTTCCAAAGCTTCAATAACAGTGTGAAGCAGATGCTCCCAATCAGGCGCGCCGCCGTAAGGAACGCTCGCGTCCCAGGCGTTCTGCACACGTGATTTTGCGTACTGGCGGACCTCTTCCTCTCGCTTGGCAAACTCAGCCTGCCGTAGTGTCCAATCAGCTCTCAGTGTCATTCGTTCACAATGCGATTCCAAATCACCGAAATGCCTTTCAGCGATCGTACGAAAGACACCGACCTCAAGTTCATTGTTTTGCGCTGCAAGAGTCAGCGCATTCTCTATCGAGTATCCGGCCGAAAGGAGTTCATCGAACTCGACGAATGCGCCCCGACGCCTCTCCTCAGGTGTCATCCCACGCTCCCCTCAAGCGAAATCCCAAGCAGCTTTTGCGCCTCGACGGCGAACTCCATCGGCAGCTGCTTGAGCACCTCGCGGGCGAAGCCGTTGACGATCAGGGCGACCGCGCTTTCGGCATCGAGGCCACGGCTCATCGCGTAAAAGAGCTGGTCCTCGCTGATCTTCGATGTCGTCGCTTCGTGCTCGATCTGGGCGGTCGGGTTCTTGACCTCGATATAGGGCACCGTGTGCGCGCCGCAGTCGCTGCCAAGGAGCAGGCTGTCGCACTGGGTGAAGTTGCGGACGTTCTCGGCGCGCGGGAGCACGCGCACGAGCCCGCGATAGGTGTTGTTCGACCTGCCCGCGCTGATCCCCTTGGAGACGATGGTCGAGCGGGTGTTGGCGCCGATGTGAATCATCTTGGTGCCGGTGTCGGCCTGCTGCCGGTTGTTGGTCAGCGCGACCGAATAGAATTCGCCGACGCTGCCCTCGCCCTTGAGGATGCAGCTCGGATATTTCCAGGTGATCGCGGAGCCCGTTTCGACCTGCGTCCAGCTGACCTTCGACCGGTCGCCCGAGCACAGCGCCCGCTTGGTGACGAAGTTGAAGATGCCGCCCTTGCCCTCGGCGTCGCCCGGATACCAGTTCTGGACGGTGGAGTATTTCACTTCGGAATCCTCGTGCGCGAAAATCTCGACCACCGCCGCGTGAAGCTGGTTCTCGTCGCGCATCGGCGCGGTGCAGCCTTCGAGGTAGGAGACGTAGCTGCCCTTGTCGGCGACGATCAGGGTGCGCTCGAACTGGCCGGTATTCTCGGCATTGATGCGGAAGTAGGTGGAAAGCTCCATCGGGCAGCGGACACCCTCGGGCACATAAACGAACGTGCCGTCGGAGAAGACGGCGCTGTTGAGGCAGGCGAAGTAATTGTCGCGCTGCGGCACCACCGAGCCCAGGTACTTGCGCACCAGTTCCGGATGATGCTGCACCGCTTCCGAGAACGAGCAGAAGACGATGCCGAGCTCGGCCAGCTTGTCTTTGAAGGTGGTCGCCACGGAGACGCTATCGAAGACCGCATCCACCGCGATCGGCATGCGCGCGTCGGCGGCCGACTCGCCGGCGCCCTCGACGCCGGCCAGGAAGGCCTGCTCCTTCAGCGGGATGCCGAGCTTGGCATAGGTCTTCAGCAGCTCGGGA
>JAICXF010000061.1 GCA_025981625.1 Sphingomonas sp. | reverse complement strand
CGGTGCCCGCGTCGGAACGATCGGCTTTTCGGCCGGCGGTCACCTTGCCGGCATGCTGGCCACTCGTTTCGCCGAACGCACTTACGCGCCTATTGATGCCATCGATTCATTGCCCACGCGGCCAAGCTTCGCGGGTCTTTTCTTTCCCGTCGTAACGATGACCAATCCGTACGCGCACGAGCAGTCGAGGCGGAACCTGATCGGACGGCAGCCCTCAGCGGAACGGATCCGGCGCTGGTCGGTCGAGCAGAACGTGAGCAAGGAAATGCCTCCGACCTTCGTCTCGGCGGCGACCGACGACAAGGTGGTGCCGGTCGAGAACAGTCTGATGCTGTTCAGCGCGATGCGGCAGGTCGGCGCTGCGGGTGCGCTGCACATTTTCGATAAGGGCGGGCATGGCTTGGGGAAGCTTACCGACACTTCGGGCGCGGGTCATTTTTGGCCTGAGCTGTTCCAGGACTGGCTCTCGCGTCAAACCTGATTTTTCCACATCTTGGGACTGTATGTCAAAATGTGGCTATGCAGCGCCCATCGCTTTGGGCATAACGTGGGCGCGGAAGCGGAGGGGCAAAGGTGGGAGCGCAGGCCTTCAGAATGCAGCTGAAACCCGGCATGGCGGCCGAATATCGCCGGCGCCATGACCAGATCTGGCCCGAGTTGAGCGACCTTCTGCGCGACGCCGGGATCAGCGATTATTGGATATTTTTCGACGCGGATACGAACGCGCTGTTCGCGACGCTGAAGCTTTCCGCCGATCACCGCCGCGACACGCTTGCCTCTCATCCGGTGATGCGCAGGTGGTGGGACTACATGGCCGATATCATGGAGGTGGAAGCCGACAACAAACCGCGCGAGTGGGTCCTCGAGCCCGTATTCCATTTGGCTTAGGAGAGAATCGGGTGCTTGCCGCCATCAATCAGGAAATTCCTCGCGCGATGGTTACCGACGCCGTCCGGCGGCTCATGCACAATCTCCGCAACATCAACGACGAGACCGGCGAATTCCTGCTTCACCTGGAGGACGGCCGGATCATCGACACCAAGGGTTGGTCCGGATGGGAATGGACCCACGGCGTCGGATTGTTCGGAATGTGGCGCTATTTCGAGCTGACCGGCGACGAGACCGCGCTGTCGATCATCAAGCAGTGGTTCGAAGACCGTTTCGCCGAAGGCACTCCGACGAAGAACATCAACACGGTGGCGCCATTCATCACGCTTGCCTACCTGTACGAGCACGAAGGCGAACCCCGCTATATTCCCTATCTTAGCGAATGGGCCGAATGGCTGATCGCACCGGACGGTCTGCCGAAGACCGAAGACGGCGGGTTCCAGCATATCGTCTACAATGATGAGAACCCGGGCGAGCTTTGGGACGACACGCTGATGATGTCGGTGCTCCCGCTCGCGAAAATCGGGCTGCTGCTCAACCGTCCTCATTACATTGAGGAAGCGAAGCGCCAGTTCCTCGTCCACATCAAATACCTGTTCGACCGGAAGACGGGCCTGTGGTTCCACGGCTGGAACTTCAACGGGCGTCACAATTTCGCCGGCGCTCTGTGGGGGCGAGGCAATTGCTGGGTGACGATCGCCATCCCGGAAATCATCGAGATCCTTGACCTTAAGCCGGCGGATGCGTTCCGCACTTTTCTAATCGACACGCTGACGGCGCAGGTGAAGACGCTTGCGGAAACGCAGGACGCGAGCGGCCTGTGGCATACCCTCATCACAGACAAGACCAGCTATCTCGAGGCTTCCGCAACGGCCGGGTTTGCCTACGGAATCCTGAAGTCCGTCCGCAAGGGCTACATCGAGCAGAAGTACAATGAAGTCGGGCTGAAGGCCGTACGCGGCGTGCTCGACAACATCAGCGACGACGGCGAACTGCAGCAGGTGTCCTTTGGCACGGCGATGGGCGACACGCTGCAGTTCTACAAGGATATCAAGCTGACCTCGATGCCTTACGGGCAGTCGCTCGCGATCCTCGCACTCGCCGAATTCCTGCGGACATACATCTAGAGCGCCGACGAACCGGAGCAGCTGAACCCATGGCGATCACCGGCGCTTTCGCTCCCACGGGAACCAGACGAATCCGCTGGTACAATTACGTCGCCTACGGCGCGAACGACATCTTCGGCGGCGGATCGATGGCCGTCATCAGCTCATGGGTGCTGATCTTCTACACGACCTTCTGCGGTCTCGCCGCGTGGCAGGCGGGCCTGATCTTCACGATCGCGCGCGTGCTCGACGCGATCAATTCGCCGCTGATCGGCCACATCTCCGACAGCATGGGCGCAACATGGATCGGCAGAAGGTTCGGGCGGCGGCGCTTCTTCATTCTCGCTGCCATCCCTCTGCTCCCGTCCTTTGCGATCATGTGGGTCGCGGGGCTGGGCTTCTGGTATTATCTCGTCACCTACGTGTTGTTCGAGCTCGTCTATGCGATGGAGATCATCCCGTACGAGACGCTCGCCGCCGAGATGGCGAAAGATTACCAGAAAAAGGCGACCTTCGCCGGCGTCCGAATCCTCTTTTCACATCTCTCGGCGATTCTCGCTGGCTTCCTTCCCGCGATGCTGATCAACGCGCTCGGCAAGAACAGCCCCAAGACCTTTCTGTATATGGGCATCATCTTCGCCATCCTGTTCATCATCACCGCGACACTGCTGTTCCTCTTCAGCTGGGAACGCCCGCCCGGCGAAGTGGCCGCGCTCCGCCCGGCGGGCGAGGCGAAGCCGTCGATCGCCCAGGCGTTCAAGGCGCTCTACCGCAACCTCTTCTCGACGTTCAGAATTCGCGCCTTCCGGCTGCACCTCGGCATGTATCTCGGCGGCTACATCAGCCAGGACATTTTCAACGCCGCTTTCACCTTCTTCATCGTGTTCGCGCTCGCGGGATCGATCACGGTTGCTTCGACCATGATCGGATGGCTCTATGCCGTGCAGTTCGTTGCCGTCGGCATCACCATCGCAGTGGTCCTGCGGGCGCCACCCGCACGCGCCTACCGCTTTGCAGCAGCGACGTTTGCCGTGGGGGTCATCGTGCTTTTGCTGATGTGGAACGCCGGGGTTCGCTCCGGCAATCTCCTTCTTTGGGTTCCGATCATCTTCGCCGGCCTCGGACGCGGTGCGCTCAATTATATTCCCTGGGCGACCTACAATTACATGGCCGACGTGGACGAAGTCGTCACCGGTCAGCGCCGAGAGGGCGCATTCGCCGGAGTGATGACTTTCACTCGCAAGGTTACTCAAGCGCTGGCTATCAGCGGCGTCGGCGTGATCATGAGCGTTGGGGGCTTCGACTCCAAGGCGAAGGTGCAGAGCCCGCAGGCGATCGACACGATCGCAGCCGTGCTCGGCATCGGAACACTCGTAATGCTTCTGTTCGGCATTCTGGTGTCGCTACGCTTCAGGCTCGACCGGCGGACCCATGCGATATTGATGGACGAGATCGACCGCTTCAAGACCGACCCGGATAAGGCTCCGTTGGACGAGACCCGATCAATCGTCGAGGACTTGAGCGGCTGGCCGCACGACAAGCTATGGGGCCGCAATCCCGTGCTTGCCGCCGGAATGATGCAGCCGCACTGAGCATCACGCGCCCGTCGACTATGTGACGGCTCGCTTAGGTCGGTCGACTCGAGAATGCCTCGTCCAGGCGGTCGCCAACGAGCGCGAGGTTCTGGATCGCCGCGAGCCCCCATTGAGCCGCCGCATTGGTCGAGATCCTCGGGTCCTCGTCGACCGGCTTGAGAACCTCCGGGCCAGCAATGACCCGGTGCATTGCCCCAATACCCATGCCCAGACCCGCATGCCCGGAGAAGAATTCGTTCCAGGCACGGCGGGCAAGTGCTGCGTCGGCGCGATGCCTGGCCGCAAAGGCGGCAAGCCGCGAATGTCCTTCCTCAAGGTTGAGTTTCGTGGCTGGCGCTCCAGTCAGCGCGGTGAATTCGGCCGGCGGCGCATTGTATGCGGTGCAATAGTTCAGCCACGCCTCTTCATATGCCGGGACGGGGAGCAGGTCGAACAGCTCGGAATTGATTTCGACCGCTCCAAATACGGCGTTGAGGTGACTGAAGTTGACCCGGTCACCCGGTCCGACGAAGCGGCCCGTGGCGACGTCGAATGCCGCTTCGCCCGCATACCATTGCTTCGGAAGTGCAGCGATCGAGGTCATGCCGGCAACGATTCGGTCGCGCCAGCGCGTGTTGCCCGTGCGCTCCCATTCTGTGAGCCACGCAGCGACCAGCGGACACCACACCGTCCCAAATTGCATCAGGACCTGCCCGGGCGGAAGCGGCGGCCTTGCCGCGGGAGCACCCGCACCGGGTTCGGGAGCAGAACCTGCCCGCCGAGCACCGACTTTGCGGTAGATGTCCACATGGAGCAGCGTGTGATCGCCTTCCAGCAGTTCGCGCATCAGGTCGCCGACCCGCTCGTCGGCGGTCAGATAATAATAGATGCGCCGATAAGTGGCGTTCGACACGCGTGGCTGCTTCGAGCTGTCTCCCCAGTGCTGCACGCCATGGCGCGTGCCTAGCCCTCGGAAACGGCCGAGATGGTAGACGTCAACCTCGCCCGTATGGCGGGTCATCGCTTCGGCCATTCGGAAGACCTTCGGGTCGCCGGACCTCAGAAAGCTGTACCATAGCCAGAGGTCGGTCGAGAGCTCACTATTGTCCCATGCAAAGCCGCCGATGTCGTATCGCCAGACATGACGATCGGCATCATAGGTGTGCATGACGTCGCCGTAGTTCCAAAAGCCGTACCAACGGCGCTGGTCGATCTGGTTGCGGTAGAAATCGAGCAGAAAGTCGTTCTGAGCCTCGATCGCGCGACGCGCCGGAGTCGAGCGATCCGGCAGGTTCCAGTCGCCGAACACCGCGGCTGAGTGAATGCGCCCGGGCCGCGGCACCAGCCTCGGCGGCTGCGCGATATAGCCGGACATCTCGGCGAAGCGCGCGCGTGTCGGCGTGGCCGGGAGCGCCCACAGAGTGAACTCGGTCGTGCGGGCTATGCCCTGCGGAGTTCCCCAGCCGGGTTCGTAATCTTCATAGGTGATGTCGAGCCCTTCGTTCTGGGCGGCGTAATCGCCCATGCCCATGACGTCGTGGTAGAAGCGGAGGTCCATCGCCGGACCTTCCGGCGAGTGATACCAGGCCGTGAACGTCGCCGCCTCGGTGTGGGCGGCGCGCACGTCGAGCTGCACCGGATAGCGCTGCCAGAAATCGGCGATCCCGAACGCAACTCCACCGCTCGCGCCGCCGATGTAGCCGAGACCGTTCGCCCTTCCGCCCGCATCAGCGTCAATCCACGCGTGGCCAGGCTTCGTTCGCTTTCTGATGGTGAAGCCGTCGGGATTCAGCTGGCTTATCGTGAAGTCTCCCCACTGGGGCACGAATTGCAGCTGATTGCGGACTTGAGCCGGCATGCGGTCCGTCGGCGGCACCGAGACCCCGGCGATCTGCGCGTTGCGGAATGCGCGTCCGGGATCGCGTCGGAGGCCGGTCAGCGGCTGGATTGCCTCTGCCCAAATACCGTCGCCCGTGCCGGCGATGCGGACATGCCGATCGTACGGAGCATCGCTCATCGGTACCGTCCCGGTCAGCCCGAGACCTTTGACGAAGTCCTTGTCTTCGTCACCGTCGAAAACGAAGCTGTGCACGATCCGGACGGCCTCGGAACCGGCATAGAAATACAGACGCATGGAGAAAGGCAGCCAGCTGCGGCCACCGCCGCGGTGACGCCCATCGACCTTGATGACGGCGCGTACGGGGCCGCCCTGCTCAACCGTCGCGCCCGTGATCTCGCTCATGAAACGCTGCCGTTGAACCGCGCCTTCTGCTTGTTCGTCCGGAGAGTTTTGCACCGTTGCGATGAAAGCGACGTTGCGGAGAACTTCCCTGGAGCCATGCGCGCCGGAGACAATGATGTCCTGCCCGGACTTACCGATCCTCCAGCTCACTGGGCCGTTCCGCACTTCCACGAAGCTGCCGCGATCGGCGACGACAACTGGCTGACCTGGGATCATTGGACGGCCCGATGCAAGCTTCAACGGCGCTTCCTTGCCTGCGCTGGCCGGAATCGCGTGAGCCGTCCATTTGACGGAGCCGTCGGGCCAAGTGGCCGTAACCCAGCTCTGGACCGGCAACGAGTTCCCGCCCGCATCGTTCAGCGTGATCGTGGCCCGGCGCTGCCGCGTTCCGCGCGGCCAGGGCATTCCCCAGGTTTGGCCTTCATGCGCGGTCGGCGGCAGGCCATCCAGCCATACAACCTCATCGGCAAGCGAAGCATCGGGCCGCGGTTCGGTCGGACGTTGCGCTCCGGCGGGGCTCGGCGTGCTGCTCGTCAGGGCGGTGCCGGCGAGCGCGGTTTGGACGAGGAACTCACGCCTGTTGATACTCACGATCGGCTCTCCCTGCTCTGGTCACGACATGTGAGACGCCATCTCACAATATGGAAACACCGTCCAGCGAAGCACACCCGACGACGTCGGTCAGCGCGCTATGGGTCCGTGGAAATCCGCCTCGACGATCGCGAGATGCCAGCCGGGCGGGACCGCGTCCGCCCCGGTGTCGCCGGCTGCGCGCGGAGTATTCAGCTCGACGATCTTGCCGAAGGCATCGCGGTCGACGACAGGGCCGGTTTGAGTGATGCGCAAGACGCGGCCGACAGCGGGCGCGAACTTCACATTGCCATAGCCGAGGTTACGCTCGGTCGTGCCCTCCCAGACGGTGCGGCCGTCGAGGGTAATGCGGAGCGGATAGGAGCGCGAGCGCCAGCCCACCAGTTTCAGGTCGATCTCGCTCAGCTCCACCGGACGATCGAAACGATATTCGATCCACGCTGAATCGGGCCGTCCATCGCTCACCCAGCTGGACCGTTCATTGTCGTCGGTCGTCTTGCCGGCGTCCGGCAGATTTGAGCCCGCGGTGACTGCGACAGGAACAGCCGTGGTTCGGCTGACCGTGAACGAACGTCCCGGTGGCGTGGGGCCGCGCGTCAGCAGCATCGGCTGGTAAGTTGCCGGGAAGTCCGATGAGAGGCCCCCGACGGAGGGCGCCGGAAGTATTGTGGGGATCGCCACGATTGCGCTCCGCAATCCTGCTGCAGTCGCAGTCAGGTGGACGACGCCCTTCTGCGTTCCGGCCCGCAACAGGACACGATTGACGCCAAGCTCGACGGGCAGGCTCTTTGCAAGGATGTAGTTGTCCTCTGCGCGCGCGGTGCCGGCATATTCGGTCACCGCGTCCTTGTGGGGCGTTCCCTGGGTGACAACGACGCCTGAGTTGGCCGGGCCGCTCTTGGGCCGGGCCTTACCGCTCGAGTCTCCCTGCGCGATTCCGCCCCGCCACTCGGCCGGTCCGTCGAGCGTGAACGTGACCATGTCGTGGGCGGTAGGAACGCGGCGTCCGTGAGCGTCCACCACCTCGACGTCGACCAGGGCAATGTCCGCCCCATCCATGACGAACCCGCGCGGCGACAGATGCGGCGTCAGTCGGAGCGCGACCGGCGGACCGGCGGTCTCGAGGCGATCGTCGGACCGTCCACCGCCGGCGTGGGTCGCGACGGCGACAAGCGTGCCCGGCTCCCATTGGACGCTCTTCCAGGTGCGGAGGAAACCGGAACTCGCTTCGCCGTTGCCTAGCGAGCGGCCGTTCAGGAACAGCTCGACCGACTTGCCGTTCGAGACGACGTCGACGTCCTTTCTTGTGCCGGGCGCGTAATTCCAGTGTCCGATGATGTGGGTGGCCGGCGTGCGGCTATCCACCCAGTCTCCCCACATCACCTTGTGCGCGAAGAAGCCTTCCTTCGGCAGCCGAACCGCGTCCACTTCGCCTGACCGGCGATAATTGTTGTCGCCGCGAAAGTGGGTGTTCGAGTCCGAGAAGATGATGTTGACACCGCCGGCGCTGACCCGGCGACCCGTGCCGGGGCGCACTCGATAATAATCGTACCAGCGGCGAACGTCCTCGCGAGCGTGGCTGTCCTGGTTCCGATTATAGTCCGGCGAGTCGTGGTGAAACGGGGGCGTCAGATCATCCATGTAGAGGCGCGCCGCCTCGTCGCGTGAATATTCCATCGCCCACAGCGGCTTGCCGGCGCTCTTGTCGATGTAGAGCATCTCGCCGCCATATTCCGCGACCTTGCTGTCGAGCATTTCGCGGGCGCCGATCGCGCGGCCGCCGTGCGGATCGTACCGGTCCCGGATGGCCTTCATCTCGGCCATGTGCGCTTCGCTGATGCCGTGATTGCCGCACTCGTAGAAAATGATCGACGGATCGTTGCGGTTGTAGATGATCGCATCGCGCATCAGCTCCTTGCGCTGCTCCCAATGGCGACCGGTCGCGTCGCTCTCGGCATCGCCGGCGGGCATCGCTTGCATGAGGCCGACGCGATCCGCGGATTCTACATCCTGCCTCGACGGCGTGACATGCATCCACCGGACGAGATTGGCCCCGCTTTTGACCATCAGCCCGTTCGAAAAGTCGCTGATCCAGGGCGGGACAGAAGTGCCGACGGCCGGCCACTCGTTCGTCGTCCGCTGGCCGTACCCATGGATCTGGATCGCCCTGCCGTTGAGCTCGACCATGCCGTTCGCGAACCGCGTCTCTCGGAAGCCCGTGCGCGTATCAACGCCGTCGAGGACTCGACCCTTTTCGATGAGGGTGGTCGTGACCGTGTAGAGATACCCGTAGCCCCAGCTCCAGAAGTGAAGCCCGCTCAGCCGCTCCGCCGCGGAAAGAATCCGCGTTTCGCCCGGGCGTAAAGCCGTCGTGCCGCCGTCGAATGCAGCGACCTTTCGGCCATTCGCATCGCGCACCTCGACCCGGTACGAAATTCTGTGCGCCGAACGGTCGTCGTTTCGCACCTGTGTTTCGGCATGAACCATGGCGGCGTGCGCGGGCAGGTCGAACTTGTCGGCCCAAACATATTGGCCGGTCGTGCCCAGCGCCGAGTACAAAGGCAGCGTCTGGTAAACCAGGCCGGTCACATGCAGGCGGACGTTCTTCGTTATTCCGCCATAGTTCGCGTAGAAATTGTTGTTGTTCCATTGGAACGTGCTTCCGGTCGCACGTTCCTTGTACTTCCAATCATTGTCGACCCTGACCGCAATCAGGTTTTCGCCGGGTTTTAACGCCGTACTGATGTCGGCGCCGAAGGCCATGACCCCGTTCTCGGACAGCGCGACCGACCGGCCGTTGACCCACACTTCCGCCGCCTGGCGAACGCCTTCGAACTCCAGGAAGACCCTCTTTCCCTCACCATTAGGCAGCACAAACCGCTTCCGGTACCAGGTGATGCCGGTCGAGAGATCCTGAATCGCGCGCGAAAAGGCCTCTTTTTCGTTGAAGGCGTTCGGAAGACTGACGGTGGCCCAGCCGGAATCGTCGTAAGCGGGCTGCTCCGCTCCGGAGCGGTCGCCGGTGACGGTCCGCCAACCCTGGTTCAGGTTGTACGTGCGGCGCTCGGAGGGGACCACCGTCGACGCGTAATGCGCAACGGCCGAAGTGCTGTTCAGAGACGCCATCGCCAATGCGATTGCGAGCAGACCGGACGCTCTCATTCGGCACTCCCCTCGCGCAGAGAACCCACAATGTGGAACATCGTTCTACATTGTGGCG
>JAICXF010000032.1 GCA_025981625.1 Sphingomonas sp. | reverse complement strand
TCATCGTGCCGGGCTACGGGATGGCGGTCAGCCAGGCGCAGCACGCGCTCAAGGAAATGGCGGACCGGCTGAAGGCGGAAGGGGTGCGGGTCAAATATGCGATCCACCCGGTCGCCGGCCGTATGCCCGGGCACATGAACGTGCTTCTGGCCGAGGCCAACGTGCCCTACGACGAGGTATTCGAGCTCGAGGACATCAACAGCGAGTTCGCCCAGACGGACGTCGCGTTCGTGATCGGCGCGAATGACGTCACCAATCCGGCGGCCAAGACCGACAAGAGCTCGCCCATCTACGGGATGCCGGTGCTGGATGTGGAAAAGGCCCGCACGGTGCTGTTCGTGAAGCGGTCGATGGGGGGCGTCGGCTATGCCGGCGTCGACAACGACCTGTTCTACCGGGACAACACGATGATGCTGCTCGCGGACGCCAAGAAGATGGTCGAGGAGATCGTCAAGGCGCTCGGCTAAACCGCTCGTCGCATATGCGATTCACCCAGCGGTAAATCGGCAATTCACGCCTTGTCGGGTAGCTCAAGTTGGCGGACAAGCGCCGCCTGAATTCGAGCTGGGAAAGGGCATAGGTTGCGCAAGTTGGGCATCATCGGCGGGACGAGCTGGTCGTCGACGGCGCTATATTACGAGCACATCAATCGGGGCGTGGCACAACGGCTCGGCGGGTTGCACAGCGCCAGGCTGGTGATCGAAAGCCTCGACCTCGCGCCGTTCGCGGAAATGGAGCTTTCGGGCGATTGGGACGGCGTCGCGCGAGTGACCCTCGAAGCCGCCAAGCGCCTGGAGGTTGCCGGTGCCCAAGGGGTGATCATCACGTCCAACACCGGGCACAAGGTTTATGACGCGGTGGCTCCCAAAGTGGGCGTGTCGATGCTTCACATCGCGGACGCGACGGCCGACATGCTGGTCGCCGACGGCCGCAAACGCGTGGCGCTGCTGGGGACCCGCTTCACGATGCTGGAGCCGCATGTGCGCAGCAGGCTGGAAGGGCGAGGGATCACGCTGGTTCCGATCGAGCAGCCGTGGATCGACGAGGTTGACCGGATCATCTTCGAGGAACTCGCCGCCGGGCGCGTGGTCCGCGACAGCCAGCGCAAGCTCAAGACCCTGATCACCGAGCTTGCCAAGGCCAGGGTCGAGGCAGTGGTGCTCGGCTGCACCGAGTTGGTGCTCGCCGTCGACGTGCGGGCGAATGTGCTCCCGGTCTACGACACCACGGCACTCCATGCCCGCGCGTGCGTCGAGTGGATGCTCGCCGACGAAGAAGAGGCGAGGGCGGCCGCGTAGCTCTCGCGCTTGCTCCGGCTAACGCTTATCTCGGCGGCGTGAGCAAAGCCGATCGTCCTGACCAGCCCGGAGCCGCTGAGCGCTTCAACGAGGATCAGGCGACCTACGCCGTGCGCGGGGAAGGTGCGCCCGACCTCGAAGCGGGCGTCGCCGCGATCCGCGAGGTGCTGAAGACCTTGCCGTCGCGGCCCGGCGTGTACCGGATGCAGGATGCGCGGGGCGACGTGCTCTATGTCGGCAAGGCGCGGGTGCTGAAGAACCGCGTCACCAATTACACCCAGGTGACGAAGCTTCCGAAGCGGTTGCAGCGGATGGTATCACAGACGCGATCGATGACCATCGTCACCACCCGGACCGAGGCGGAGGCGCTGTTGCTGGAAGCGCAGTTGATCAAGCGGTTCCGGCCGCCCTACAACGTGCTGCTGCGGGACGACAAAAGCTTCCCGTTCATCGTCCTCAGAGAGGACCATGAGTTCCCGCGAATCCAGAAGCATCGCGGAGCGCGGCGAATCAAAGGGCAATATTACGGGCCATTCGCCAGTGCCGGATCGGTCACCAGGACACTTAACGCGCTTCAGAAGCTGTTCCTTCTAAGAAGCTGTTCGGACAGCTTTTTCGCGAACCGCTCGCGGCCTTGCCTGCTGTATCAGATCAAGCGCTGCTCGGCGCCTTGCGTCGGGCGCATCAACGATAACGACTATGGCGAGCTGGTGGAGGAGGCCAAGGAGTTCCTCGCCGGCAAGTCCACCGGCGTGCAGACGCGCCTGTCGCGGTCGATGGCGTCGGCGGCGGAGAAGCAGGATTACGAGCTCGCCGCGGTTTATCGCGATCGACTTCGCGCGCTGACCTACATCCAGGGCAGCCAGACGGTGCATGCGGAAGGACTTGGCGACGCCGACGTGTTCGCGCTCGCCTGCAAGGGAGGGACGGTCTCGATCCAGGCCTTCTTCATCCGCGGGGGGCAGAACTGGGGACATCGCGCATTCTTCCCGGTCCATACCAACGAAGTCCCGGAAGCCGAGGTGTTATCGAGCTTTCTCGTCCAGTTTTACGAGGACATGCCCCCGCCAAAGCGTCTCCTGGTTGATCGTGAGCTCTCGGATCGCGCGCTGCTCGAGGAAGCGCTTTCGGAACGGGCCGAACGCAAGGTCGTGATCGAAGTCCCGCAACGCGGCGCCCGGCGCAAGCTCATGGAGCAGGCCCAGCGTAACGCTGAGGAAGCGCTCGATCGACGGATGGCCGAGACGACTACCCAGGGGAAGATACTGCGCGAGCTCGCCGATACGTTTGAGCTAACGGACGTGCCCAAGCGGATCGAGGTCTATGACAACAGCCACATCATGGGAACAAACGCGACCGGCGCCATGATCGTCGCCGGGCCGGAGGGCTTTCGGAAGAACAATTACCGCAAGTTCAACATCAAGCGGCCGGAGACGCAGCCGGGGGATGACTTCGCGATGATGCGCGAGGTTCTCGAACGACGGTTCGCACGGCTCGAGAAGGAAGACCCTGACCGGCAAACGGGCGAATGGCCGGACCTGCTGCTGATCGACGGTGGCAAGGGCCAGCTCTCGGCCGTCTGCGAGGTGATGGAGGACATGGGCGTCCACGACGTTCCCGTTATCGGGGTCGCCAAGGGTCCGCACCACGGGCGCGAAGGGCGCGAGGTATTTCACCTTCCGGGCGGGCGGGAGATCACGCTGCCGACCAATTCGGCTTTGTTGTTCTATCTCCAGCGCTTGCGCGACGAAGCTCACAGGTTTGCCATCGGCACGCACCGGGCGAAGCGGGCGAAGAGCCTGACGACCTCGACTCTCGACGAGGTTCCCGGCATCGGCCCGAACCGCAAGCGCGCCCTGCTGATGCATTTCGGCACCGCCCGGGCGGTCAAGGGCGCCGCCCTCGAAGACCTGGAAAAGGCGCCGGGCATCAGCAGCGCGATGGCGCGCCAGCTCTACGACTATTTTCATCCGCGCGGATGAGGACCGACTCACAGGCGATCGTCTGCGCGCTGCGCGGGCATGGCGAGCACGGCGCGGTCATTCGCTTGATGACACCGGAGCAGGGCCTCGTCGCGGCTTATGTCCGCGGGGCTCGCAGCAAGCGGATGCGTCCGATCCTGATGGCCGGCAACACGGTCCATGCTCAGCTTTCCGCACGAACGGACACGCAATTGCCGCAGGCGACGGTGGAACTGGTTCACAGCCGGGGTGCTCTGCTTTCGGAGCCGCTGCCCGCCGCCGCCATCGAGTGGGCGACGGTGCTCACGGCGACGGCGTTGCCCGAGGGGCAGCCCTATCCATCGCTCTATCAGGCGCTCGAGGGCTTGCTCGACGCGATCGAGGCCGCGCCATCGGCGGCGGGCTGGGGCGTGGCGCTCGTCCGCTACGAACTGCTGTTGCTCGCGGAACTTGGCTTCGGTCTCGACCTCGAGCGCTGTGCCGTCAGCGGAAAAAAGGACGATCTCGTTGCCGTCAGTCCGAAGTCAGGCCGGGCCGTCAGTGCCGCCGAGGCTGAGCCCTACGCCGGCAAGCTGCTGCCGCTGCCCCATTTCGTTCGACGGGGTGGCCAGGCTTCGTGGTCCGATATCGGTCACGGCCTCGAACTTACCGGCCATTTCCTGGCCCGTGACGTCATGACGGATCGCTCGCGACCGATCGCCGAGGCGCGGGGGCGGCTCGTGGACCGGTTGCGCCGCGCCGGTGGACTCGCCTAGGCTCTGCCCGTGACGACCGACGCGCTCGCGATGCTCTTCCCGAATGTCGCCGTGACCCGCGGGATCGCGGTGCGCGTCGCTGTCAGCTTCCTTGTCGAGCAGTCGGACCCCGCGAGCAACCGCTGGTTCTGGTCCTATCATGTGCGGATCGAGAACGGGTCCGACGTCGCCGTTCAGCTTTTGTCGCGCAGCTGGGCGATCATGGACGGCCGCGGCACGATCCATGAGGTCGTCGGTGAGGGCGTGGTCGGCGAAATGCCGCTGATCGGCCCCGATGCCAGCTTCGATTATGTGTCCGGCTGCCCGCTCGACACCCCGACCGGCGCGATGAGCGGAAGCTATCGAATGGTCGACGAGCACGGCAGCTCCTTCGACGTGGAGATCCCGCGCTTTCAGCTACTTAGCGTCTGAAGGGGTCACCACCACGCCGCGAACCCTCGTCCTGTCCGCGAATAGCGACTGGAACATCGCCAATTTCCGTCCAGGACTGATCAGGGCGCTGCGCGGATCGGGCTACGATCCAATCGTCATCGCGCCGATGGAGCCTTCCGCCGACGCGAAGATGCGCGCGCTCGAGGTCGAGCGGATCCCGATCCGGGTGGACCGAGCCGGACTGAATGCGTGGGCGGATTTCAGGCTTTTCGCCGAATACCGCCGATTGCTGCTGCGCATTCGTCCGAAGGCGTATCTCAGCTTCACGATCAAGCCGAACATCTACGGCTCGATGGCGGCGGCAGGGCTGGGCATCCCCGCCATTCCGAACGTGAGCGGGATTGGAAACGCCTTCCTTCGTGGCGATCCGGTGCAGCGGGTGGTCACCCGCCTTTCGCGCCTGGGGTTCCGGCGAGCGCCTGTGGTCTTCTTCCAAAATCCCGAGGATCGACAACTGTTCGTCGAGCGGCGGATCGTTCAGCCGCTGCAGGCGCGGCTGCTCCCAGGATCCGGCGTGGACCTCGAACACTTCGCTCCGGCGCCTCCGGCCAAAGGCCGCCTTAAGTTCCTGCTCATCGCCCGCCTAGTTCGTGACAAAGGGGTGATCGAGTTCGTCGAAGCAGCGCGCATCCTGCGACAGGTGATGCCGGGCGCGCGCTTCCAGCTGCTTGGCGGTATCGACCAAGGCCATCGGAGCGCGATTTCACTTTCGGAGGTCGACAGGTGGGTCGCGGAGAGCGTGATCGAATATCTCGGATCGACCGACGACGTACGGCCGTTCATTGCAAGAGCAACGGCGGTCGTCCTTCCTTCATTTCGGGAGGGCCTGCCGCGCTCGCTGCTTGAAGCCGCGGCAATGGCTCGGCCGCTGATTGGCGCCGATGCACCTGGGTGCCGCGAAGTGGTTGAGGACGGGATCAACGGTTATCTGTGCACAGTTCGGGACGCAGGGTCGCTGGCGGATGCCATGCGCCGGCTCGCGAGCTTGCCGGACGAACAGCGCGGCGCCATGGGAGCAGCCGCCCGCCGGACGGTGGAGGAACGGTTCAGTGAGGAATTCGTAGTGCGCGCCTATCTCGAAGTGCTCGCAGCAGTCGACCCCCCTCAGACTGAAGGTCGATAATCATGTTCTCTAACCGGCGACTGAACGCACCGGCGGGACCGGCAGGGCGTCGAGCCTATGCGATCGGGGATATCCACGGGCGGCTGGATCTGCTGGAGCAGCTGCTGGCCAGGATTCACGCCGACCTCCAGCATCGTCCCGCGTCGAAAGCCCTGCTGGTCTTCGTCGGCGACCTGATCGACCGCGGTCCCACCTCAGCCCAGGTGATCGAGCGCCTGCGAACCTATCACAGAGCCGGGGTGCGTCCGGTCTTCCTGCTCGGCAATCATGAGGAAGTGCTACTTCGCATCCTCGATGGCGATCATAGCCTCGTCCAGAGCTGGCTTCAGTTCGGCGGGCGGGAGTGCCTGCAAAGCTACGGCGTCGATACCCACGGCATTCGTCGGCGATCCGCCGCTGAAGTGATCGAGCTCATTCGTGCGGCCATTCCCCCAGCCCATTCGCAGTTCCTGCGCAGCTTCGCCGATAGCTGCCGGTTCGGCGATTATCTCTTCGTGCACGCCGGCGTCAGGCCGGGGATCGCGCTGGAGCAACAACGCCAGGCCGACCTGCGCTGGATCCGCGAGCCGTTCCTGAGCGACGAGAGCGATCACGGATTCGTTGTGGTTCACGGCCACACGATCACGTCGGAGGTGGTGGAGCGTCCAAACCGCATCGGGATCGACACCGGAGCCTATCGCACCGGCGTGCTGACGGCGCTCGTCATCGACGGTAGCGAGCGGAGGCTGATCTGTACCGCACCGGAGGCGGCGGCCGATTGATTTGAGGCGGCCGGGGGAATAGGCGTTGTGGCTCTGTATTGGTCGATTTTGGTGAGTTGCGCCTTAAAGCGAGGGAACGGTCGTGTTGCTTGATCATTGGCCCCGCCGCGTGGCAGTCCTGCTTCCTCTCGCGGCCGGCGCATTCCTGGCCGGTTGCGCGGATACGCGTGGTGGCTCAATCCCTTATGACCGCCCGCTTGTAGCTCCTGACGAGACCAAGTTTCAAACGCTTGAGAACGATTACAAAATCGCGCCGATGGACAAGCTCGGGATCAAGGTCTTCAAGATGGACGACCTGTCGGGCGATTATGACGTCGATCTTGCCGGCAACATCTCGCTACCGCTGATCGGCGAAATCAAAGCCGCCAACCTGACGACTGCGCAACTCGACGACGAACTGACGCAGAAGCTTGGAGCGAAGTATCTCGAACATCCCGATGTGAGCGTCGCCATCAAGTCCTCGACCGCGCACGTGGTGACCGTGGATGGCGCAGTGCAGCAGGCGGGGACCTTCCCCGTCGGCGGACCAATCAGCCTCATCCAGGCCGTGGCGATGGCGAAGGGTACGACGCAGGACGCGAATTCCCGCCGTGTAGCGGTATTCCGGACGATCGGCGGCAAGCGCCAGGCCGCGGCCTTCGATTTGACCGCGATCCGCCGTGGCCAGGCGCCTGACCCGCAAATTTACCCGGGCGACATCGTGGTTGTGGACGGCTCGTCCGTGAAGGCGGCCGAGAAACAGATCCTGCAGAGCATTCCGCTTCTCGCCATCTTCGGGCCGTTGTAAGCTACGGGGAACAACTGGAGCCCGACCGAGTGAACACGAACATCACCGTTGCCGGCGAAGGCCAATGGCCCGTCAGTCCTTACGGGTCGGCCAACCCGTCTCTGGGTTCGGGCAACCGCAGCTACTCGGCCGCCGCAATCCTCGACTTCCCGACGCTGGTACGAATTCTCCATCATTGGCGCTGGCTGGTGCTCGGCGCTGTCGGCATCGGTCTGGCCGGAGCAATCCTGATTTCGATGCTGACGAAGCCGGTCTACCGAGCCTGGGTGACGCTGGAGGCGAATCCGCCCGCCGTCGCCGTCAGTGACGAGCAATCGCGTCAACAGGACACGCAGGCGAGCAATGCCTTCGACTTCGTCGCAACGCAGGTCGGGCTTCTGGGAAGTCGAGCGGTCGCCGAACGCACTGCCCAGGAACTGAATCTGCCCAATAATCCGGACGTCGTGGGTCAGGACGGCGACAGCTCCGAGCGGCTTCGCGCCGCCACCGGCACGGTCCAGGGTGGCCTCAAGGTCATTGCGCCGGACCAGGGCCAGCTCATCAAGTTCAGCTATGATTCCACCTCGCCGCAGCTTGCGGCGCTGGTCGCAAACGAGGTCGCCGACAGTTTCATCAACACGTCGCTCCAGCGCCGCTACGAAGCTTCGGCCTACGCGCGCAACTTTCTCGAGCGCCAAATCGCCAAAACCCGCAGTGATCTCGAGAAATCCGAGCGCGCGGTCGTCGAATATGCGCAGCAGCAGGGGATCATCAGCACATCGGGCACGCTCAGCGCCGACGGGAAGACCACCACCGGCGACACCAATTCGCTGCAGGGCGAGTCATTGGTTCAGCTCAACTCGGCCTTGGCGGCCGCTACCGCGAGGAGGGTTGCGGCGGAGGGAGCCTATCGCGAGGCGCTTGCGACGGGCCCGACAGCGGATGTGAACGCCAGCGTGCAGCCGCTGCGGCAGCAACTCGCGACGCTCCAGAGCCAATATCAGCAGAAGCGCGAGTTCATGAAGCCTGAGCATCCGGAGATGGCCAGCCTCCAGTCTCAGATCAATGAATTGCAGCGCCAGATTTCCGCTCAGGCGGCGCAGGCCTCGTCGGGGCGCCTGAACGGATTGCTGGCTGACTATCGAGGAGCCTTGTCCGCCGAGCATGCGCTTCAGGCGCGAGTCGGGCAGCTGAAGGGCGACGTTCTCAATCTCCGCGGTCGAAGCATCCAGTACACGATCCTGCAACGCGAGGTGGATACCAACCGCAGCCTCTACGACGCACTGCTGCAGCGCTATAAGCAGATTGGGGTTGCCGGCGGCGTCGGAATGGCCCCGGTCTCGATCGTCGACAGAGCCCAGATTCCGACCTTGCCGGTCAAGCCGAACGTGCTTCTGAACCTGTTGCTCGGACTAGGGATGGGCCTTGTTGCGGGAGTCGGCAGCGCGATCGGCCTGGAATTCGTGAACGACACCATCAAGACGCGGGACGACGTCAGAAAAAAGCTGTCCATGCCGTGTCTTGGAACGGTTCCGAAGACCATGGCCCGCGACACATTCGTCGACGATCTCAAGAATCCGACGTCGATGATTTCAGAGTCTTATTCGGCGATCGTCGCCGCGCTCCGGTTCAGCACCGAGGAGGGCATGCCCAAAGTTCTCCTGGTCACCAGCACCCGCTCGAGCGAGGGCAAGTCGTCGTCGGCGCTCGCCATTGCGCAGAATTTCGCCCGCCGCGAGCGGCGCGTGCTGCTGATCGACAGTGACCTTCGGAAGCCCGCCTTCAAGACGGCGAACGATCGGGTCGGATTGAGCAAGCTTCTCACGACCAATGATCCTGTCGAGCAGCATATCGTGGAGACTCAGCATCCAAATCTTTGGCTGCTCCCGAGCGGGCCGCTGCCGCCCAACCCCGCGGACCTTTTGTCGACCGGGCGCATTCGCAAGATCATCGCCGAGGCGAAGGATGCGTTCGATCTCGTCGTCATCGATGGGCCGCCGACCCTCGGGCTTGCAGACGCGCCCCTCCTGGCGGCGGCGTCCGGAAGCGCCCTGTTCGTCATCGAGAGCGGCAAGACGCGAACCCGGGCCGCAATCGAGGCCCTGAACCGGCTTGACGCGACCGGGACGCGACTACTCGGCGCCGTGCTGACCAAGTCGCATGAGGGCGGTCACGGCTACGGATATAGCGGCTACGGGTACGGTTACGGCTACGGCTCGCGCGGCAGAATCAAGCGAACCGAAATCCTCATGATCCCGCAAGGCGAGAGCGCGCACGACCTCAGCAATGCCGAGGCAGACGGCTGACACGTCTGTCGAAAGAGGCGGGGTGATGCTGAGGGCGATCATCGTCGCGTGCGCCGCCCTGCTCCTTGCCGTTCAGGTCGTGAGGAATGCCGCGGTCGGTATGCTCGCGGCTTCACGCCCCGACGATGCACACCTGTTCTGGAGCGATCATCCGGCGAGCGAGATATCGCTGGGAATGACGGAGATCGCCCGCGCGGCGCACGATCGGCGGGCTGTCCCGCAGAGCGCCTTCGCGATGATCGGCGACGCTGCACGCAAGGAACCGCTGGCGTCGGAACCCTTTCTGGTTCGCGGAGTGCAGGCGCAGCTCGCCGGCGACGATGTCGCTGCGCAGCGCGCTTTCGAAGCCGCGCAACGGCGCAATCCGCGGTCCCTTCCGGCGGCCTATTTCCTGGCCGATCGGTACTTTCGCGCCGGAGATTCGAACCGGGGGCTGAACGAGGTTGCCGCGCTCGCCCGGCTGGCGCCCTACGGCAATACAACCGTGGCTCCCTATCTTGCCGCTTATGCTCGTGACCCGAGCAATTGGCCCAGGCTCCGGCACCTGTTGGACGCCAACCCAGGCCTTGCCGATGCTGCATTGACGAGGCTTGCATCGAATCCTTCGGCCGTTCCTGCGGTGCTCGCTTTGGCCGACATGCGCGGCAACCTTGCCGACGAGCACTGGCTCGCGCCGCTGCTCAACACGCTCGTGACCGCCGGCCGCTACGACCAAGCCCGCACGATCTGGGCCCGGGCAGCTGGCCCGAGTGCGGCCTCTGGCGGGCTCCTCTACGATGCTCAATTTCGCGACAACACGGCGCCGCCGCCGTTCAACTGGGCACTGACCTCGTCCACAGTCGGAATCGCCGAACGGCAGTCGCGTGGGCGCCTGCATGTCGTCTTCTATGGCCAGGAGGATGGGATCCTCGCGACCCAGCTGCTGCTGCTCGCGCCAGGCACCTACCGCCTGTCGATGCGGTTACTTGGCGATCCGGGCCATGGACGGGTGCTCAATTGGTCGCTGTGGTGCGACAAGGCGGACGCTCCGATCGCATCCGTCACCCTCGAGGCCGCCGCTGCGCACGGATGGAGCTTCGATGTCCCCGCGAGCTGCCGAGCGCAATGGTTGAAACTCTCCGGATCGTCCTCTGACGTCGCGCAGCAGAGTGACGTGACCATCGCCGAGCTCAAGCTTGAGCGGGTGGCGCCTGGTGCGTGAGCGGATTCGCCACTCCATAGCGCCAGCCTATCTGCTCGCCTGCATTGTGCTTGGCGGAAGCGCACAGGGCGCTTGGCAGAACATGCTCCTGCAACTTGCCGGAATCGCGATTTTGGCCTGGGCCGCCGCCGCGCCGGCTGCCGAGCCGCTACCAAGCCGTGCCGGGTCCCTGTTGTTCATCGTGGCCGCGGCGCTCTTGGTGGTGCTCCTACAATTGATCCCGCTCCCGCCGTCGGTGTGGGCGCATGGGAGCCGGACCCTCATCGCCAACGGTTACCAGCTTCTTGGCCAGCCGCTTCCGATGCTGCCTATCTCGCTCACCCCCGCGGCTTCTGTGGCAACTTTGTTGTGCGTCATTCCGCCGGTGGCACTGTTCTGCGCCATGACTCGGCTCCGGGCTTATCATCCAAGCTGGATTGCCGGCGCGTTGCTGCTGGGGACTCTCGGCGGCGTTTCGCTCGGCGCGCTCCAGGTGGCGGATCGCGGGGCGGGATCGCCGTGGTATCTCTACCCGGAATCAAATTTTGGCTCTGCCGTCGGTTTCTTTGCCAATTCCAATCACATGGCCACGTTGTTGCTGATGGCTCTGCCGTTCGTCGCCGCGATTGCGTCGGCAGGGAAGGGCAGGAACATCCAGGGCTATTTTGCGCTCCTGGCAGTCCTTGCGGCACTGACATTCGTGCTGATTGTCGGGCTGGCGCTCAACGGGCCGTTAGCCGGCTACGGCCTCGCCATCCCCGTTGTGGCTGCGAGCGCGCTCGTCCTCCTGCCGGGGAATAGTCGCTGGCGGCTTCCGATCGCCGCGCTTGCCGCCTTGACGCTCATCGTCGCGGTAGGCGCCCTTGCAACGACAAGTATCGGAGCGACAAAAATCGGCAGTAACGCGGGAACCTCGGTCCAGTCGCGGCGGCAAATCCTCGATACTACCAGCAAAGCCATCGCCGACACGATGCCGTGGGGATCCGGGCTTGGCTCCTTCGTCCGAGTTTATCCGCTGTACGAAAGCCCCCAGCGGGTGACCAACGAATATGTGGTTCACGCGCATAACGATTATGTCGAGGTCGCGCTCGAGCTCGGCTTAGCTGGCATCCTCCTGATGCTTGCCTTCCTGCTCTGGTGGGGCATCGCCGCCGCCGCCGCATGGCGCGCCGTTCCGCCAGCACCTTTCGCGCGCGCTGCCGCGATCGCTTCGGCTGCCGTCCTGGTTCACAGTCTGGTGGATTTTCCGCTCCGGACAGCGGCAATAAGCGCGTGCTTCGCCGCCTGCTGCGCGCTGCTGGCCGACCGACGGGCGCCCGTGAAGCAGGATCCGACCGACCTTTGGCCGACGCGCCACCTGGTCATTCATTAGGATCGAGCTGTTGCGCGCATTATGGCACGCGCTGATCGCCGCAATGGCTTCGTGGCACCAGTCGAAGCTCTTCATCGAGCATTCGGCGACGATCGATCACGACGCTTTGCACGTCCTCGTGGGAGTGCTGCTGTCGCTCGCTTTCGGGCTGATATTGCGCCGTCCGCTGACCTCCTGGTTGCCGTGGCTCGGCGTGCTCGCCGTGATCCTGTGGAATGAAGCGGTCGACCTTTGGGTTGAGCGATGGCCAGACCCCGGCCAACAATATGGCGAAGGAGCGAAGGACCTGGTGCTGACGATGTTCTTGCCGACGGTGCTGATGATTACCGCCCGAGTGCGGCCCGAGCTGTTCCGGAGGAGAGTCCAGCGCCGCGGCTAAATGGTCACGCGCGTCAGCATGCGGCGGACCTGTCCGGACAGCTCCGAGAACTTGAAGCGCCCACCGGGCAGCAGCTGGAACTGGCTCCAGCGGATTGGAAACGACCCGAGCAGGCGATCAGTCGGTTCCGTCGGCTCGCGGGTCAGCAGCCGGAATGCCGTGCCATACAGCCGCCGCGTTGACGCGTCTTGCAGCAGTGCTCGGCGAAGGCAGGGAGCATCCGCGAGAGTTCCGAATAGATCGTCGGCAAGGAGCAGGGCCTGCCCGGCGGCACGGCCGGCTCCGAGTTCCTGCGAACGGCGGTGCAAGCGTTCGATCTCCTCGCCGCTTCGGCCGCTGAGAAACCCGCCCAAGTCGGCAATCCACTTAAGACGGAACCAGGCGCTGGAAGCTCCATGCACGGTTAGATAGGCAAACAGCTCTTCGTCGGCGAAGGTCGGCAACCGAACGCCGTTACCGACGTCGACCGTTTGCCGTGCTGAGTGCGCGGATAAGCTCGGGATCAGGCGCGGATTGTCTGCGGATCGCGTGTGAAGGTCGATCTGAAGCATTGGCGAGCGCTTGGCCCAGACAGATTCCTTCCACCATCCATGCCACGACGTAAGCACGCCGTCATTCGCCGAATCGCGCGGCGCCGCGAGACTGTAGCCCGCTGCTCGGAGCAGCTCCGCCGCTCTTCTGAGGTCCGCCGGATCGATCAGCAGATCGATGTCGACGGCTGCTTTTGCCATGGCACTTCGGTACCCGAGCGCGCCGACGGTCAGGCCCTTCAGGAACAACAGTGGCACACCGGCGGAATGAAACGACTTGAGAAGTGTGCGGCATTCGGCACTTGCCTCAAGATTTCGTGCGGCAATCCTCGCTGCCGCATCCGCCAGGGTCAGCCGGATATCCTCTGGAGCGCTGGTCTGGTCGGCCGCCCAACGCGCCGCCAGTCCCTCGATCCGGTGGAACTCGGCAAGCCGCGCAAACCGCGGCCAGTCCACCTGGTCGAGCATCGGCGAAGCAGCGATGTGTGAATCCCGAAAGGCGGATCGGCAGCAATCGACCGCAAGCTTGAACTCGTGTGGAAAGCAGGCTTTCAAGTTTCGCTCGTTGGCCGCCATCCTTCTTCTTTGCCCCAATGGCCTGACAAAGCGAACCGGGACGTTATGCTCGAAACCGTGATGACGATGTCGAGAGCAGGGTCTGTCGCTCGGCTGCGCCGACTTGACTGGCGGCAGCGGCGGCTGCTCCTGCGCGCTTTGGTGTTGCTCGCGTTCGCCTCGGCCGAGGTCGCGTTCCTGCCCTTCCGGATCGCCATTCGCTTTGGCAGCATAGGACTTGGCAAACAGCGGTTGTCCCTGGACGATTGCGTCTGGACCGTCGAAGCCGCCGCTCGCCGGCTACCGTGGCGCACGATGTGCATCGAAAAAGGTCTCGTGGCTCAGCGATTGCTTCGATCGAGCGGCTTCGACGCAGTGCTTCACTATGGCGCCCGCCATCATCCGGAGAGCGGAAAGCTCGAGGCTCATGTCTGGGTGACGGTGGAGGGGCGCGCGGTGATCGGTGGGGCGGAAGCGGGCGATTTCGCTCTTATAGCTTCCTATCCTTAAGGCCTCGTCACAAGTGGCAAGCAGCTATGACTATCAGGTCTTCGGGCTGACGGTGCGCAGCACTCTTCCGCTGCCGGAGCTGTTCGGAGTTGAGGCGGGCGGGGAGCCAGATGTGACCATCGACGTCGGAGCTCTCAGCGAGCCGGCGTCAAAGCCGGGGCTTCAAACGCACGGCGGGGCCCTGCTGCTTACGGTCCCGGAAGTGGCGCGGTACCGGATCGAGGGCGGCTGCGACATTATCGTCGAGCCCAATCCCGCCGCTCCCGACCGGAATATTCGACTATTTCTGCTGGGATCAGCCTTCGGTGCCTTGCTCCACCAGCGGGGACTATTGCCGCTTCACGCGAACGCGGTCGAGATCGATGGCAAAGCGGTCGCATTCATGGGGGAGAGCGGCGCCGGCAAGTCGACCCTCGCTGCCTGGTTCCACGACCGCGGGTTTCGAGTGATCGCCGATGACGTCTGTGTCGTCCAGTTCGGCGCCGAGGGACACGTCTTCGCGTGTCCGGGCCTGCCTCGACTGCGCCTGGGGGAAGAGGTGTTGGAGGCTAGCGGACGTCAGACCTCGTCATTTCCCCGCTCTTATCTCGGCGACGACGATTTCAGGAAGTATGACGTCTGGATCGGTGACAAGGCGGCCCGGAACTCCAGTGAGATCGGCGCGGTGTTCATTCTCGCCAAAGGCGAGGCATTCAGTGTCGAATCATTGAGCGGGCTCGATGCCGTGAATGCGATCTTCGACAACACTTACCGGGGCAGGTACCTCGATCAGGTCGGCGGATATGATCGCCATTGGTCGGCGACGATCAAGCTCGTGCGAAGGGTGCCGATCTATCGCCTGTCGCGCGTCTGGGACATCGCCAGCCTCGACGAGCAAAATGAGCTCATCCTGCAGTCGGTGCGCGACCTTGCGCTTCGGTGAGTGTGCTAATTGGTCCCCGCGACCCTCCGCATGAAATGTCCCACCGACAGTCCGTAGAGTAGGCCGTGGCGGTAGCGCATGACTATGTCTTCGCGCTCCCATCCCCCCTTCGGCCAAGATGACAAAGCGCTTTCCAGCCACGCGGGGTTGATGGCGTCCTCTGCCCCGGCCGAGCGAGCGATCTGGTTGATCTCGGCGCGAACGGCTGGCAGGTCATTCCCCAGTCCCTCGTACCAGTCCGGCGCCTGTAGTCCACGGACGGTCGCGTTGGTCACTTCGGCCGGCATCCGGCTGCCGAATGCTCGCCGCGCGAGAGAGCGGGGGACGCCATCGCGTATGTATTCTTCATCGGGCACGGCAAGGCAGAACTCGATGACACGCTTGTCCGCAGTCGGATCGCGGGCACTCAGGCCCCATTGCGCAAGCACGCCTTTCAGATAGCCGCCGTTGTCGAAGCGCGTGAGCGCCCACAGCCGCAGCGCGAACGGATTTCTGCGCGGGCGATAGGAAAAATCCATGCCGCTCTCTCGAGCCTTCCGCTCGAGCTCATGCATCCTCCGAGGGCTGACGGGCGCGTATTCCTGTAAATCCGTTACGCGTCGGCTTAGCCGTTTCCAGAGCCACATTGGCAGGAACGGTCCGATCACCTGGGCGCCGACGGATAGGGTGGAGAAGCCGTGGCGACGCGCACCCAGGCTCATCCGCGCGAGTTTGATGAGGCGCCCCTGCCGCAGAAGCTCAGGGAGCCAGTGCAGCCCAAAGTAAGTCGCCGTCAGGTTCCCTGCATTGCCGATCAGCAGCACGGTGGCGCCGCGCTCCCTCGCTAGGCGGTAGATCGAGGTCGCCCAGACGTTGTTGCAGGGATTCGGCACGGGCTGCTGCACATAGGCGAACGAGCGCTGCATCAGCTCGAGCGGCGCAATCTCTCCATTCTCGACGATCACATGCTCAATATTCGGGTAAAGCGCGGCCGTTGCTGCGGCTCGATCGGCTTCGCTTGCGAGCGCACCTGGCGGGAGCGGCCCCTCGAAGCCGCCTCGCGGCACTGCGGTGTAGGCGACGATGGTGCTGTCCGGCATTTGCCTCGCGGCACTGGTCACCACGATCGAGCTGTCGAGCCCCCCGCTCAGCTGCGCGGCCACAATCTTTCCCGCGCCCCGCAACTGCGACCGTGTCGCCTCGTCGATGACGTTGCGCAGTCCTTCTTCATATTCGCGAGGACTCAGCCGTTTGCCGGAGGGACCTGCCGGCCGCCAATAGCGGACGCTCGCCGCGGCGGATTCGCCGACCTCCATCAAGTGCCCCGGGACGACGCGCTCGATCGAGTGGAAGAACGTGGCCGAGCCGAGTTCAGGCAGCATGGCGAGGCTCTCGGCCAAATGCTCCGGGTTGGCAGCATAGGGCACGCCGGGAAGTGCATGGAGCCCCGAGGGCATGCTCGCGAAGGCAAAGAAGTTCTTGGCGCGATGGAACACGAGGGGTCGCAGTCCGAGGATGTCCCGCGCCAGCAAGAGCTTGCGCCGACGTGCGTCCCAGAAGGCAATTGCGAACTCCCCGACCACGCGGTTGAGCGCACCGGAACCCCATGCGAGCAAAGCTTCGAACAATATTGCCGCGTCGCACTGCCGGGCGGCTTCGGCGAGAGACAAGCCCAGCGCGCGCTCAAGCTCTTCGCGATTGTCGATGCGCACATCGGCGACCAGTGCATACGGGCCGCGAAGGATTGGACCGCGATCATCCGCATCCTGCGGGAGCATTGGATAGAGATTGCGCCCGACCGACAGAGGTCCGATGTCGAGGCTGGCCGAATGATTTCCATAGGCTCGCTGCGCGCCGAGCATGCGCTTGCAAGCTGGTGTGGCGGGCTCCCCAGTGAACGACCAGAAGCCGGCGATTGCTGTCAGAAGCTACTCCGTCGATGCGCGGAGGCGGAGCGTCAAAGGTCCGTTCTTAGGACTTCTGGTTGCCAGTGCCCGCATCATTCTTAGTCGCGGAGAGACTCTCGGCTGCACCCGCCTTGAGTATTTTCACTTCGGGTTTGCGCCATTCTTTCCTGGCCACCGTGCGACCTCCTCCGAGCCTCGATCGGGGTTTCTATATTGAAGCCGTAACCTTCTGACCAGACTCAATGTCGGGACTGGCGGGTGGTTCCAGTTCAGGCTGTAACCGTAACAAGGCCTTTGGCGCATAGGTCATCAAGAAGCTCCTTGAGCTCTCGCGTACATTGCTCCGGGTCGACATCATATTCATCGACGAGTGCGCAGCGGAGCTGGTCGAGGTTCTTGGGTTGCTCCAGCTGCCGCCAGACCGACGTGGCGACATCGTTAAAACCGAAACACCGACCGGCATCGGCATCGAGCGCGACCAGCTCGTCGCCGAGCTCGGCTTCCATGAGATCGACCGCTCGCTTGTACACCGTCACCTGGTGACCCCTCCCGTGAGCCGCTGAAGGACTGGTGAGCCCAGCTGGATTCGAACCAGCGACCTACTGATTAAAAGTCAGTTGCTCTACCGACTGAGCTATGGGCCCTCTGCGCCTGCGGGTTAGCCGCGCGGCTGCCTGCGGGCAAGGCGCTCCGCCAAATGACGAACGCTCAGCGGGCCGACCGGCCATCCGGGCGCTATCGCCGCGAGCGGCTGGAGCACGAACGCACGTTTTGCGAGCTGCGGGTGGGGGACGGTCAGCTTGCGTGACTTGAAGCGGCCGCCACTCCACAGCGCGATATCCAGATCGAGCACGCGCGGCCCCCAGCGCCGACCGGGACGTCGTCCGAAGCTACGCTCGATAGACTTCAGCCGAGGCAGCAGCTGCCGCGGCTCAAGCTCGGTCTCGACGAGCGCCACGGCATTGGCGAAATCACGGCCGGCGCCTCCGTGGGCCGCGTTGAGAACGATCGGCGACGCGTCGAACAGCGTGAAATCCTGCTCAAGCCGAGCGATCGCGGCCTCCACCACCTGCCGCGGCCTGCCATAGCGGCCGTGCGGCTGATTGGAGCCGATTGCGATCGCGTAGAGGTGCGTTGCGCCTGCCACCGCTGGTCGCCTAGGTCAGGGTGATGGAGTTCGCCAGCCCCGCCGACCTGTCACCGATACCGCAAGCCGAGGCGCCTCGCGATTGTCCGTTATGCCCCCGGCTCGTGCGTTTCCGGGATGAATGCCGCAATGAGCATCCCGAATGGTGGAACGCGCCGGTGCCGGCCTTTGGCGATCCCGACGCGTGGCTGGCGATCGTCGGTCTCGCACCCGGCAAGCAGGGCGCGAACCGCACTGGGCGACCATTCACGGGCGATTATGCGGGCGAGCTGCTCTACGCGACACTGCTGAAGTTCGGCCTCGCCGAAGGCGAATATCGCGCGAGTCCCGGCGACGGGCTGCAACTGAAGGGGACGGTGATCCTCAACGCGGTCAAATGCCTTCCGCCGGCCAACAAGCCCGAGCCGCGGGAGATCGCGACCTGCCGCAATTATTTCGAAGCCGCCCTGACGAGCTTGCCGACCGTGCGCGTGCTGATCGCCCTGGGCCAGATCGCGCACCTTGCCGCGGCACGAGCGCTCGGCGTCCGTCCGAGCTTTGGCCACGGTTCCGAGATCTGCGTCCCGGATGGCCGCATTCTGCTCTCGAGCTATCACTGTTCACGATACAATCAGAACACCCGGCGGCTCGACGCGGCGATGTTCGAGAACGTGTTCGAGCGGGCGCTGGCCCTCAGATGTCTTCGGTGAGCCGACCGTAAAGCTCGGGCCTTCGGTCGCGGAAGAAGCCGAACGCCGCGCGGTGCTTCTTGGCCTGCGTCAGATCGAGCGTCGCCACCAGCACGCCGGTCTCATCGGCGCCAAACTCCGCGACGATGTCGCCGCGTTCGTCGCAGATGAAGCTGTGGCCATAGAAGCGTTGGCCATGTTCGGTGCCGATCCGGTTTGCCGCGACTACCGGCACCACGTTCGACACAGCGTGGCCGATCATCGCCCGGCGCCATAGCCGCGAGGTGTCGAGGTCGGGATCGTGCGGCTCGGTGCCGATCGCGGTCGGATAGAAGAGGATGTCCGCGCCCATCAGCATCATCGCGCGGGCGGTTTCGGGGTACCATTGGTCCCAGCAGACCCCGACGCCGAGCGTCGACCGGTGTGGGCCGGACCACACCTTGAATCCGGTATTTCCCGGGCGGAAGTAGAATTTCTCTTCGTAGCCAGGACCGTCGGGGATGTGGCTCTTGCGGTAGACGCCGGCGACGTTTCCGTCAGGGCCGACCATCGCCAGGCTGTTGTAATGATGCGGTCCATCGGCCTCGAAGAAGCTCGTGGGAATCCAGATTTTCAGCTCTTGGGCGAGTTTCTGCATCGCGATCACTGACGGGTGTTCGGCAGTTGGGAGCGCGGTCGCGAACAGGCTTTCGTCCTCGATGCGGCAGAAATAGGCACCCTCGAACAGCTCGGGTGGAAGCACCACTTCGGCGCCCTTGGCCGCCGCTTCGCGCACGAGCTCGCTAACCGCCCGGATGTTCGCGTCGGTGTCGTCGGTGAAGGCGAGCTGCAGCGCAGCAACGGTGAGCTTCGTCACGCAGGCACCTGTTGTGAAATGCAGTGGAAGCTTCCGCCTCCGGTCAGGATGTGGTCGGCGCGAACGCCAATTGCAACGCGGTCGGGGAACAGCGCCCTCACGACTTCAACCGCGGCGCGGTCGTTTGGCGCTCCATATTGCGGGACCACGACGGCGGCGTTGCCGATATAGAAGTTCATGTAGCTCGCGGGGATCACGTCGCCGTCTTCATCGGTGATCCGACCGGGCGAGGGCAGGGTCACGATGTCCAGGCCTGCGTCACCGGGCCGGCGCGCGGCATCCTTGTACACCGCTTCGTTTGGATCGTCCCTGCCCGCGGTCGGAATAGCGACCCGTCCGGGCGCCACGAACCGCGCGAGATTGTCGACATGGCCATCGGTATGATCGTTCATGAGGCCGGAGCCGAGCCATACCACGCGCTCGAACCCGAGGTCTTTGCGCAGGCGCTCTTCGGTTTCCTCGCGCGTGAACTGGTTGCGGTTGGGATTGAGGAGGCATTGCTCAGTGGTGAGGACGCAGCCGGAGCCGTCGCCGTCGATCGCTCCGCCCTCGAGGACCCAATCCGCCTTGGCGAAGGGCAGGGCGGCACGTCTGGCAAGGCGCTGGCCGATATCCTGATCGCCCCCGAGATCGTACTTGCCGCCCCAGCCGTTGAAGCCAAAGCCCTGTGTCCGCCGGTCCTTGCCCGAGCCAAGCACGACCGGCCCAGTATCGCGCAGCCAGATGTCGCCGAAGGGTTCGACGATCACTTCGGCGAAGGGACACAGGCGACGGGCACTGTCCGCCGCCCCATCATGCGCTGCGACGAGCCGGATTTTCTCGCCGCGCCCGCCGCAATCGACCGCCTCCGCAAATTCCGCGACTTCGCGCTCGGCTGGCTTCAGGTCGCCCAGCCAAAGCGTCGGATCACTCGGAAAGCCGATCCACACCGCCTCGTGCGGCGCCCATTCGGGAAGTGGGGGAGATGTCATCCAAGGCCGCCCATGAATTAAGAAGGCCGCCCCGATTGTCCGCTGCTGTCCCCCCAAATTAGCGCGAGTAGAACTCGATCACCAGGTTCGGTTCCATCCGCACCGGATAGGGCACTTCATCGAGCTTGGGCACACGGGTGAAGGTGATCTTCGACGTGCCGTCGGGCACCACGTAGTCGGGGATGTCCCGCTCTGCGAGGCCCTGCGCCTCGATGACCAGCGCCATCTCCTGCGCCTTGCCGCCGAGCTCGACCACGTCGCCGATGTTCACCCGGCGCGAGGCGATGTTGCACTTGACGCCGTTGACGCGGATGTGACCGTGGCTGACAATCTGGCGAGCGGCCCAGATCGTCGGGGCGAACTTGGCGCGATAGACGACCATGTCGAGGCGGCGCTCGAGCAACCCGATGAGGTTCTGCGAAGCGTCGCCTTTCATGGCGATCGCCTGGGTGTAGTTCTTCTTGAACTGCTTTTCCGTGATGTCGCCGTAATAGCCCTTGAGCTTCTGCTTGGCGCGCAGCTGGATGCCGTAATCGCTGATCTTGCTCTTGCGGCGCTGACCGTGCTGGCCGGGGCCGTATTCGCGGCGGTTGACCGGGCTCT
>JAICXF010000070.1 GCA_025981625.1 Sphingomonas sp. | reverse complement strand
CGCGAACCCCAGCAGCACAAGTTTCCCGACCTTCATCAACCCGTTTCCTTGCCCTCGGAGGACGGCACCGTCCGATGTTGGATCGACAGCACCGAATCGCAATGGCGCAGGGTCGAATCGCGATGGGCCACGAGCAGCGCCGCCGGCCGTGGTACGAGCGCCTTGATCCGGTCGAGGACGATTGCCTCACCGGCCGGATCCAGAGCCGCGGTTGCTTCGTCGAGGATCAGCAAGCTCGGGTTCCTCAGCAGGGCACGGGCCAATACCAGCCGTTGCCGCTCACCGCCGGACAACTGGCTGCCGCGATCGCCGAGCCCTTCGTCGAGGCCGCTGGAGAACGCGCGCACGCGCTCGCTCAGTCCGACGATGTCGAGCACTCGCCAGAGTTCCGCCTCTTCCGCCGCGACGCCATCGGCGAGCAGGTTGCTCCGCACGCTGTCGTTGAAGATATTGCCGTCCTGTCCGACGTAGGCGATGGCCGCGCGCCACTGCTCCAGCGTCTCTCCGTCGAGGGCATGACCGTCCACCGTGATCCTGCCCGATTGAGGAGCCAGCAATCCAGCGACCAGGTCGACAAGGGTCGTTTTGCCGGCGCCCGACCCTCCCGAGATTCCCAGCCATTCGCCGCGCCGGAGCTCGACCGAGGCGCGGCTTAGTCCAAGTCCCGGCTGATGTTCGAACCGGGTGTCGGAGAGGATGAGACAGGTCCAGTCGAGCGGTTGGCGCCTGAGCTCGGCGGGAACGCCGACATCGACCGGCCCGAGCCGCCGCTCGATCGCCGCGAAGGCCGGCGCATAGGCAGCCAGCCGAACCGCGCTGTTCTGCACCGCCTGCGCGGGGCTGGCCATGCGCGCGAACAGGATCAGGCTGGCGGCGAGAATTGGGAACGGAAGCGCGAGCACACGCACACCGACCAGCAGCAGCACGGCCGCGACCAGCGCGGCCCCGAACGCCGCCGCCTGCAGCGCGAAATTATAGTCGCGCGCGAAGCCGATGAATCGGGCGGCCGTACGAGCGAGGCTGACGCGATACTCCTCGAGAAATGCCGGCACCGTCCCCTGCGCCAGGGCGGCCTTGAGGCCGGCGTGGAGGCGGAAGCCCGACCCGGCGCTGTCCTCCATCGCATGAACGATCGCGAGACCGCTTTGAACGCCTCGGCGAGTGAAGCGCAGCGACAGTAACGAAGCGAGGACCAGGAACAGGAGCGCGACGCCGGTGAGCGCCGGCGAGAGAATGAAGGTCAGCGTCAGCTGAACCAGCAGCATGGTCGCGCCGATGCTCATCTGGGCCGCAAAGCCGACGGCGTCGCTCGCGCGCGGAACGTCGTTGAGAAGCAGCGACTGCATCCCCGCTTGGCCGATCTGGCTGGCGAAGGACCAGCCACGTCGTGCCAGCGTCGCCGTCGCCCGCAGCCGCAGGCTCGCTTCGTAATCTGAGCGAAGCCGCGCCAGCAGCGTGTCGCGCGCGAACAGCAGGAGCGAGCGCGCCGCCATTGCGGCAAGGAAGAGGGCGAGCGCGGCGAAAAACCGGCGATCAGCGGGCCAGGCGGCCGCCCATGGCGCGAACCGGCCGACCGAAGCGCCGCCATTGATGGCGATCGTCGCCAGCGGAACGATCATCAGCAGCCCGAAGCCCTCGGCGATGGCGCCGAGCAGCATCAGGCTGAGCGCGAGCCACAGGCGTGCCCCCGCGAAGCGTCGGTAGTCGCGGAGGAGCCCGCCGAGGCCGGGGGCAGCCAGCGTGGGTGTTAGCCCTGACGAGCTAGCAAGCCCAAGGTCGCTCGACCTTAGCCTTGCCGGGCTTTGAAGCGCCGGTTCGTCTTGTTGATGACGTAGGTCCGGCCACGGCGGCGGATGACGCGGCAGTCCCGGTGGCGCGATTTGAGCGACTTCAATGAATTGCGAATCTTCATGGCCGGGCGCCTGCCTCGTTGTTCTTTGCTTCGGTTTGTCGGATTGGTCTGGAAAGACCGGCGGCTCCCCTAGAGAGCGGGCGCGCTCAAGTCAACAGCAGGGCACTTTTGTGAGCCATCCGCCGTTTCGATGCGAATGGTCCTGAACATCCTTTTTTTCATCCTTGGCGCGGTGCTCGCCGCCATGGTCCTCAAGGACGTTTTCGAGACGGTGGTGGTGCCGGGCGGGAGCCGGGCGTCGTTGAAAGTGGCGCACCGGCTGGTGCTCGTCTTTCTGCCCGTCTGGAAGCAGGCGCGCGGGCGTCGCCGCGGGCTGTCGATGGCCTTTGCGCCGTTCGTGCTGGTCTCCTGCTTCGTCATCTGGATGGCGCTGCTGGCAATCGCGTTCGGATTGATGACGTACGCATTCCGGTCCGATTTCCAGCCCCCGCTGAAGGCCTTTGGCGACGCCGTCTATCTGGTTGGAAGCTCGCTGGTCACAGTGGGGCTGAGCCAGGCCAATCCGGCGGGATTCGGGCGATGGGTCGTGCTCGCCGCGGGGTTCTGCGGACTTGCCGTCATGACCATGGCCGTGACCTACCTGCTCGAGGTGCAGGGCAGCATTGCCCGGCGGGACACCGGAATCATAAAGCTCAGCACGTCCGCGGGACAGCCTCCTTCGGCGCTGACCCTGCTGGAGCGGTTCGCCGCGCTCCGCAACGCCGACGCATTGCCGCAGGTGCTCGAAGAATCGCGGACCTGGTGCGCCACCGTCCGGCAAAGCCATACATCGCATCCGTCGCTGATCTATTTCCAGTCGATCGGAACCGGCGCCGGCTGGCCCGGCGCATTGGGCGCCATCCTCGACCTCGCTCTCATTGCGGAGCATTTGATCGAGGACGACCGTCTTTACGGCCCCGCCGTGCTGCTTCGCGAAGAAGGGGCGCGAATGGCGCGGGAACTTGCGTTGATGATCAACGTCAAGCCGAAAGCATCAGAAACCCCCGTCGCCCAGCTGGAGCAGGTCCGGCAGCGGCTGGGCAGCAGCGGCTACCCGCTGCGCTCGCCGGCGGACATTTCCGCCATGGCCGAGCAGCGCGACGAGCACATGAGCTGCGTCGATGCGCTTGCCGATCATTTGGGGAAGCCGACCACGGTCCTGATCCGCCAAAGCTAGACTCGGCTAGCGCGCGATCAGCTTCCTTTCCCAGGCCAGGGCATCTTTGACGATCCCGTCGATCTCCGCATGGGCGGGTCGCCAGCCAAGCGTGTCAAGGAGGCGCTGGTTGCCTGCCACCAGCGCTGGTGGATCGCCTGCACGCCGGCCCTCGACCGAGCGCTTCACTGGCGCGCCGTTCACGCGATCCACCGTGTCGAGCACCTCCAACACCGACAGGCCATTCCCGTAGCCGCAGTTGATCACGAGGTTTTCGCCTGGATGCTCGGTCAGCCACTCCAGCGCGGCGACGTGCGCGGCGGCGAGATCGCTGACGTGGATATAATCCCGAATGCAGGTGCCGTCCGGCGTCCGATAATCATCTCCGAAGACGGCGACATGATCCCGTTTACCGACGGCCGCCTCGACCGCGACCTTGATCAGGTGCGTCGAGCCTTTGCCCATTTGCCCTGTGCGGCCCTTCGGATCGGCGCCGGCGACGTTGAAATAACGCAGCGCCCCGTAGTTGAACCCGTATGCCGCCGAGCAATCCTCGAGCATCCGCTCGGTCATCAGCTTCGAGGCGCCATACGGATTGATCGGGACCTTCGGTGCTTCCTCGACGATCGGCACGCGCTCGGGCGCGCCGTACACCGCCGCCGTCGACGAAAAGAGGATGTGCTGGATCCCCGCGGCCACCGCGGCCGCGATCAGCGCATGGCTGGCGAGCGTGTTGTTGGCATAATAATCGAGCGGGTGCTCGACCGATTCCGGAACCACGATCGAGCCCGCGAAATGCATGATCGCGCCGATCCCGAGCTGGTCGATGATGCTGTCGACCAGCACCCGTTCGGCGATCGAGCCTTGGTAGAAGGGAACGCCCTCGGGCACGACCTCGCGCGAGCCGTTCGACAAATCGTCAATCACCGCAACCCGCCAGCCCGCGTCTCTGAGCGCGAGCACGGCGTGACTTCCGATGTAGCCGGCACCGCCGGTGACGAGCACTGCTGGATTGGTCATGGCGAGGCGCTAGCGAAGGCGCCAAGGCAATTCCAGCAGCGTTCGTCAGTCTTTCGGCAGAAATGTTTCAAGCTGCCTGATCTTGGCCGAGAAACGCGGGTCTGGGGCAAGATTGGTCCACTCGTAAGCATCGGCCGAGTGATCGTACAGTTCGTGGGTGCCGTCGGAATAGCGCGTGAATCGCCAGTGTCCGCGACGGACCGAGTGATTGCCCCGGCCCCAGGTCGATATCGCGCAAGGGGGGCCCGACTGGCCAGTGGGTGTCGCGCTCATCAGGCCGGCAAGGGAGGTGCCGTCATCTTCGTTTGATTTGGGCAGGCCGAGCAGGTCCATGAGCGTCGGCATCAGGTCGACGAGGCTCACCGGCTGCGAAATGCGCGGCGGACATTTTGTACCGCTCGGGGGAACAATGATCAGCGGCACTCGCGTCGCTTCTTCCCACAGGGCGAATTTGCGCCAATGGAGCTTCTCGCCGAGGTGGAACCCGTTGTCGCCCCACAGCACGATGATCGTATTATCCCGGTCCGGCGAACGCTGAAGCGCGTCGATGATCCTCCCGACGATGTGGTCACAATAGGAAATCGCCGCGAGGTAGCCCTGAACTGCGTGATGCCACTGGCCATGGCTGGTGACCAGTTCGTGGTCTGCTGGATTGAGGGCCCATTCGCGCGCGATCGGCGGCACGTCGTCAAGGTCGTCTTCCTTGACCAGCGGCAGAACAATATCGCGGAGCGGGTAAAGATCGAAGAACCGCTGCGGCACGTGCCATGGCAAGTGCGGCTTGTAGATGCCGGCAGCGCAAAAGAACGGCTCCTTCGGCGGAGCGGCTAGAAACTCCTCCACCGCTGAGGCAGTGATGCTGTCCGGCATCTGGTCTTCGATCGAGTCCGGGAATGCACCCCAGTCGAACAGGTAATATTTGGACGAGACGTCGGCGAAGTTGTCGAAATCGACGAGGCGGTTCAGTGGTCGGTTCGCCGGTAGCGGCTCCGGATTCAGCGGCCTGAAGTCGTCCCAGATCGCGGCCCGATGCTGGGTGTCGCGCCAATCGGCGCTGGTCGCCGCCTCGCGCGTGGCGGCTCGGTAGTCGAACTTGCCATGGAACACCTTGCCAGCGCCAAACGCGTAATATCCATGTGAACGCAAGGCCTCCACGCAGGTCGTCGGGCGACCGGGATCTGGCCAGAAGGGTTCCTGTTCGTAAACGCCTGTGGTCGAGGGAAGCCGGCCGGTCAGCGCGCTGATCCGGCTCGCATTGCAATAAGGCGCGTTGCAGTAGGCCTTGGTGAAGAGCGTGCCGCGCGCCGCAAGCGCGTCGATCGCTGGCGTCTTCACCTGCGGATGACGACCGAGGGCTCCGATCCAGGCATTGAGATCGTCGCACACGATCATGAGAATGTTGGGGCGTTTAGCGGTCACGGCCGCCTAGTCCTGGTGCAAACCAGCCACTCCGATGTGTCGAGCGCGGTCATCTCCGAGAATCGCTGCGCATCGGCGGCAAAGATATCGGAGAGATAGTCCACATCGCCTTGTGTCACCTCGCGCTCGGTCGGACCACCCACGAAGACGCGTCTGGCACCGCTGTCTGGGAAAGCCCCGATCGAAAGAAAGGCTGAGATTTTCGCCAGGGCAGCGGTCGGGGCGCTCGCGAGCTCGGTCGACGATAGTGCGAGCACCTGCTCCCTGGGCACTCGTTCGAACACGCGCTCGAGTTGCTCGGCATAGAGCCCTCGCTCAACGTACGAATAGACCCGCCAGTCTGGATCCAGCTTAGCCACTCCATCCAGCCGCTGGCGCCCCTCCCGGATTGCCGCTGCAAAGGGAAGAGTCTCGGCTTGTCGGGCGAACTCCATGCGCCAGTGGGAGAATGCCCGCTCCACCGGATCCCTGAACAGAAAGATGAATTTGGCCGCCGGATTGTAATCGATAATTCGTGCAATCGAGGGCGGCCAGAAGATCGTGATCGGAGTGGCATCATAGGCGAGGGCGTCCGCTTGCCAATCGGGATAAAAGCGCCGGTGAAAGTCACGTTCATAGTCCGGCTGATCCCAATTGATGCTCTCGTTGTCGAAAAAATGCGTTTCTTTCTTGCGCGGCGCCATCAAACGGGGGTGCTCCCTCAAGTAACTGTGAAGACTCGTCGTCCCGCACTTCTGCACGCCGCCAACGAAAATGCCGACTCGCTTGGCATTCATTCAAGCCAAACTCCCCGCTTGGGCACGCGCATCTATCCGCGCCAGCACCATGTTGAGCGCACTCACCAGCAGCCGTTCCGTCGCATCCGAAGAGTCGCGCCGCGCCGCAATCCAGTCCTGGACATCGGCAATCGAATGATTGTCGTGATGCTTTCTGAACGGGCCGTTCAAATAATGCAGGACTCGAGCGTCATCGGTCTCTTCCGGGAATTTCGTCAGATACTTTCCTTGTGTCCAGAGATTGTAACGCGGCGGGAGGGCAGCCGCATCGAGTTGCTGCCGCCTGATTGAAAGGCCCAGAGCGGCCTGGCCCAACAAATCGCTCTGCATGAAGGTGTTGGCGACCCGGCAATCCGCTTCGAAGGATTGCCGGATTGCGTTCATCGCTTGATTCGTGCCGATGACGAACCCGAAGTTATAGTAGGCCGGAGCCTTGGCGAGACCCGAGGCTGGATAATGAGTGCCGTGGCCGGGAATAGGGAAATCGAACGACGGCGGAGTTAGACCCGCTGCCCGATAAAGCTTCGGCCAGAGAACCGCGTCGTCGCTCTTCCCGCGAGCACTGAACGGCGGCTTCGTCGCGATCACTCCTGCAACCGAACGCTGCGTGCGCAGATAGTCCGTAACGTCATCGAACGGCTTCACGATGAGGGTGTCGGCATCCGCCATCAGGACATAGTCGCACTCGAACGGTTCCGTCCATCGGCGGAGCCCCGTCACGAAATAGCCGTGCTGCCGGAAAAATGCGCGGTCAGCCCAGCGCCATTGCAGGTCATAGCCTTTGAGTTCCGGCCGGGATGCCTCGACGTCGAAGGGCTCGATATCCTCGCCGACACTGACAATGATCCTCGAATCGCAAAATCGCCCCCCGAACGACCGGATGGATTCGGCGAACATATGAACCATCGTCAGGAACGATGGTGTCGGACTAATCGGAACATGAATCTCCAGGCTGGGCATCGTGCCTAACTACCGGTCGTCCTGCACTCAGCAAGCGCCGTTTGCCTGATCATTACCGTCGCTCTATCAGCGCGGCGAGTTTCAACGGCCCCGAGAAATACGGCAGATGACCATCACCATTTCAAGCTCGTTCGACGCGGGGAACATCCGGGTTGTCAGGCAGGACGGCGATACGATCGATCTCGAGATCGTGCGCGACCACATGTCGGATTTCTACCAGTGGTTCTACTTCCGGCTGTCCGGCGCCGCCGGGCGCGAGGTCACCTTGCGGATCGTGAACTGCGCCGCGTCGGCCTATCCGCATGGCTGGCCCGACTACAAAGGGGTGATGAGCCTCGACCGTGAGGAATGGCTTCGGATCGCCGACACCAGTTACTTGAACGGCGTGCTGACGATGAAGCTGACGCCGCCGCAGGACCTGGTGTGGATCGCTTATTTCGCGCCTTACTCGATGGAGCGGCACCACGACCTCGTGACCCAAACGGCGGGGCTGCCCGGCGTCGGTTACGCGTCGCTCGGCAAGAGCCTCGACGGGCAGGACATCGATTGCCTCAAGATCGGCGAGGGCAAGCTCAACGTGTGGCTGTACGCGCGCCAGCACCCCGGCGAGAGCATGGCCGAATGGTGGATG